>JAEULV010000038.1 GCA_016793065.1 Hyphomicrobiaceae bacterium
GCAGCGGGCGCGATCTTCGCGCCGTACTTCCTGGGCGAGCACGCGACAGCGTTCTGGAACCACATCGTGCCGCTCGCGCATGGCGAAGGCCATCACGACTTCCCGGCCTGGGTGATCTGGGCGCCGCTGACGGTCACCGTCACCGGCTTCATCTTCGCGGTGTTCTTCTATCTTTGGAAGCCAGGCGCGGCGAAGGCGATGGCGGGTGGGCCGGTTTGGGCCTTCCTCTACAACAAATGGTACTTCGACGAGATTTACGATTTCATCTTCGTCAAAGGCGCGCGCGCGCTCGGCGATCTCTTCTGGAAGGTGGGCGATCAGAAGCTCATCGACGGACTCGGTCCCGATGGCGTCGCCGCCACGTCAAACTTCTTCTCGCGCAATCTGCGCCGCCTGCAGACGGGCTTTGTGTACCACTACAGCTTCATCATGCTGATCGCGGCGGTGGCGTTTGGCGCCTATGCGATCCTTGCTGGCATCGGAGGCGGCCGATGAGCGAGATCGTGGCTGGCTGGCCCATCCTTTCCATTGTCACGTTCCTGCCGGCGGCGGGTGCGCTGCTCATCCTACTCTCGCGCGCGTCGGCGCGAGGGGAAAACGTCGGCTACGACAACGGCGTCAAGCTGTTGACGCTGCTGATCACGGTCGCGACGTTCGTGGCGTCGCTGTTTGCGTTCGCGGCGTTCGATTTCCGCAATCCGGCATACCAGCTGCAAGAGAGCATTCCGTGGGCGTTCGGCGCCTCGTACGCCATGGGCGTCGACACGCTGGCGATGTCGCTTGTGATGCTGACCACGTTTCTGACGCCGATCTGCATCCTCGCGAGTTGGGTGATCGAAAAGCAGGTCAGCTCCTACATGGTGCTGTTCCTGATCCTGGAGTCGCTGATGATCGGCGTCTTCTGCGCGCAGGATATCATCCTCTTCTATATCTTCTTCGAAGCCGGCCTCATCCCGATGTTCATTCTCATCGGCGTCTGGGGCGGTGAGCGGCGCGTCTATGCGGCGTTCAAGTTCTTCCTCTACACGCTGCTGGGATCGCTGCTGATGCTGGTTGCGATCGTCTATATGATTGCAACCGCGCACACCTCGAACATCCCGGCGCTGACCGCGTTTGCGCAATCGGGCGGGTTCGACACCAACGTTCAGATTTGGCTCTGGCTCGCATTCTTCGCCTCGTTCGCGGTGAAGATGCCGATGTGGCCGGTGCACACCTGGTTGCCGGATGCCCACGTCGAGGCGCCGACCGCCGGTTCGGTCATCCTTGCGGGTATCCTGCTGAAGATGGGTGGTTACGGCTTCCTGCGCTTCTCGCTGCCGATGTTCCCGGTGGCCTCCGAGATGTTCGCGCCGCTGGTGTTCACCATGTCGGTCGTGGCGATCATCTACACCTCGCTCGTCGCGATGGTGCAGGAGGACATGAAGAAGCTGATCGCCTATTCGTCCGTCGCCCACATGGGCTTCGTCACCATGGGCATCTTCACTCTCAACATCCAGGGCGTGCAGGGCGCGGTGTTCCAGATGCTGTCGCACGGCATCGTCTCCGGCGCGTTGTTCCTCTGCGTCGGCGTCGTCTACGACCGCCTGCACACCCGCGAGATCGCCGCCTATGGCGGTGTCGCCAACCGGATGCCGTGGTACGCGCTGGCCTTCCTGGTGTTCACCATGGCCAATGTCGGCCTGCCGGGCACCTCGGGCTTCGTCGGCGAGTTCCTGACGCTGATGGGCGCCTTCAAGCGCAACACCTGGATCGCGTTCTTCGCCACCTCCGGCGTCATCCTCTCGGCCTGCTATGCCCTGTGGCTGTTCCGTCAGGTGGTGTGGGGCGAGGTCGTCAAGTCGGCGGTCAAGTCGCTGTCCGACCTGACACTGCGCGAGAAGGTGATCCTGGCGCCGCTGGTGTTCTTCACTATCTTCTACGGCGTCTACCCGATGCCGGTCTTCAACGTCACGTCGGCGTCGCTCGAGAAGCTGATCTCGGACTACAAGGCGGCGATCGCCGCCGCCGGCAAGACCGCGATGTTGCTGAACTGACGAATTGCCCTGGCCGGCCGCGCCGCCTTGGCGCGCTCGGATCTGGGCAGTCGCTACGTTGGGCGGTCGCAACGTCATTTGACCGCCGTTCGCGCCTTTCGGGACGCGGGCGGCACGTGTAGAGCGGGCTCCTGCCGTGTCGCCCGGCGCGGTCGGACGAAGCTCGTGATACCTGGGGCATCGGCAATGCTCCCTGGTATTCCGCATGCCGGTCTCGCCGGCCGCCGATGCATCGCATGCCTCGGTCGGTCGTCGGGAAGACGGCATTTGTTCAGGGCCGGATGCGTCAGCATCCGCAGCCCCGGTATGAAACAGGGAAACGAGAGCCGCGCGCATCGGCTGCGATGCGATCGGTTCGAGAGTTCACGAAAAGGCCCGCGCGATGACGTCCGTCCCGCTTCCCGTTCTGATGCCGGCGCTGCCGGAGATCCTGCTCGCCGTCGGCGCCATGGTGCTGCTGATGATCGGCGCGTTTCTCGGTGAGAAGTCGACCAGCACCATCACCGGGCTCGCCATCGCGCTGCTCGTCTTCGTCCTTGGCCTGCTCGTCGTGGCGCCGCCTTACGGCACGACCTTCGGCGGCAGCTTTGTGCTCGACAGCTTCGCCCGCTTCATCAAGATCCTGTCGGTCGGCGGTTCAGCCATCGCCATTGCCATGTCGATCGGCTTTGCCCGCGCCGAGAAGTTTGACCGCTTCGAGCTGCCGATCCTGATGGTCCTCGCCACCGTCGGCATGGGCATCATCGTTTCGGCCCGCGACATGATCGCCCTCTACATGGGCGTCGAGCTGATGTCGCTGGCGCTCTACGTCATCGCCGCCTTCAATCGCGACAACCTGCGCTCAACCGAGGCCGGCCTGAAGTACTTCGTTCTCGGCGCGCTGTCGTCGGGCATGCTGCTCTACGGCGCCTCGCTGATCTACGGCTTCACCGGGCATGTCGGCTTTGCCGGCATCGCCGCCAGCATCAAGGCCAACGGCGCCGGTGTCGGCTTCGTCTTCGGCCTGGTGTTCGTCCTCGCCGGCCTGTCGTTCAAGATCTCGGCCGTGCCGTTCCACATGTGGACGCCGGACGTCTATGAAGGCGCGCCGACGCCGATCACCGCCTTCTTCGCCGCCGCGCCGAAGGTCGCCGCCATGGGCATGTTCCTGCGCATCGTCGTCGACGGCTTCGGCCCGGCGACGGCGCAGTGGCAGCAGGTGGTGGTGTTCATCGCCATTGCCTCGATGACCCTCGGCGCCTTCGCCGGCATCGGCCAGAAGAACATCAAGCGCCTGATGGCCTATTCGTCGATCGCCAACATGGGCTTCGCCCTGGTCGGCCTCGCCGCCGGCACCGCCAAGGGCGTCGAGGGCGTCATCCTGTTCATGACCATCTACCTCGCCATGACGCTCGGCGCCTTCGCCGTGATCCTGTCGCTGCGGCGCAAGGAAGGCATGGTCGAGGACATGAGCGAACTCGCCGGCCTGTCGCGCACCCATCCGGCCGTTGCCTGGTCGCTGGCGATCCTGCTGTTCTCGCTGATCGGCATCCCGCCGCTCGCCGGCTTCTACGGCAAGTTCGCGGTGTTCGGCGCCGCCGTCGAGCAGAAGCTGTGGACGCTCGCCATCCTCGGCATCATCACCTCCGCCATCGGCGCCTACTACTACCTGCGCCTGATCAAGATCATGTTCTTCGATCAGCCGGTCGCGGCCTTCGAGCCCATGCCGATGGAGCAGAAGGTGGTGTTGACCGGTTCGGTCGCCTTCGTCCTGCTGTTCGTCGTCTTCGGCAACCCGCTGATCGAGGCATCGGCCCGCGCCGCCAAGTCGTTGTTCTGAGCGGATGGGCGAGGGCAGGGGCGTCGAACTCGGCGGCGGCTATCGCCATCTTGCCCTCGACACCGTCGGATCCACCAATGCCGAATGCCTCGCCCGCGCCAGCGCCGGCGAGGCCGGCCCGCTCTGGGTCACCGCCAACCGGCAGCAGTCGGGCCGCGGTCGCCGCGGCCGCCTCTGGGTGTCCGAGCCCGGCAATCTCTACGCCTCGCTGCTGCTGACCAACCCGGCGCCGCCGGCGTGCCTTGGGCAATTGCCGATGGTTGTCGCCGTAGCGCTGCAGCAGGCTGCCGCCCGGGCAACTGGGCAAGGTGAGCGCCTGCGCATCAAGTGGCCCAACGATCTGCTGCTCGACGGCATGAAAGTGGCCGGCATCCTGCTTGAAAGCCAGGGCCTGCCCGACGGCCGCACGGTCGTGGTGATCGGGATCGGCGTCAACTGTCGGCATGCGCCGGAGCAATCAGAAACCCCGGCGACCAGCCTTGCGGCTTGCGGACTGACGGTTGCGCCGGATATCCTGTTTGCTCATCTGGTTGAGGCTGTCGACCAGGCCCTCCGCGCCTGGCGGCGCGGCACCGATTTCGCCCGGATCCGGGAGCGCTGGCTGGCGGCATGCCGCGGCCTTGGCGATCCGATCCGGGTCAGGCTGCACGATCGCGAATTGCACGGCCGCTTTGCCGCGCTCGACCGCGACGGTCAGCTGATCCTGGAACTGTCTGAGGGTCACCGCGAGACGATTTCAGCCGGTGATGTGTTTTTGCTCGGCCCGACAACGGGCCCGAACCGAGGTTAAGGCATGGCGCGTCGCGCTGACACGGATCACGACTTGGTATTTCTCCCGCTCGGCGGGGTTGGTGAAATCGGCATGAACTGCGCGCTCTACGGCACCGGGCCGGAGGACGCGCGCGACTGGATCATGGTCGATTGCGGCGTGACG
Organism: Hyphomicrobiaceae bacterium; assembly: GCA_016793065.1. GTDB lineage: Bacteria > Pseudomonadota > Alphaproteobacteria > Rhizobiales > Ancalomicrobiaceae > JAEULV01. The sequence continues at coordinate 4,787 of JAEULV010000038.1, forward strand.
TTCGCCAGCGAGCTGAACGAGCCGGGCGTCGATCTCGTCTTCCCCGACATCCGGTTCGCCGTCGACGAGCGCCCGAACCTGCGCGGCATCATCATCACCCACGCGCATGAGGACCATTTCGGCGCGCTGCTGACGCTGTGGCCGCAGCTCAAGGTGCCGGTCTACATGACGCCGTTCTCCGCCGGCCTGCTCGAGGCCAAGGCGGCGAGCGAGCCGGGTGCGCCGAAGATCAAGATCATCCGCTTCGATGTCGGCGACGTCCTCGATCTCGGGCCGTTCAAGGTCGAGGCCCTCGGCGTCGCCCACTCGATTCCCGATGCCGTGGCGTTGGCCATCCACTCGCCGCTCGGCACGGTGCTGCACACCGGCGACTGGAAGATCGACGAGACCCCGGTCGTCGGCAACCGCACCGATTTCGACCGGCTGGCCCGCCTCGGCGATGCCGGCGTGCTGGCGCTGGTCGGCGATTCGACCAACGCGGTGCGCGATGGCATCAGCCCGAGCGAGGCCGATGTCGGCCGCACCCTGGCCGAGATCATCCGCACCGCCAAGGCTCGTGTCGCCGTCACCACCTTCGCCTCCAACATCGCCCGCATCCGCTCGGTCGGCGAGGCCGCCCTTGCCGCCGACCGTCAGGTCGTCGTCATCGGCCGCGCCATGCGCCGCGCCATCGATGTCGCCCGCGAACTCGGCATGCTCGACGGCCTGCCGGAATTCCTCGACGAGGAGGCCTATGGCTACCTGCCGCGCGACCGGGTGGTGGCGCTGTGCACCGGCAGCCAGGGCGAGGAGCGCGCCGCGCTTTCGCGCATCGCCGACGATCAGCACAAGTCGGTCGCGCTGTCGAAGGGCGACGTGGTGATCTTCTCCTCGCGCACCATTCCCGGCAACGAGAAGTCGGTCAACAAGGTCATCAACGGCCTGGCCACCAAGCATATCGACATCGTCACCGATCGCGATGCGCTGGTGCACGTCTCCGGCCATCCGCGCCGCGAGGAGTTGGCGCGCATGTTCGCCGCCGTGCGGCCGCGCATCTGCATTCCGGTCCATGGCGAGGCGCTGCACCTCAACGCCCACGAGAAGCTGGCGCGCGCCTGCGGCGTCAAGGACGTGGTGATGGCCAGGGACGGCGCGATCGTCCGCCTGGCGCCCGGCCATCCCGAGATCATCGACGAGGCCTTCGCCGGCCGGGTGTTCCGCGACGGCCATCTGGTGATCGATCCCGAGATGTCGGGCGTCGGCGAGCGCCGCAAGGCGTCGTTCGCCGGCACGGTCACCGTCACCTATGTCGTCGACGCCAAGGGCACGCTTCTCGGCGATCCGAAGGTGGCGCTGATCGGGCTGCCGAAGATCAACGCCCGCGCCGTGCCGTTCACCGAGATCGTCATCGATGCGGCCCGCGGCGTCATCGAGGGCTTCCCCAAGGCCCGCCGCAAGGACAGCGACGCGGTCAACGACGCGGTGAAGCGCGCGGTCCGCAGCGCCGTCAACGAGGCCTGGGGCAAAAAGCCTATATGCAACGTCATCGCCCATATCGTATGAGCGATGGATCGCCGCCGTCCGGACCGCGTGGCCCGATCGGCGCGGCTTGGGCCGAAAGCCCGGTTTCAGGCGCGGCCAGCGCTCGCGATTGAGCGATGGCCCCGCTGGCGCTATTCAAGGTGAGCGGGTCCGGTGTCGTGGGTCCGCCTGTGTGGGAGACCCATGATGATCGGTCGTTTCAATCACGTAGCCATCGCGGTGAAGAACCTCGATTCCGCCACTGCGCTCTACCGCGATACGCTCGGCGCCGATGTGTCCGATCCGCTGCCGCAGCCGGAGCACGGCGTCACGGTCGTGTTTATCACCCTGCCCAACACCAAGATCGAACTGCTCGAGCCGCTGGGCGAGGCGAGCCCGATCGCCAAGTTCCTCGAGAAGAACCCCGACGGCGGCATTCATCACGTCTGCTACGAGGTCGACGACATCTTCACCGCCCGCGATCGGCTGAAGAACGAGGGCGCCCGCATCCTCGGCAATGGCGAGCCCAAGATCGGCGCCCATGGCAAGCCGGTGCTGTTCCTGCACCCCAAGGACTTCCTCGGCACCCTGGTCGAGCTGGAACAGGCCTGATCGCTTCCCCTGATCGCTCTCCTGCTGACGCCGCCGGCCGCACCGGCGGCGTTTTCGTTTCCAACGGCGACAGATGCGGACAGCGCATGCAGGCATCGGTCGCGAAAAGTGCACTTTCGGCAAAATTCCTTGAACCGGTTTCGCCGCTCCGGCGACCAATGGTCAAGAAGGCCGGCACGGACCTTCAAGACCAGATCGAACCGGAGACGAACAATGACCTCGCTCAAGACCCTCGCTTTCGCCACCCTCGCCGCCCTGACCGCCTTCACCGCGACTGTATCGACCAGCAGCACCGCCGAAGCCGGCTGGCGTCCGGAACACGCCTTCGCCGCCGGCGTCGCCACCGGCTTCATCGCCCCGGTGATCATCGGCGCCGCCACCCGGCCGCACTACGTCGCCGAGGAAGAAGTCATCGTTCGCCCGCGCCGCGCCTGCTACACCGAGGAGCGCTACAACCGCTACGGCGACTATATCGGCACCCGCCGCGTCTGCCGCTCGCGCTACTGAACCGGCGCCGGCTCGACAGCCTGAACGTCTCCGGATGGCCCGTGTGGGAAGCACCCACGCGGGCCACGGTGCGTCGGGGGCTCGCCGGACGATGACGGGTGCCCTGCCGCCGCGCGGCCATGAGAGGCCAAAGCAGGGAAAGCCGCCGACACGGCACGGATGGCGCTTGGGGCTTCTCTTTGCCGGTCGTCGGCGATAGGATACGCTAATCGGCCAACCGGAACGCCCCATGCAGATTTCGACGCTTCTCGCCATCTACTTCGTCATGTGGTGGATCACGCTGTTCACGATCCTGCCAATCCGTGTCCGCACCCAGGAGGAGGCCGGCGAGGTTGTCCCGGGCACCACCGCCTCGGCACCGGCCCAACCGATGTTGCTGAAGAAGATGCTGTGGACGACGCTGGTTTCGGCGGTTTTGTTCGCCATCGCCTCGGCGATCCACGTCCTTGGCGGGATCGGCATGGAAGATATCCTGTTCCTGCCGAAGCGGTGACGCGCAAAGGCGCCTGTCTCGCGATCGGTTTAGAGAAGAAGACCATCAGGGGACCGGCCAGGTCCCAGGCGACCGGCGCGACGGACGATTCGCAGTTGCGCCAAGGGCCGCGATAATTGATCCCGCGGGATGATTATAATCAAAAACACGTATTCGCTTGGGTCGAATGCGGACCCGGGCCTCTTTGGCTAGGCGCTGGGCTAGCCGCTTGATATCCTTCGGTTTGCTGGAGATCTTGATCGGCGCGCTCTTCCTCCCGCTGATCGGTCGCCACGGCGGCAAGCCATGGTCCGGGACGCGGCGGCAAGCCACGGCGTGGATGTTCCGACCTGAAACGGGGCATCCACGCATCCGCCGATAGGCCACCCGACCGCTGCGCCGTGCACTTGCCGTGACGGTTCCTCGCCTGCATTCATCGTTCCGCTCCAAGGGGATGGCGGGAAACAGGCGTGTCGTAACCTGCTCGTTGGGCAAGACGCCGACGATCGCGGCGTTGCCCGATCCCGCCGTCCAACCGCTCGGTCCGGTCCGCTCGCGCGCCTCAATGAACGCGCCACAGCAAGCTCCGGCGCCACGGAGCGCCCGCCCGTTGCCAGATCCGCCGCGCTGGAGCCAGATCGCGCCTGATCAATCCGGATTAGGGCTCGCTTCCCCAATCGACCAGAACGGTGCAACGAGCGCGCGACTTAGGCCACCGAAGCCAGAAATTGCCTCGTCCGAACACGGCCGACGGCACTACCATCCAGGCCCGGCGAAACGAATGCTTCGAGCAATTTTCGCTTGCGGAACAGGTAAGGAACATGTAGAAAATGTTCGTGATTTGTACGTCAGGGCGACTCAAGGCTGAGAAGCCGCCGGGCGATCATAGGGGGATTGGGGCAGATGCTGACCCGAAAGCAACATGAATTGCTGATGTTCATTCATCAGCGCCTCAAGGAAAGCGGCGTGCCGCCGTCGTTCGACGAGATGAAGGATGCGCTGGACCTGCGCTCGAAGTCCGGCATTCACCGGCTGATCACGGCGCTGGAAGAGCGCGGATTCATCCGGCGGCTGCCGAATCGGGCGCGGGCGCTGGAAGTGCTGCGTCTGCCGGAGTCGGTGCAGCCGAGCCTTGCGTCGAACCGGGCGAAGGGGTTCTCGCCGAATGTGATCGAGGGAACCCTCGGCAAGGTGCGGCCGGCCGTGCGCGACGAGGAGCGGTTGCCGGTGGTTTCCATTCCGGTGATGGGCCGGATCGCCGCCGGCACGCCGATCTCGGCGATCCAGAACCACACCCACTCGATCCCGGTTCCGGTCGACATGCTGAGCAACGGGGAACATTTCGCGCTCGAGGTTCGCGGCGACTCGATGATCGACGCGGGCATCCTCGATGGCGACACCGTGCTGATCAAGCGGCAGATCGCCGCCGACAGCGGCGACATCGTCGTTGCCCTGGTCGACGAGGAGGAGGCGACGCTGAAGCGCCTGCGCAAGCGCGGCGCGTCGGTGGCGCTGGAAGCGGCCAACCAAGCGTATGAAACGCGGATTTTCGGTCCGGACCGGGTCAAGATTCAGGGACGGCTGGTCGGATTGATCCGACGTTACTGACGTATCGCCATCCGATTGTCTCGCGATCACTGGTCTCGAAAGCGCATTTCGCGTTTCCGGGGGGCGGACGGTGCTGCCTTTGCTACGGCTCCGCTTTGGAGGTGGTGCGGCAGTTGCGGCTTGGGTCGTCGGCGCGAGGCAGGCTGCGGTCGATGGCGGCGCGTGCGCGTCGCGGCGGCACTGGACGCCTGCGGCTGTGCGTGACCGCCGTCCGCGCGCCGCCGTAGGGCGTGGCAGGGTGCGGCTGAATTGGGCCCGTGCGGTTTTCAGGGTCTGGTAGGCCCAGGCGTGATGGGAGGGCGGCGTGTTGGCAATCGCGTTCGATCCGGGTCCACCGCCGCGGTTTGGCGATGCTGCCGGTAGGCTGGCGCTTTCGTCATTCGCCCGGTGGCTCGTCGCTTGGTTCATCACCTGTGGCAGCGTTGGTGTGGTCCGGCGGCTCGTCGGGTGCGGTCGTCGGATCCGGAAGTGGCTCGCGCGGCTCGGTCTGGGGGTGGGGCGCGGCCGGAGCGGCGGGGCGTGGCGGCGTCCAGGGCCGGTCATGGCGGGGCAGGGCGGTTTCCACGCCGGTGATCTTGCCGTCTCCGTCGAGGCTGAGGCCGATGGCGCCAAGGCGGGCAAGGCGGTCGCGGTCGAACACGTCGGCGCCGGCGCGCGCGCAGGCGGCGGGTGCCGTGAGCCGGGTGACGATGATCCGGGCAAGGCGGCAGTCTTCCTCGAAGGCGGCCGGATGCTCGATGACGACGATCCGGCCGGCGTTGGCTCCGCCGTCTGGCGCCGGGGAGCGCGGGGTGAGATCGTGACCGCAGCCGAGCGCGTCGCATTGCCACCCGCGGGCGAGGTTCGGGCTTGCCGGCGTGCGCCGATCGGCGTCCGAGGCCAGCCAGATGCCGGCGGCGAAGCGGTCGGTCTTGGCTCCGGAGAAATCGAGCCGGCCTTCGGCGGCGCGGACGGCGACGAGGGTGCCGTTGGCGGCGATGAGGACATCCGGGCGGGGGCCGAAGGGCGCCAGCAGCGCCGCGACCATGATCGGCGCCATCCCGTACCAGCGCCAGCGCTGGCGCATCATCGCGATCCAGATGATGCCGGCGACAGCAAGCGGCGCGGCGAGGGCGTGGATGCGCCCGACCATGCCGTCGGCGCCGGGCAGGGCCGTGACCGCATCGGAGATCGCCAGCATCACCTGAATGCCGGCGTCCATCAGCGCGATGAAAGGTGGATCCAGGCCGAACGGCATGGCGATCAGCACGACGATGGCCATCGGCATGATGACGAGCCCGATGATCGGCAGCGCCAGCATGTTGGCGATCACCGAATAGGGCGCGCCGCGATAGAACACCTCGGCGATGATCGGCGCGGTCGCGAGGCCGGCCATGGCGGATGTGGCGAGGGATTCGCCGATGTGGCGTCGGATCCAGCCGCCGAGCGCTGCCAGTCGACCGCGCGGACGCTGGGGTGGCGTCGGTCGCTGGCGCTCCCACAGCGCGACCAGGGCAATGACGGCGAGGAACGACATCTGGAAGCCGGGATCGAGGGCGGCATGCGGGCTGATGGCGAGCACGGCCATCGCTGCGATGGCGACGCCCTGTCGGCTGAGGGCCGGACGCTCGACCATCAGGCCGATCAGCACGATGGCGATCATCACCCAGGAGCGTTGCGTGGCGACGGCGGCGCCGGAGAGCAGCAGGTAGAGGGCCGTGGCGACCAGCGCCAGGGCTGCGGCGATGCGTTTGGTCGGATAGGCCAGCGCGATCGTCGGCGACAACGCCATCAGGCCGCGCAGGGCGGCAAGGATCAGGCCGGCGACCATGGCCATGTGCAGCCCGGAGATCGACAGGACGTGATAGAGCCCGGAGGCGCGCAGCGACGCGCTGGCGGCGGCCGGCAATGGGCCTGTGTCTCCCACCAACAGCGCGGCGGCGAGTTCGCCGCGTCCGGCGCCGAGCGTTGCCACCACCCGCGCGGCGATGTCGCGGCGCGCGGCCTCGATCGACGCGGCGAAGCCGAGCCCGGGGACTCCAGCCTTCGGGGTGATGTCGACCGGCTTGCCGAGGCCATAGCCCGAGGCGCCACGGCCCTGAAAGAAGGCGGTGCGGGCAAAATCGTAGCCACCCGGCAGCACCGGGCCGGACGGCGGCCGCAGGCGCGCCTTGAGCCGCAGCTCGCGGCCGATTCCGGTCTGAAACCCGCGTGCCGTCACCCCGACGGTGACCCGTTGCGGCACATTGGCGGGCGACAGCCCGCGCGAGGTCATGCTCAGGACGGCGAGCGTCAGGCGGGTGCCGCCGCGCTCGGTCGGCTCGGCTGCCTCGACCCGGCCGGTCATTTCGACGGTGCGCTCGAAGTCGAGGCGTGGGGCGGCGACGCGGACCGTTTCCAGCGTCGCCAGGAACAGGCCTGCGGCCATCGCCGCCAGCACGGAGACGGCAAGGCCGGCGTGGCCGCGCCGACGGACCGCGACCGCGATGCCGGTCAGAGCGACAGACAGCGCGGCAACCGCCCAGATCTGCGGTTCGCGGGGCAGGGCGTAGTAGGCGAGAATGCCGAGCGTAAAGCCGATCGCCAGCCACGGCGCCTGCCAGGTGACGGCAAACTCGCGCGCGGCGGATTGGGCGAGGATGTGCGGCGCGTCGGTCAGATAGAGGCGAAGCGCGGTCAGCGCGTCGGGGAGCTGGCTCAGCGCCGCCAGCGATTGTCGGCGAAGCATATCGCCGTGGGAATGAAGCAACCGTGGCCGCGTCGGTTCGATGCGGACCTTGCTGTCAATGTCGGGTTCGCGCGGTTCACCCATGACCAGCCGCGCCTTGTTCCGGGTCGCGGTGCCGCTCGACCCCACGCCGGAGAGCGGGACGCGGGGGCGATCGGTCGCAAGGTCGACTATGCCCGCAATGCGTGTGGGAAGAAAGCCCTCGCCGACGGTTTGTCCGATGTGAGGCTTGTGGTGGCCCGGGCAGGCGGAGTGCTGTTCGCGGTGGGCGGATATGCCAAGCTTACAGCTTCCAGCCGTTCGACGACCGGCGGCGAACGGCGCGGGCCTTGGGGCAGCCGACCAATGCCGTGCCGCTCGATCCCGACCGCATTACCCGCGGCCACGCGACGCGGGTCGGCACGCACCGCGCCCGCGCCGCGCCTGCACCGCGCCCGCGCCGCGCCTGCGTCGCCCGCGAACGGTGCCGGCGGCGGCTTCACTCCTCCTCGACTGTTCGATCACGCTCACCCACTGCATCGGCCGTTGTCCCGCCCTCCGGTGGGCGCGGGGTCAGAAAACGCCGGGTTCGGCTTTTGGCGGCGGGCGCAATCTGCTACAGCCACGCCTCGAAGGCTGCCGTGCCCGCCGGATACGGATGCCGCTCTCTCGTCGTCAGAACAACCGGACTTCCTGCCCATGACCGTCGTAACGCGTTTCGCTCCGTCGCCGACCGGCTTCCTCCATATCGGCGGCGCCCGCACGGCGCTGTTCAACTGGCTGTTCGCGCGCAACATGGGCGGCAAGATGCTGCTGCGGATCGAGGACACCGATCGCGAACGCTCGACCGAGGCGGCGATCGGCGCGATTCTCGACGGGCTGAACTGGCTGGGGATCGATTGGGAGGGCGAGCCGCTGTTCCAGTTCGCCCGCGCCGGGCGCCACGCCGAGGTCGCCCACGAGATGGTGGCGCGCGGGCTCGCCTATTATTGCTATGCCTCGCCGGAAGAACTGGCGGAGATGCGCGAAAAGGCGATGGCCGAGAAGCGGGCGCCGAAATATGACGGCCGCTGGCGCGACCGCGACCCGGCCGAGGCGCCGGCCGGGGTCAAGCCGGTGGTCCGCATCAAGGTGCCGCAGACAGGCGAGACGGTGATCGACGACATGGTGCAGGGCCGGGTGGTGTTCCAGAACGAGCACCTCGACGATTTCATCATCCTGCGCTCGGACGGAACGCCGACCTACATGTTGGCGGTCGTGGTCGACGATCACGACATGGCGGTCACCCACATCATTCGCGGCGACGATCACCTGACCAATGCCGCCCGCCAGACTCAGATCTACAATGCCATGGGCTGGGACGTGCCGAAGATGGGTCACATTCCGCTGATCCACGGTCCGGACGGCGCCAAGCTGTCGAAGCGGCACGGCGCTCTCGGCGTCGATGCCTATCGGGCGCTCGGCTATCTTCCGGCGGCGATGCGCAACTACCTCGCCCGGCTCGGCTGGAGCCATGGCGACGCCGAGATCTTCTCGACGGAACAGGCGATCGAGTGGTTCGACGTCGGCTCGATCGGCCGCTCGCCGGCGCGCTTCGATTTCGCCAAGCTCGAAAACATCAACGGCCACTATATCCGCCATGCCAGCGACACCGAACTGCTTTCGGCCATCGATGCCTTGCTGCCCTATCTGGAGAGTGCCGGCGACGTGCGCGCCGCCTGGAGCGAGGCGACGCGGGCCAAGGTGCTTGCCGCCATGCCGGGGTTGAAGGAGCGCGCCAAGACGCTGGTCGAACTGGTCGACGGGCTGCGGTTCATCACTGCGGCGCGGCCGCTGGCACTCGACGACAAGGCGGCGGCGTTGATCGATGCCGAGGCGCGCGCCGTGCTCGGCGCGCTGCATGCCGGCCTGTCGGCGCTGGCGGAATGGTCGGTCGCCGCGACCGAGGGCGTGGCCCGGGCGATCGCCGAGGAGCGCGGATTGAAGCTCGGCAAGGTGGCCCAGCCGCTGCGCGCGGCGCTGACCGGGCGGACGACGTCGCCCGGCATTTTCGATGTGCTGGCGGTGCTCGGCCGCGACGAGAGCCTGGCGCGCATCGCCGACGTGATCGCGACCTGACAAGGGACCCCACGGGCCTGGCAAGGGCCGGCCAACCGGGCAGGGGCTGCGAGTGCCGCCCGCCCTGGGCGATGAATCGGCACATCCGGCCGGGCATCTCGTCCGGCCCGGCATGCGGCATCGGGTCGCCGGTCGGGCGCCGGCGCGAGCCGGCCGGGGAATTCGCATTTCCGCACGCTGCGGTCTGAGTTCGCTAACCTGTTCTACATACGACATTTGAGGGGGGTACCCCGGCGGCCGGCGTCGCCGCGGCTTGCTGTCGACCGCGGCTGCGCGAAAAGGCGACCTCGGTTTCGGCGCGGAATTTAAAGCGATTTTGAGCGTTGTGTATCGATTGATCGGGCCGGATTTGGCCGTTGCGCAACGAGGCGCCATGGCGTCAAATCGGTCATATCAGTCCTTGGACGAGCTTGCGGGGGGGCGTAAACTGGGCTAGTTGCACCGCAGAAATGCGATCCCGGCGAGGGCCCGGTCGCGCCTCCTCCCAGACCGGGAGAAGCCGGCCGAAATCTCCATCCGGTACGACTTCTCAGGCTTTGCCTGTCACGTTCAGGGGGAACGGAATGACTGCCAAGACCGCGACGCTGACCGTCGGTTCGAAGACCATGGAGCTGCCGGTGAAGTCCGGGACGATCGGTCCCGACGTCATCGACATTTCGAAGCTTTATGGCGCGACCCACAACTTCACCTACGATCCGGGCTTCACCTCCACGGCGTCGTGCGAGTCGAAGATCACCTATATCGACGGCGACGAGGGCGTCCTGCTCTATCGCGGTTATCCGATCGAGCAGCTCGCCGAGCATGGCGACTTCCTCGAGACCTGCTATCTGCTGCTCTACGGCGAACTGCCGACGAAGCAGCAGTATGATGACTTCACCGGCCGTGTGACCCGTCACACCATGGTGCACGAGCAGATGACCAAGTTCTTCACCGGCTATCGGCGCGATGCGCATCCGATGTCGGTGATGGTCGGCACCGTCGGCGCGCTCGCCGCCTTCTATCACGACAGCCTTGACATCGCCGATCCGCACCAGCGCATGGTCGCCTCGATCCGCATGATCGCCAAGATGCCGACCATCGCGGCGATGGCTCACAAGTACACGATCGGCCAGCCGTTCATCTTCCCCGAGAACAAGCTCGACTACGCCTCTAACTTCCTGCGCATGTGCTTTGCCGTGCCCTGCGAGGAATACAAGGTCAATCCGATCCTCGCCCGCGCGCTCGACCGGATCTTCATCCTGCACGCCGACCACGAGCAGAACGCCTCGACCTCGACCGTGCGTCTCGCCGGCTCGTCGGGCGCCAACCCGTTTGCCTGCATCGCCGCCGGCATTGCCTGCCTGTGGGGCCCGGCCCATGGCGGCGCCAATGAAGCGGCGCTGGCGATGCTGCAGGAAATCGGCAGCGTCGATCGCATTCCGGAATATGTCCGCCGCGCCAAGGACAAGAACGATCCGTTCCGTCTGATGGGCTTCGGTCACCGCGTCTACAAGAATTACGATCCGCGCGCCAAGATCATGCAGAAGACCTGCCACGAGGTCCTCGGCACCCTCGGCATCAAGGACGATCCGCTGCTCGACGTCGCCATGGAACTCGAGCGCATCGCGCTGTCGGACGAGTACTTCATCGAGAAGAAGCTCTATCCGAACATCGACTTCTATTCGGGCATCACCCTGAAGGCGATGGGCTTCCCGACCTCGATGTTCACCGTGCTGTTCGCTCTCGCCCGCACCGTCGGCTGGATCGCGCAGTGGAAGGAAATGATCGAGGACCCGTCGCAGAAGATCGGCCGTCCGCGTCAGCTCTACACCGGCGCCGCGCAGCGCGACTATGTCGACGTTACCGACCGCCGCTGATCGCTTCGATCGCTGAGACCAAGCTTCAAACGCCCGGCTCGTCCGGGCGTTTTTGCGTTTGGATCGACGTCAGCTGCCGACGCGGCCCGGCGCGGCCGAGCCCGATCGCCCAAAGCCGCGGTTGGCCGCGGTCGGCCGTGGCGCGCTTGCGCGTTGAAGCTCGGAGGGGCGGGCGGGCCGGGTCGGGGTGGGGCCGAGCGTGCTGGCGCGATGCGTCTCGGGCGCTCGGGATGTCCGTCTAGGGCTTGCGCGGCATTCGCGCCGCGACGATGTCGGCGACAACCGGGTTGGCATGGGGCTCGCTGGGGTCGGCCAATGCCCGAGCCACGCCGCCGGCATCCTCCGGGGTCCTGTTCTGGCTCATCTTCCACTTGCCCCTGATCTCGACAACGTCGATCTCGATGCCGACGATTGCCTTGAGCTGACTTGCGATGAAATCATCCGGCGCATCGCTCACCGCCCAGGGAGTGGCGCGGCTTCGTTCCATGGCATCGGTCAGGTCGCCAACTTGCTCGCGGAGCCAGTCGGGCGCGTGCAGCAGCTTCGGCACGCCGCGCGCCTGCACCATGGCATAGTTCCAGGTCGGGACGACCTTGTGCGTCGTCGTCTTCGATGGATACCAGTCGGGCGAGACGTAGCTGGCCGGTCCCTGAAAGATAACCAGGCACTCCTGCAGGCCGACCAGATCCTTCCAATGGGCATTCGCCCTTGCCAGATGGGCGACCAGCGTCAGCTTCTCGCCGTCCCGGCGGCAGAGAAACGGCACGGGCGAAGCCTGCAATCCCGACGCGCCGGCGGTGATCAACATGCCCAACGGATGCTGGCGGATCAGGTCCATCAGCATCGCGGGATCGTTTTCGGCGAACGTCGCTGGGATGTACATCCAAAGGATCTCCCGCTTCGGCTTGCTCGCCGGTTCCAGCCTCGGGCGCCGGCATTGCGCCGGGTGCGATGTCGCGGTCGGGGAGATCGCGACATCGGCCAATGCGGTCCTTGCGGCGCGAGCGACGTCCCGGAAAACGTGCCGACGGCCGGTTCCGGCGTCGTCTCGCTTATTCCACCGTCACCGACTTCGCCAGGTTGCGCGGCTGGTCGACGTCGGTGCCCATCACCACGGCGGTGTGATAGGCGAGAAGCTGGATCGGGATCGAATAGACCATCGGCGTCACGGTCGCCGACATTTCCGGCAGGATCAGCGTTTCCATCGGCGTGAGGCCGGCGGCCTCGGCGCCCTTGGCGTCGGTGATCAGGATGATGCGGCCGCCGCGGGCGGCGACCTCCTGCATATTGGAGACGGTCTTTTCGAAGATGCGGTCATAGGGGGCGATGACGATCACCGGCATGGTTTCGTCGATCAGGGCGATCGGGCCGTGCTTCAACTCGCCGGCGGCATAGCCCTCGGCGTGGATGTAGCTGATCTCCTTGAGCTTCAGGGCGCCTTCCAACGCCAGCGGATAGCTGGTGCCGCGCCCCAGGTAGAGCACGTCCTTGGCCTTGGACAGGGCATGGGCGAGCTTCTCGATCTGCGGCTCGAGCTTCAGTGCCTGCGCCATCAGGCGCGGGGTCTCGCCAAGGGCGGCGACGAGGCGGGATTCATCGGCGTCGGTGAGGACGCCGCGCGCCTTGCCGGCGGTGACGGCCAATGCCGCCAGCGTCGCCAGCTGGCAGGTGAAGGCCTTGGTCGAGGCAACGCCGATCTCCGGGCCGGCGAGGGTGGCGAAGATGACGTCGGCATCGCGGGCGATGGTCGAGGTCTGGACGTTGACCACGGCGCCGATGTGCTGGCCGTTTTCCTTGCAGTAGCGTAGCGAGGCAAGGGTGTCGGCGGTTTCGCCCGACTGGGAGACGAAGATCGCCAGTCCGCCTGGCTCGAGCGGCATTTCGCGGTAGCGGAATTCCGAGGCGATATCGATGTCGACCGGCAGGCGGGCGAAGCGCTCGAACCAGTACTTGGCGACGAGACCGGCATAGAAGGCGGTGCCGCAGGCGGTGATGACGACGCGGGTCAGCTTGTTCCAGTCGAACGGCAGGTCGCTGGTCAGACGGACCTTGCGCTCGGCGAAATCGAGGAAGCTCGCCAGCGTGTGGGCGACGACTTCCGGCTGCTCGTGGATTTCCTTGGCCATGAAATGGCGATGGTTGCCCTTGTCGACCAGGAAGGCCGACGCGGTCGAGATCATCACCGGGCGAACAACGGGGGTGTCGTTCTCGTCGTAGATCTGCGCCGAGGTGCGGGTCAGTACCACCCAGTCGCCCTCTTCGAGATAGCAGACCTTGCTGGTGAAGGGCGCCAGCGCGATGGCGTCGGAGCCGAGATACATTTCGCCCTTGCCCCAGCCGACCGCCAGCGGCGAGCCGCGACGGGCGCCGATCAGCAGGTCATTCTCGCCCTTGAACAGGAAGGCGAGGGCGAAGGCGCCGGTGAAGCGCTTCAGCGCGGCGCCGACGGCGTCCTTGGGCGACATGCCCTGGCGCATGTTGTCGTTGACGACATGGGCAACGGTCTCGGTGTCGGTCTGCGACTGGAAGACGTAGCCCTTGGCGATCAGCTCGTCGCGCAGTTCCTTGAAGTTCTCGACGATGCCGTTGTGAACGACGCAGACGGACTCGGAGGCGTGCGGATGGGCATTGGCCTCGGTCGGGGCGCCGTGGGTGGCCCAGCGGGTGTGGCCGATGCCGATGTGGCCTTCGAGCGGATCCCGGTCGAGCAGCTTGTCGAGATTCTTCAGCTTGCCCTCGGCGCGGCGACGGGTCAGTTCGCCGTCCTCCAGCGTTGCGACCCCGGCGGAATCATAGCCGCGATATTCGAGCCGCTTCAGCGATTCGACCAGCATCGGCGCGACCGGCGCCTGTCCCAGGATCCCAATGATTCCGCACATAAAGCTCGGTCCTCAAATTGTCGGGCCCATTCGGGCGGATCAACCGCCTCGCCGATAGACCGCGTCTGCGTCATCTTGGTGGCGATTTATCCCGGAGCGGCTTGAATTACAAACACCGGGATCGCGCCACGCATGGTCGTGCCTTTGTAGCGGCAAGCTCGGGTTTAACTGAAATCAATTGAAGTTTCGTTGTGTAACGGCGGCGGAACGACGCCCGTCGATCGTGCCTATCATGTTGGATCTGCGAGATAAATCGGACTGGCGCGGCGCGCGGTCGCGCTTTCGTCGCGGGAATTTGCCGCCGTGGTGAACAGGCTGTATCCGGCCAAGCCGGCCGGGTCACCGCGCTTCCGGCGCCCGGGCGCGCCGGGCGAGGAATCGGCGAAAGCCGAGAATGGCGGCGGCGATGACGACGAGGCCGCCAAGGCCGAGCACCACCGCCGTCGTCGTGTCGCCGGCGCGGTAGAGCTCGATGACATGGCCGATGAGCGCGCCCGGCGCCAGCAGGACGGGCACCCAGAGGACGGCGGACACGGCGCTGACGGCGACAAAGCTCCATTCGCGCATCTGCAACATGCCGGCGACGAAGGGCACGGTGGCCCGCAACGGGCCGATGAAGCGGCCGAAGAACACCGCGAGCCAACCCCATTGCCGGAACAGATCGACGGCGCGATCGACCAGCGGCCGGTGCGGCTGCATGAAGCGGCTGTCGCGGACGGGAATGCCGATGCGGCGGCCGATCCAGTAGGAGACGAGATCGCCGATGAGGGCGCCAAGGGCGCCGGTCAGCATCAGTTCGCCCAGCGGCAAGGTGCCGTTGCCGACGAGCGGTCCCATCGCCAGCAGGACGCCGGTGCCGGGCATCAGGATGCCGACCAGCACCAGCGATTCGCCGAACGCCAGCAGGCCGAACAGCGCCGCGCCCCAGGCGTGGTTGGCCTCGATGAAGGCGAGGATCTGGTCGAGCGAGAAGTCCAACGGCGCGGCTCCGGGCGGGAATCGATCCGGGCTTCGCCCGGGTCGCCAGCAGAGCCTAACACCGGCATTGGCGCTTTTCGATGTCGCCGATTCTGTCCGGACTTCAGCTCACCCCTGCATCAGCACGACGCGGCAGGCTTCGCCGGCGTCTGCGGCCGGCGCGCCGGGCGGACGGACGATCAGGCCGCCGGAACCGGCGAGAATGCCGAGCAGCGAGGAATCCTGACTGGTGTGCGGGGTGGCGATCCAGCCGCCGTCCGGCGCGCGGTCGAGGCGGGCGCGGACATAGTCCTGACGCTGGTCGTTGGGCTTCATCGCCGCGCCGAGACGGGCGGTGACCTCCGACGCCGGCGGGGCGGCATCGCCGGTCAGCGCCTGCAGCAGCGGCTTCAGGTAGAGCAGGGCGCAGACGAGGCTCGACACCGGATTGCCGGGCAGGCCGAGCACCCGGGTGGAGCCAAGGCGGCCGAAGATCAGCGGCTTGCCGGGGCGCATGGCGATCTTCCAGAAGCCGAGTTCCATGCCTTCCGAGCCGAGCGCCTGCTGCACATAGTCGTGATCGCCGACGGAGGCGCCGCCGAGCGTCACCAGCACGTCGGCGTCGCGCGCGGCGGCGACGGTGCGGGCGGCGATCTCGGCCTCGATATCGGCGGCGATGCCGTGGTCGATCGGTTCGCCGCCGCAGGCGCGGACGATCTCGGCGACGCCGTAGGCGTTGGAGGCGACGATCTGGTCGGGGCCGAGCACCGAGCCGGGCGCGCGCAGTTCGTCGCCGGTCGCGAGGATGGCGACGCGCGGCTTGCGATGCACCGGCAGCGTCGCGTGGTTCATGGCGGCGGCGAGCGACAGGGTGCGAAAATCGAGCCGGGTGCCGGCCTTGAGCAGCACCTCGCCCTCGGCGAAGTCGACGCCGCGGGCGC
This sequence comes from Hyphomicrobiaceae bacterium, assembly GCA_016793065.1. Classification (GTDB taxonomy): domain Bacteria; phylum Pseudomonadota; class Alphaproteobacteria; order Rhizobiales; family Ancalomicrobiaceae; genus JAEULV01. The sequence goes on from JAEULV010000038.1 coordinate 20,923, forward strand.
GGATGTTGCGGCCGGTCGCGACCGGGCTTTCCACCACCACCCAGTCGCCGTCGCGGCGGGCGTCTTCCTGGATCAGCACGGTGTCGGCGCCGGCGGGCACCGGCGCGCCGGTGAAGATCCGCACGGCGGTTCCCGGCTCGACCGTTCCGTCGAAGCCGTGGCCGGCGGCGCTTTCGCCGACGACGCGCAGGCGTGCCCCGGCGACGGCCTCGGCGCCGATCAGGGCGTAGCCGTCCATGGCGGAGGCGGCAAACGGCGGCTGGGTGCGCAGGCTGACGAGATCCTCCGCCAGCACCCTGCCGCCGGCCTGATGCAGGCCGACCCGCTCGGCCGGGGTCGGCACGACGCCGGCGAGGACGCGCGCCAGCGCCTCGGCCACCGAAAGCATGGCTGCCATCTGTCTCACTCCGCCCGGTAGTCGCCGGAAACGCCGCCGGTCTTCTCGACCAGGCGAATGCCGGTCAAGGTCATGCCGCGATCGACCGCCTTGGCCATGTCGTAGATGGTGAGGCAGGCGACGGAACAGGCGGTCAGCGCCTCCATCTCCACCCCGGTCTGGCCGCCGACCTTGGCCAATGCCCGCACCCGCAGCCCCGGCAGCGTCGCATCCGGCTCGATATCGACCGAGACCTTGGTGAGCAGCAGCGGGTGGCAGAGCGGGATCAGCTCGTGGGTCTTCTTCGCCGCCATGATGCCGGCGATCCGCGCCGTCGCGATCACGTCGCCCTTCTTGGCGTTGCCGGAGACGATCAGCGCCAGCGTTTCCGGCCGCATCGTCACCGCGCCCTCGGCGATGGCGGTGCGGGTCGTCACCGGCTTGTCGGCGACATCGACCATGTCGGCCTTGCCGGAGGTGTCGATATGGGTGAGGCGGTCGGAAATGGTCATGGGATCAGGCCGCCGGCCGGGTCAGCAGCGCCCTGGTGGCGGCGGTGACGTCGGTCTGACGCATCAGGCTTTCGCCGACGAGGAAGGTCGACATGCCGGCGCGTTGCAGCCGGGCGCAATCGGCGGGGGTGAAGATGCCGCTTTCGCCGACGATGACGCGGCCGGCCGGGATCAGCGGCGCCAGCCGTTCGGCGGTTTCGAGCGACACCTCGAAGGTCTTTAGGTTGCGGTTGTTGATGCCCAGAAGCGGCGAGGCAAGCCTGAGCGCCCGCTCCAGCTCGGCCTCGTCATGGACCTCGACCAGCACGTCGAGGCTCCATTTCGCCGCCTCGTCCTCCAGCGCGCGCGCCTCGTCGTCGGAGACGCTCGCCATGATGATCAGGATGCAGTCGGCGCCCCAGGCGCGGGCCTCGGCCACCTGATAGGGCTCGTAGAGGAAGTCCTTGCGCAGCGCCGGCAGGGTGCAGGCGGCGCGCGCGGCGGCGAGATAGGCCGGCTCGCCCTGGAAGGACGGGGTATCGGTCAGCACCGACAGGCAGGCCGCGCCACCGGCCTGATAGGCGGCGGCCAGCGACGGCGGGTCGAAGTCGGCGCGGATCAGGCCCTTCGACGGGCTCGCCTTCTTGATCTCGGCGATCAGCGCCCATTCGCCACGGGCGAGCCGGGCGTCGATGGCGCGGGCGAAGCCGCGCACCGGCGCCTGGTCGCGGGCCTTCGCCGCGACCTCGGCATAGGGCAGGGCAGCCTTGGCGTTGGCGATCTCGATGCGCTTGTAGGCTTCGATCTTCTTCAGGATGTCGGCCATGGCATCACCGGTTGGAAACTTCGACGAGTTTGGCGAGACAGGCGCGCGCCGCGCCGGAATCGATGGCATCGGCGGCGATCGTCACGCCGTCGGCCAGCGTCGGCGCCTTGTCGGCGACGACGAGGGCGGCGGCGGTGTTGATCAGCACGATGTCGCGATAGGCGTTGTGCTCGCCGTCGAGGATCAGCCGCAGCGCGGCGGCATTGTCGCCGGCGTCGCCGCCCTTGAGCTCGGACGGATCGGCGCGGCGCAGGCCGACCTGCTCCGGGGTGATCTCGAACAGGCGGACGTCGGTGCCGGTCCACTCCGCGACCCGGGTCGGGCCGGTGGTGGTGATCTCGTCGAGGCCGTCGCAGCCGTTGACGACCCAGGCGCGCTCGGTGCCGAGGCCGCCCAGCACCCGTGCCATCGGCTCGATCCAGTCGGCCGAGAAGGCGCCGGTCATCTGGCGGCGGACGCCGGCGGGGTTCGACATCGGTCCGAGCAGGTTGAACAGGGTGCGGAAGCCGAGTTCGACCCGGGCGGGACCGACATGCTTCATCGCCGAGTGATGGGCGGGCGCGAACATGAAGCCGAGCCCGGCCTCGCGGATGCATTCGGCGATGCGCAGCGGGTCGAGGTCGATTTTGACGCCGAGCGCCATCAGCGTATCGGCGGCGCCGGAGCGGGAGGAGAGCGCCCGGTTGCCGTGCTTGGCCACCGGCACGCCGCAGGCGGCGGCGACGAAGGCCGAAGCGGTCGAGACGTTGTAGGAGCCGGAGCCGTCGCCGCCGGTGCCGACGATGTCGATGGCGTCGGCCGGCGCGGTGACGCGCAGCATCTTCGAGCGCATGGTCTCGACCGCGCCGGTGATCTCGTCGATGGTCTCGCCGCGCAGGCGCAGGCCCATCAGGAAGGCGCCGATCTGCGCCGGCGTCGCCTCGCCGGACATGACGATGTCGAAGGCGCGGCGGGCTTCGTCGCGCTCCAGCCGGCCACCGCCGGCGATCTTACCCAGGATCGACTTGAACATGGCGGATCCCCTGTCAGGCGGCCCTGGCGCGGCGGGTGCCGTTCCAGTCGCGGGCGATGTCGAGGAAGTTCTTCAGCAGCCGGTGGCCGTTTTCCGAGGCGATGCTCTCGGGGTGGAACTGCACGCCGTGGACGGGATGGGTCTTGTGGGCAAGCCCCATCACCAGCTTGTCGTCGGTCTCGGCGACGATTTCCAGATCCGTCGGCATGGTGGCGCGCTCGACGATCAGCGAATGATAGCGCGTGCCGAGGAAGTCGGCATTGATGCCGCGAAAGATGCCGCCATTGGTGTGGTGGATGACGCTGGTCTTGCCGTGCATCAGGTAGGGCGCGCGCTTGACCACGCCGCCATAGGCCTGGCCGATGGACTGGTGGCCGAGGCAGACGCCGAGGATCGGGATCGAGGCGCCGCAGCGGCGGATCGTCTCCAGGCAGATGCCGGCCTCGTTGGGCGTGCAGGGGCCGGGCGACAGGATGATGCCTTCCGGGTTCATGGCGATGACGTCGTCGACGCTGATCTCGTCGTTGCGGCGGACGTCGAGCTCGGCGCCAAGCTCGCCAAGGAAGTGGACGAGGTTGTAGGTGAAGCTGTCGTAGTTGTCGACCATCAGGAACATGACGCGCTCTCCCTCACTGGCCGCGGTTGGCGGTGGCGGAGAACCGCACCGCTTCCTCGGCGGCGCGGAACAGCGCCTTGGCCTTGTTGACGCACTCGGCCTGTTCCATCTCGGGCACGCTGTCGGCGACTATGCCGGCGCCGGCCTGCACGTACATGCGGTCGTTCTTGATCACGGCGGTGCGCAGGCAGATGCAGGTGTCGACATTGCCGTCGGCGGAGAAATAGCCGACGCAGCCGGCATAGATGCCGCGCTTCTCCTGTTCGAGCTCGTCGATGATCTCCATCGCCCGCACCTTAGGGGCGCCGGACACGGTGCCGGCCGGGAACCCGGCGGCAAGCGCGTCGAGGGCGTCGTGGCGGGCGGTGTCGAGCTGGCCGGTGACGTTGGAGACGATGTGCATCACCTGGCTGTAGTACTCGAGGAAGAACTTGTCGGTGACCTTGACCGAGCCAATCTTCGCCACCCGGCCGACGTCGTTGCGGCCGAGATCGAGCAGCATCAGGTGCTCGGCCAGTTCCTTCGGGTCGGCGAGCAGTTCGGCGGCGTTGGCCTTGTCCTCGGCCGGGGTCTTGCCGCGCGGCCGGGTGCCGGCGATCGGCCGGATGGTGACTTCGTTGTCGCGCACTCGCACCAGGATTTCCGGCGAGGAGCCGACGATCGAGAAGCCGCCGAAGTTGAGATAGTAGAGGAACGGCGCCGGATTGACCCGGCGCAGCGCCCGGTAGAACGAGATCGGCGGCAGCGTGAACGGCGCCTCGAAGCGCTGCGACAGCACCACCTGGAAGATGTCGCCGGCGGCGATGTATTCCTTCGCCCGCGCCACCATCGAGGCATAGACCTCCGGCGCGGTGTTGGAGATGACCGGCACGTCGAGCGGCACTTCCTGGCTGGCGACCGACTTGTCGAGCGCCTCGTCGAGGGCGTCGACGACCGAGATCAGCCGTTCGACGGCGCGGGCATGGATGCGGTCGGCGGAAACGCCGGGCTCCGGGCGCACCGGCGAGACGATGGTGATTTCGTCGCGCACCGCGTCGAACACCAGCATGATGCGCGGCCGCACCAGGATGGCGTCGGGCGTGCCGAGGGTGTCGCGGTTCGGCTCCGGCAGGCGCTCCATCTGGCGCACCATGTCATAGCCGAGATAGCCGAAAATGCCGGCGGCCATCGGCGGCAGACCGGCGGGCACGTCGTACTGATTGTCCTTGATCAGCGCGCGGATCGCCTCGAGCGAATTGGCCTCGACCGGCTGGAAGGCGTGGCGGTCGATGTGAAAGCGGTCGTTGATCTCGCAGGCGGCGCCATGGGCGCGGAACACCAGGTCCGGATCCAGCCCGATCACCGAATAGCGGCCGCGCGTGGCGCCGCCCTCGACCGATTCGAGCAGGATGCAGTGATCGCGATTGGCGGAGAGCTTGAGGAAAGCCGAAACCGGGGTTTCCAGATCGGCGACCAGCGTGGTCCATACCACGGTCGTCTCGCCACGATCGAGGTGGCGGGCGACGACGTCGAATTGAGGTTCTATGCGCATGGATTGGGAGATCCCGTCAGACGAGCGATGAGGGGCCGGCGGGCCGGCCGATGCGATGGCAGGGGGATGGTTCTCCTGTCACCATCGCTCGCTGTGCACCTTGAGGCGGACGACGCCGATCCGCCGGCGCGGCGCGCGGCGGGTCGAGTGTCCGTGGGTGCGGTCGGGTGTGCTGCGTCCCATCATCGTTCCGTCAGTTGCTCCGACCGGCGCCGAGGATCCGGGCGAGGGTCGTCTGGTTGACGGTGGCCCCGATCAGGGCCTGCGCCTTGACGAGGTATTGGTCGAGCATGGCGTTTTCGAACCCGTCGTCAAGGGTCTTGCGCTTTTCCACCAGTTCGGGCGCCTCGGCGAAGAACACCGGGGCGGTGACGTCCTTGACCACGAACACGATCACCGAGCCGTCGGCCATCAGGCCGCGCCCGGCCTTGCCCTCGGCCGTGTCGAAGATCGCGCCGATGGCGCCGGGGCCGAAGTCGGCCGCCTTGGTGGCGCGCGTCAGCTTGTCGGAGGTCTTGACCTCGAGGCCGAGTTCGCCGGCGACCGTGGCGATCGCCTCGCCCTTGTTCAGCCGGTCCAGCGCCGCGCCGGCCTTTTCGGCCATCGCCTTGGCGGTGGCCTCGGCGAGGAAATGGGCGACGACGCGATCCTTGACCTCGTCAAGGGCGCGCTCGCGCGGCGGCGTGATGGCGTCGACCTCGTACCAGGTGAAGCCGCGCGTGCCGATCGCCAGCGGGTCGGTCTCGTTCTTGACGTCGGTCTCGAACACCAGCTTGAGGAAGTCGGTCGCCTCCGGCATGCCTTCCACCGGCTTGCCGTCGGGGCCGAGGCCCTGGGCGTCGAGCGCCTCGATCGTCGACTTCGGCAGCTTCAGCCGGGTGGCGACGTCGGCGAGCGAGCCGCCGGCGGCGCGGGCATCCTCGACCTCGTTGCGCAGGTGGCCGATGCGGTCGCGCGCCCGGTCGAGCGCGATCGACTTGCGGATCTCGACTTTGGCGGTCTCGAACGGCGTCTTGGTCGCGGGAGTGATTTCCAGCACGCGGGCAATGACATAGCCGAACTTGCCGGTGATCACGCCGGACAGGACCTTCGGTTCCATGGCGAAGACGGCATCGGCGACGGCGGTGTCGCGGATCGAGGTGCGGGCGACGCGGCCGAGATCGTGGTCTTCCTTGGTCAGCTTCAGCTCGGCCACCAGATCCTCGAACGAGGTCCCGGCCGTCAGCTTGGCGGCGGCGGCCTCGGCGGCGGCCTTGTCGGGGAAGCTGATGCGCTGGACGTGGCGCTGCTCGGGCAGTTCGAAGCGGGCGGCCTGGTTGTCGTAGGCGCGCTTCAGGTCGTCGTCGGAGACTTCCTCAATGGCGGCGAGCGCGTCGACCGTGGCGGTCATTAGCGTCACCTTGCGGTATTCCGGCGCCTTGAACGCCGCCTTGCGCGGCTCGAAGAACGCCTTCAGCTCCTCGGCGCCGGGCGCCGGTGGAGCGGACATGGTCGCGGCGGAGGCGACGACATAGTCGACGACGCGCTCCTCGGCATCGAAGCGGTTGGCGATTTCCAGGAAGGTCGTCGGCGTGGCGATGCCGCCGAGCAGACTCTGCACCAGCAGTTCGCGCTTGACCGCATCGCGGCGCGACAGGATGAACTGATCCTCGCTCCAGCCATATTCGCGCAGCTGTGCCGCGAAGGCCTGACGGTTGAAGCCGCCCTTGCCGTCGTTGAAGCTCGGGTCGGCCTGGATCTGGCGCACCAGCTCGGCATCGCTGACGCCGAGGCGCAACGCCTGGGCGCGGTTGTTCAGCACCTCGTCGACGATCAGCTGGCGCATGATCTGCGACGGGATGCCGAGCCGCTGGGCCATCTCCTCGGTCAGCTGCTGGCGCGTCGCCCGCAGATAGGCCTGCTTGGTGCGCTCGTATTGCTGGATGAACAGGCTGGCATGCAGCTTCTTGCCGCCGACGGTGGCAACTTCGTCGGACGTCAGCCCCTGGACGACCTGACCGATCCCGCCCCACAGCACGAACGAAACGACAAGCAGCGCGAGGAGGGTCTTAGCCACCAAGCCTGAGGCATGGCGGCGCATGGAATCGAGCATTGGCGAGACGTCCGTTTCTGGTCTGCGGCGCGGGGGGACGCGCAACGAATGGCTTCCAACCCCCATAATGGCGGCGGATCATAGAAAGGTGACGGCCTTTGGGCAAGGCGAGAGTTCGATGCCGGACGCGGTATGACACATGGCTGAGGGGAGTGTCTCACGGTGCCTCGCCGTGTTGTTCGCCCATCCACTCTGTCGCGATGTCCATCCTGTCAATGCGCAACAACTCGATGGCTCGTCGCGCGATCTGGTCGACCATGCCGGCGATATCGACCGGGCGGAGATAGAACGCTGGTACAGGCGGGGCAATGATCGCACCGAATTCAGTCGCTGCCGCCATCGCTCGCAAGTGACCGAGGTGCAACGGGCTTTCACGAGCCAATAGCACCAGACGTCGCCGCTCCTTGAGGTGGACATCTGCTGCCCGGGTTATGAGGTCAGTCGTCGTACATGCGGCAATTGCGCCCAGTGCCCGCATCGAACAGGGCGCCACGATCATGCCGGCGGTGCGGAATGAGCCGCTGGCAATTGCAGCGCCAATGTCGTCGTTCAAATGTCGATAAGAAACGCAGGCGCCGATGCGATCGCTCCCATCCGGGCCGATTTCGTGAGTGATCGTGCGCTCCCCAGCTGATGAAATGACCAGATGGGTCTCGATCGCGCATTCATGCAGGATTTCCGCTATCCGCAGGCCGATCGCAGCGCCCGATGCGCCGGTTATGGCCAGGACAACCCGGCGAATTCGACACATTACGTCACTCCCGAGAAAAGTCCGAGGCGTGACCAAATCTGGTCGACCTTCGCGACGGCCGCCGGGTCGGGATCGAGAACCTCGGCCCACTCCCGTTCAGTCTCGGTACCGATCTTCCTGGTCGCGTCGATGCCCATCTTGCCACCCAGTCCGGTGCGGGGAGAGGCGAAGTCTAGATGATCGATCGGCGTATCGGTGACCAACAACGTATCCCGTGATGGGTCAGAACGGGTTGATATCGCCCAGATCACATCATTCCAGCTTCGGATATCGATATCCTGATCAACCACGACGATGAACTTGGTGTAGGCGAATTGTGGTAACATCGACCAGACGCCCATCATGATCCTTCGGGCCTGACCGGGATAACGCTTGTTGATGGCAACGACGGCAAACCGGTATGAGCAAGCTTCGGGCGGAAGCCAGAAGTCGACTATCTCTGGGAACTGCCTGATGATCAACGGCAGGAAGACCGCGTTCAGCGCCTCGCCGAGTTTCGACGGCTCATCGGGCGGGCGTCCGGTGAAGGTGGAGAGCAGGATTGGTTGGGGCCGGTGCGTGACGGCCTGAACGTCCACCATCGGGAACGCCTCAATAGAATTGTAGTAGCCGGTATGGTCGCCATATGGCCCCTCCGGTAGCGTTTCGTCGGGAGATACCAACCCCTCCAGGATGAACTCGGCATCGGCCGGTATCTTCAGCGGGATGCTGACGCAGTCGCTCAGACGGGTCCGCTCGCCGCGGATTAATCCGGAAAAATGCAGTTCCGACAGATTTTCCGGTAGCGGCATCACCGCCGAAAGCAGCGTTGCGGGGTCTGCCCCGACCACGATCGCCACGGGCATTGGCTCGCCGCGTGCGCGCCACAACCGATGATGCGCCGCGCCACCTCGGTGGGCGAGCCATCGAGCGATCAGCCGGCGCTGTCCTGCCACCTGTAGGCGATAGACGCCCACATTGTAGCTCGATGTTGAAGTTTTTTCGGGAGGGCGCGTGATCACCAGCCCCCACGATACCATCGGTGCTGGCTCGCCCGGCCATGAGGAGGTGAAGGGGAGGTGGTGAAGATCGATGTCGCTTCCACGCAGGACGTGCCGATGCACCGGCGCGGGACGCAAATGACGCGGGCGCATTCGCATCGCAGCCAGTAGAAGTGGCACCTTCCGAAGCGCATCACGTAATCCGTCAGGTGGTGTCGGGTCGCGTAGTTCCGCCAGTTCGGTGCCGAGCTGGCGGAGCCCTCCGGTCTCGACCCCAAGACCGAGGGCGATTCGCTCGACTGTCCCGAACAGGTTGACAAGCACGGGAAACGCCGCCCGACTGCCGTCCGGTAGCAGCGGATGCCGAAACAGCAATGCCGGCCCCCCTGCTTGCAGTACCCGCCTGTGGATTTCGCTGATTTCCATAACGACGGACACAGGTTCGTCGATACAGACGAGAAGATCTCTCGCCCGCAGCAATTCCATGAAAGCGCGAAGATCGCGGCAGGGAGGATGAACCCGTTTTGGCACGGAGCGGTTCCGGTACTTGGTTGGCGGTGGCACCATGACGGAATGCGGGGCGCCGCCGTATTGACCGGCGTCAATCACAAATCGGATCGGTTGATCCTTGCTGTTGCGTGTTGTCGGCACGGGCATCCGCCGGGGTCGCCCTGCGTCCTTCTGATCACCCGCCGGCCGGTGGTTTCACTTGAGCGGCGCCGGCTTTTTCGCTACCGCTCCCGGCATTGATCGCTGACAACAATCGGGGAAACGAAATGACGACGCAGGGTGTCAAGCCGCTGGTGGCCGGCAATTGGAAGATGAATGGCACGAGCACCGAGCTGGCGGAAGCGATCGCCATCGGTGCCGGCGCCAAGCCGGCGCTGTTCGACCTGGCGCTTGCACCGCCGGCGACCCTGATCGAGCGGATGGCGCGCGCCCTTGCCGGCGCCCCGGTCGCGGTCGGCGGCCAGGATTGCCATGCCAACGTCAAGGGCGCCCATACCGGCGACGTCGCGGCCGAGATGCTGAAGGAAGCCGGCGCGTCGTTCGCCATCGTCGGCCATTCCGAGCGCCGCACCGACCATGCCGAGACCGACGCGCAGGTGCGGGCCAAGGCCGAGGCGGCCAAGCGCGCCGGCCTCGTCGCCATCGTCTGCATCGGCGAGACCCGCGCCGAGCGCGAGAGCGGCCGCACCCTCGATGTGGTCGGCACCCAGCTTGCCGGATCGCTGCCGGCCGGCATGAGCGCCGCCGAACTCGTCGTCGCCTACGAACCCGTCTGGGCGATCGGCACCGGCCTGACGCCGACCGCGACCGATGTCGCCGAGGTACATGCCTTCATCCGCGCCAAGCTGGTGGAGACCTACGGCGCCGAGGGCGCCAAGGTGCGCATCCTCTATGGCGGCTCGGTCAAGCCGTCGAACGCGGTGGAACTGATGGCCGTCGCCAATGTCGATGGCGCGCTGGTCGGCGGCGCCAGCCTCAAGGCCGTCGATTTCCTCGGCATCGCCGCCGCCTATTCGGCGTGAGCGACCGTGCCGGGGGTTCGTGCAGGTCCGCGCTGCGTCACGCCGCGCGGATCAGCCGAACGGCCTCGTCGCGCTCGAACAGGTAGAGCAGCACCCGCAGGGCCTGGCCGCGCGGGTCCTGCAGGTCGGGATCGCGCGCCAGCACCAGGCGGGCGTCGTCGCGGGCGATTTCCATCAGTTCGGTGTGCCATTCGAGATTGGCGATGCGGAAGCCGGGCAGGCCGGACTGGCGCGTGCCCAGCACCTCGCCGCCGCCGCGTAGTTCGAGATCCTTCTCGGCGATGACGAAGCCGTCATTGGTCTGGCGCATGACATCGAGGCGCGCCTTGGCGGTCTCGCCCAGCGGGCCGCGATAGAGCAGCAGGCAGGTCGACGGCCGGTCGCCGCGCCCGACGCGGCCGCGCAACTGGTGCAATTGCGCCAGTCCGAAGCGCTCGGCATGCTCGATCAGCATCACGGTGGCGTCCGGCACATCGACGCCGACCTCGATGACGGTGGTGGCGACGAGGACGCGGGTCTCGCCGGCCTGAAACGCCCGCATCGCCCGGTCCTTGTCCTCGCCCTTCATCTTGCCGTGCAACAGGCCGACGACCGGTCCGAAGATGCGCTCCAGCGTCTCGGCGCGCTCGGCGGCGGCGGCGAGGTCGGTCACCTCGCTTTCCTCGACCAGCGGGCAGACCCAGTAGACCTTCTGCCCCTGGGCGATCGCCGCGCCGATCCGCTCGACCACCTCGCCGAGCCGGTCGAGCGAAATGGCGCGGGTGTCGATCGGCTTGCGCCCGGCGGGCTTTTCCGTCAGCCGCGACACGTCGACATCGCCGAAATAGGTCATCAGCAGCGTGCGCGGGATCGGCGTCGCCGTCATCACCAAAAGATGGGCGCCCTTGCCCTTCTGCGCCAGCGCCAGGCGCTGGTGGACGCCGAAGCGGTGCTGCTCGTCGACGACGGCAAGGCCGAGATCCTTGAATTCGACGCCGGCCTGAAAGATCGCATGGGTGCCGACGAGGATGTCGATGTCGCCGGCCGCCAGCGCATCCAGCGTCTTCTGCCGGCCGGCGCCCTTCTCCCGGCCGGTGAGGATCGCCACCCGCAGGCCGGCGGCGTCGCAGAGCGGCGTGATCGAGGCGAGGTGCTGGCGCGCCAGAAGATCGGTCGGCGCCATCAGCGCGCATTGGCCGCCGGCCTCGACCACCGCCGCCATGGAAAACAGCGCCACAAGCGTCTTGCCGGCGCCGACGTCGCCCTGAACCAGGCGTACCATCCGCAATGGTTTGGCAAGGTCCTCAGTGATTTCGGCGATGGCGCGGGTCTGCGATCCGGTCAGCGCGAAGGGCAGCGCCAGCGTCAGGCGCTCGGCCATAAGCCCTGTCGCCGCCCGTGGCGTGGCGCCGGCGCGCTTCATCGTGTCGCGCACCAGCGCCAGCGCCAGCTGGTTGGCGAGGAGTTCGTCATAGGCAAGCCGGGCGAGGGCAGGGGCCTCGGGTGCGATGCCGGCGGTGGTCTCCGGCCGGTGCACGGCGGCGAGCGCGCCCTTGAAGTTCGGCCAGCCGCGTCCGGCGACGAAGGCTGAATCCTGCCATTCGGGCAGGTCGAGCGGCAGCAGCCGTTCGAGCGCGGCGGCGGTGGCCTTGTGCACCGTCTTCAGCGACAGCCCTTCGGTCAGGCCATAGACCGGTTCCACCGCCGGCATGCGCTGATAGCCGTCGTCGGTGAGAATATGGTCGGGATGGGCCATCTGCGGCGCGCCGTTGAACCACTCGACCGTGCCCGACACCCAGCGCATCTCGCCTTCGGGCAATTGCTTCGTCAGCCAGTCGGCGCGCGGGTTGAAGAAGGTCAGCGCCAGCTCGCCGGTATCGTCCTGCACGAACACCTTGTAGGGCCGGCGGGTGCCGCGCGGCGGCGGCTCATGGCGATCGACGCGGACATGCAGCGTCACCAGCATGCCCTGTTGCGAGCGGGCGATGCCGGGATTGGCGCGCCGGTCGATGGCGCCATGGGGCATGTGGAAGAGGAGATCGACGACGCGCGCCTCGCGCACCCGCTCGCCGTCGACCAGCAGCTTGTCGAACAGCTGGCCGATCTTCGGACCGACGCCGGTGAGCGTCGTCGCCGGCGCGAACAGGGGATCAAGGACATTGGGGCGCATGGCGGCTCGGGGCTGGACGGTTTCAACGAGCGTCGCGGCGCCCGGCGGCGCCAAGATAAGGGCGATGCGCGCCGATGAACACCACTTTCAGCACCAGCATGCGGGACGATCCGCGACAGGTCGGAGCGAATGCAAAAACGTCGGGCCAAGTGCTGCTTGCCGCTGACAGATGCGTCCGGCGCGGATATAAGCCGGCGATGGCAGGTCGTCGGGGTGAACGGGCGGATGCCGGCTGGAGGGGGAGAAGTTCATGCCGACCGGAACCACGCGCTCGAGCGACGGTCTCGACACCCGCAGGAAGCGGGCGCTGTTTCGCGCCTGGCATCGCGGCATCAAGGAGATGGACATGCTGCTCGGCACCTTCGCCGACGCCCATCTCGGCGCCATGTCCGACGCGGAGATGGACGAGTTCGAGGCGTTGATGGAAATCCCCGACCAGGACATGTTCCGCTACATCACCGGCCTGGCGCCGATGCCGCCCGAGCATGTCGGTCCGGTCTATCTGCGGATCGTCAGCTATCACGAAGGCCTCGACAAGAACCCGTCGCGCGTCGGCTGAGCCGGCCGTGGACTGTCCGGCGCGAACCGCAAGGAACCACGACATGAGCGCGGCAAGCGACTTCAAGTGGTTTCACGCGCTGAAATTCCCCGATGGCAGCCAGACGCCCGGTCGGTTCGATGCCGGCCGGCCGCCGAACTACACGCTCTACGGCGTGCTGTCGCTGTTGCCGCATCTCGACCTTGCGCGGGCCGAGTGCCTCGATATCGGCACCATGGACGGGCTTGCCGCCTGGGCGCTGGCCGCGGCCGGGGCCGGGCGGGTGACGGCGACCGACATCGCGCCCCGCGCCTCGTTTGCCCATGCGCGCCAACGGTTCGGCCATGATGTCGACTATCGGGTGCCGTTCGTCGTTGCCGATCTGCCGCGTGGCGGCGCCCCGGCCTATGATCTCATCGTCTATTCCGGCGTGCTCTACCATGTCTTCGATCCGCTGCCGTCGCTGGTGCGGCTGCGCATGAACATCCGCCTTGGCGGCTATGTGATTGTCGAGACGCACTATCTTGCCGACGAGCCCCGGTCGCGGCTCTCGTTCAGCCCGAGCGACGGCCGGCACGCCAGCCAGCACCCCAACACGTTCTTCCGGCCGAGTTTCCGGGCGCTGCGGGGGATGATCGAGACCGCCGGCTTCGAGGTCGTGGTTTCGATCGGCGTGCGCTCGCGCCTTACGGTGCTGGCGCGGGCGGAGCAACCCTCGCGGATCCGAACCGCCTCGCCGGTGGTGCGCAAGGTGCTCGACCAGTACCGCAACTATGAGAACTATCGCGAGGACGTCGACTATCCGGCCATGGAGGCGATCAGCGCGCCGGCGGCGATCACCTATTCCGGCCCGCGCGGCGACTACGTGCTGCACGCCTCGCGCTACCGGCCGACGACCCCGGCCCAACCGGAATGGTCGGCCGCGCGCCCAACGCGCCTGCGGGTCGCCCTCGGCGACCGCCTGAGCCATCTGCGCACCAGCCTCGCCCGGCGGCAATGGCTGCCGCACTGGCCGTTGGGTTAGGGCGGGCCGCAACCCGGACCATGCGCCAACGCGGTTGCCTTTCGCGGGCAAATCGCGCAGGGAAAGGCGGTGATCTGTGCCGCCCCGGAGCCGCTGTTGAAACCCCTTGCCAATCTCTTCAAGCGCCTGCCGCATTCGACGCTGGCGTCGGTTCCCGATGGACTGGAAGGCCGGATCCTGGGGGAGCTGGCGCGGCAGCAGGGGGCGGGGACCGGGGCGTCGCTGGTGTTCGTCGCCCGCGACGGCTCGCGCCTGCCGGCGATCGAGCAGGCGCTGGGGTTCTTCGCGCCCGATGTCGAGGTGTTGATCCTGCCCGGCTGGGACTGCCTGCCCTATGACCGGGTGTCGCCGAATTCGATCGTGGTGGCGCGGCGGATGACGACGCTGGCGGCGCTGGCGAAGCGGACGGCGCGGACGAAGCCGCTGGTGCTGCTGACCACCGTCAACGCCGCCGTCCAGCGGCTGCCGACGCCGGACCTGATCGCGCGGCAATCGTTCTCGGCCCGCCCCGGCAACCGCTTCGACATGTCGAATGTGGTCAAATGGCTGGAGGACAACGGCTTCTCCCGCACCGCCACCGTTCGCGACACCGGCGAATACGCGGTGCGCGGCGGCATTGTCGATCTCTATCCGCCCGGGTTCGACGCACCGGTCCGGCTGGACTTCTTCGGCGACACGCTCGAATCGATCCGCGCCTTCGATCCCGAGAGCCAGCGCACCACCGGCACGCTGCACGGGCTCGAACTGGTGCCGATGAGCGAGGTGACGCTGGTTCCCGATACCATCGCCCGCTTCCGCACCGGCTACGTCGCCCGCTTCGGTACCTCCAATCGCGACGACCTCCTGTATCAGGCGGTGTCGGAAGGTCGGCGCCATGCCGGCATCGAGCATTGGCTGCCGCTGTTTCACGGCGGGCTGGCGACGATCTTCGACTATTGCCCGGCGGCGCCGTTCGTCATCGACACCCGCACCGACGAGGCGGTGATCGAACGGCTGGATCAGGTCGGCGAGCACTATCAATCGCGTGTCGAGTCGCTGGAGCGCGGCGATGCCGGCGTGCCCTACAAGCCGATCGAGCCGAAGGAGCTCTATCTCACCCGCGAGGAATGGACCGTCCGGCTGGCCGACAGCAGCTCGACCCGGCTGACGCCGTTTGCCGTGCCCGACCGGCCGGACGTGATCGATCTCGGCGGCCGGCAGGGCCGCTCGTTCGCGGCGGAACGGGCCGCCGGCGACGTCAACGTCTTCGACGCGGTGATCGATCACCTCGGCACGCTGCGCAACCAGCAGAAGCGCCACGTCATCGTCGCGGCGTGGACGGAAGGGGCGCGTGATCGCCTGGCGCAGGTGCTGGCCGACCACGGGCTGGAGCGGACCCAGGCCATAGGCCGCTATGACGAGATCCTCGCCTATCCGCGCGGCACCGTCGGGCTTGCCATTCTCGGGCTCGAGGCCGGGTTCGAACTGCCGGACGTGGTGATCGTCGCCGAGCAGGACATCCTCGGCGACCGGCTGGTGCGGCCGAAGCGCAAGAAGGCCAAGGGGTCGGAGTTCCTCACCGAGGTCACCGGCCTCAACGAGGGCGACCTCGTCGTGCATGCCGATCACGGCATCGGCCGCTTCCTCGGGCTGAAGACGATCACCGCCGCCGGCGCGCCGCATGATTGTCTGGAAATCCAGTATCACGGCGGCGACAAGCTCTATCTGCCGGTCGAAAACATAGAGCTTTTGAGCCGCTACGGCGCCGATGACGACGGCGCGGCGCAGCTCGACCGCCTCGGCGGCGGCGCCTGGCAGGCGCGCAAGGCGCGGATGAAGAGCCGCATCCGCGAGATCGCGGCCAAGCTCATCCAGACCGCGGCGCTCCGGGCGCTGAAGACGGCGGCGCCGCTGACGCCGACCGAGGGGCTCTATGACGAGTTCTGCGCCAAGTTCCCCTATGACGAGACCGAGGACCAGTTGAACGCCATCGAGGCGGTGTTCGACGATCTCGGCTCCGGCAAGCCGATGGACCGGCTGATCTGCGGCGACGTCGGCTTCGGCAAGACCGAGGTCGCGCTCCGCGCCGCCTTCAAGGCCGTGCAGGGCGGCCGGCAGGTCGCGGTGCTGGTGCCGACCACCGTGCTGGCGCAGCAGCACCTGAACACGTTCCGCGAGCGGATGGCCGGCTACCCCATCGCGATCGAGATGCTCAGCCGCTTCCGCAGCCGCGCCGAATTGAAGAAGATTCTCGCCGCGACGGCGGCCGGCCAGGTCGACATCCTCATCGGCACGCACCGGCTGCTGCAGCGCGACGTCGTGTTCAGGGAGCTCGGGCTCGTCGTCATCGACGAGGAGCAGCGGTTCGGCGTGAAGCACAAGGAGATCTTCAAGCGGATGCGCGCCACCGTCGACCTGCTCTCGATGAGCGCGACGCCGATCCCGCGCACGCTCTACATGGCGCTCACCGGCGCGCGCGACCTGAGCGTGATCGAGACGCCGCCGACGAACCGGCACCCGATCCAGACGATCGTGAAGACCTACGACGAGAAGCTCGTGGTCGACGCCGTCCGCTTCGAGCTCCGCCGCGGCGGCCAGGTCTTCTACCTGCACAACCGCGTGCAGACGATCGATCTCGTGGCGGCGCGGCTGCGCGAGCTGATGCCGGACGTGCGCGTCGGCGTCGGCCACGGCCAGATGCACGCCGACGAGCTCGAGGAGATCATGACGGACTTCGTCGCGGGCCGCTACCAGGTGCTGGTGTCGACCACGATCATCGAGAGCGGCCTCGATATTCCGAACAGCAACACGATCATCATCGAGGGCGCCGACCGCTTCGGCCTCTCGCAGCTCTATCAGTTGCGCGGCCGCGTCGGCCGGTTCAAGCACCAGGCCTACGCCTACCTGCTTCTGCACCGCCACACCCGGCTGCTCGAGGTGGCGCGCCAGCGCCTCACCGCGATGCGGCAGCACAACCAGCTCGGCGCCGGCTTCCGGATCGCGATGCGCGACCTCGAGCTGCGCGGCGCGGGCAACCTGCTCGGCGCGGAGCAGAGCGGCCACATCGTCGGCGTCGGTTTCGAGCTGTACTGTCAGTTGCTCCGCCAGTCGGTGGCGCGACTGAAGGGAGAAAAATCGGCCGCGGCGATCCGCGCCAGCGTGACGCTCGACTTCGTGTTCGTCGGCGAGGGCGCGGCGCCGGCCTCGGACGCCGCCGGCCGGCACGTGGACGGCTACACGGCGCTCAAGGACGCCGAAAAGGCGCACGCGGTCGAGGTCGCGCGGATCCAGGCCCGGATCCCGCCGGCCTACCTCGCCGAGACCCGGCTGCGCATCGACGCGTACCGGAAGCTGGCGCTGGCCGATTCGCTGGCGGCGCTGAAGCAGATCGAGGCCGACCTGCGCGATCGCTTCGGGAAATTCGGCGACGAAGTCCGGGCGCTGCTGCTCATCACGGAGATTCGCATCCGCGCGGAACAAAAAGGCATCGTGTCCGTCGAAACCGAATCGAGCCGCCTGAAGTGCCTGCGCAACAGTGGTCGTCGCGACGACTGGGTGCAGGTCGGCACGCGGTTTCCAAGGTTGACCGCCCCCAAGCCCCTCCTACGGTTGAAGGAAATAATCGCGTTTCTGAACAATCTGCCGAACCCATGACGTCACGTCGCCGCCTCCTGTCCGTCGTCCTCGCCGCTGCGTCCGGTGTCAGCGTTTTCGCCCAGACCGCCCCGTCCGGCTCCGTCGGCCGGGACGTGAACGAGAATCTCAACCTCCGCTTCGCCAACGGGATCGTGGCCGTTGCCGAGGAGAAGATCATCACCGTCGCCGACGTGATGCAGTACATCGGGCCCCTCCTGCCCCAGATCCGCAACGAGACCCGCACCGAGAAGGAATTCCAGGAGCGGCTCGAGCAGTTGCAGGACAGCGCGATCCAGGACCTGATCGACCGGGTGCTGATCGTGAAGGAATTCCGCAAGGACGAGAAGCGGCAGATCCCGTACCATTACATCGACAACGCGATCGCCGACGAGATCGCCGAGCGTTTCGAGGGCGACCGGTCCAAGTTCCTCGCCTTCCTGAAGGCCAAGGGCCAGACGCAGCGCGACTACCGCCGCGAGGTCGAGGAGAACATCATCTTCCAGTACATGCAGGGCCAGCAGCGCAAGTCGCAGAGCGTGGTGAGCCCGGTGCGGATCGAGACCTTCTACAACGAGAACAAGGATCGTTTCTACCAGGAGGACGCCGTCCACCTGCGGCTGATCCAGTTGACGCGGACCGAGACCGAGACCGACGCGACGCTGACGGAGAAGGCCAACACGATCCTGACCCGTGTGAAGGCCGGCGAGAAGTTCGAGGAGCTCGCGAAGGAGTTCAGCACCGACAT
>JAEULV010000077.1 GCA_016793065.1 Hyphomicrobiaceae bacterium
CAGTTGGATCGCTTCCGGCGGTCCGGGGCCGCCCCACCCGAGTCGCAGGCCGGCATCCGTATGGCCAGCATCGGCGCGCAGTCGCCGGATGACGCGCTGCGTCGAACCGATCCGCAAACCTGTCCCCAAGCAGAGAGACGATCGGACGGCGGGCCTCCGTCGCGTCAGACTGGCCCGGATCGATGTGCCCTCATCGACCGGGCCGTTTTTTTGCGGCGCGGCGGCCGACGGCGCCCGGGCAGCGTTGCACCGGCGCCCGGGCCGGGGGCAGAATCCGGTGGCGATGCGCGCGGCGCATGGCGCGAAGGCGGAGGAGCGGTGTCCGGCGGGTCCGCGATACAGGTCACCAGGCACGGCGGCGAGGCGCATTGCTGGGCGATGGCCTCGCGCCGGCCGGATGCGCGCCTGGCACCCTACGTGATCGACTATCAGGGCTATCGCGAATACGCGCCGGCGGCGCTGCGCCGCCTGCAGGCCCCCTTCGCCGGCATCCCGATGATCGTGACCTTCGGCCCGGCGATCGACATCATCAACGGCGATGCGCCGACCGTGCGCGCGACCCATCAGAGCTTCCTCGCCGGGCTGCACGACGTGCATGTCGTCACCGAGTTCCGCGGCGAACAGCGCGGCTTCCAGGTGAACTTCACCCTGCTCGGCGCCTATCGGTTGCTGCGCCTGACCATGTCGGAGATCGCCAATCGCTGCGTCGATTTGGGCGACCTGCTCGGTGCCGCCGCAGCGCAATTGAGCGAGCAGTTGCACGACGCTCCGGACTGGCCGGCCCGTTTCGACCTCATGGACCGCTTCCTGCTGCGGCGAATCGCCGAGGGCCGCGCCATGGCGCCGGATGTCGCCTGGGCGCTGCGCGGCCTGGAGGCGAGCCACGGCGCGCGCTCGATCGGATCGCTCACCCGCGCGCTGGGGTGCAGCCGCAGGCACCTGATCCAGCGGTTCCACGCCCAGGTCGGCCTCAGTCCCAAGGCGGTCGCCGGCATTCTGCGCTTCGCCCGCGCCGTCGACGGCCTCGGGGCGGCGGACGCGCAAGGCTGGGCCGATCTGGCGCTCTCCTGCGGCTACAGCGACCAGGCGCATTTCAGCCGCGATTTCCGCCGCTATGCGGGCCGCACGCCGAGCGAGTTCCGCGCCGCGCTGCTGCCAGCCGGCGGCGGCGTCGCGGGCTGAGGCCAGCCGGTAAAATTCCTTCAAGACCGGCAACCTTGCGACGGCTAGCCTCGTTCCAATCAAGACGACAGACGAGGAGCGATGTCATGGCCCATAGAAGCGAAGCCGCAATCCCCAACATCTTCCCGGCCCTGAAATTCAAGGACGCGCCCAAGGCGATCGACTGGCTCGGCCGCGCCTTCGGCTTCGAGAAGCAGTTCGTGGTGCCTGGCGAGGATGGCGGCGTTGCCCATGCCCAACTGCGCCACGGCGCCGGCATGATCATGATGGGCTCGGCCGGCAAACCGGACCCCGCCAATCCCTGGACCACCGCACCCTTCGGAATCTACGTGGTGATCAAGGATATCGACGCGCATTACGCGCGCGCCATGGCCGCCGGGGCGAAGATCGAGCGGCCGCTCGCCGACACCCCCTATGGCGCGCGCGAATACTCCGCGCGTGATTGCGAAGGGCATCTGTGGAGCTTCGGCACCTATGACCCCTATGCGGATTCCTGAGAGGCGGTGCTTTTGACATGCAAGTGAAACGCATCGTCGCCAACATCGCGACGAAGGATGTTGATGCCGCCAAGCGCTTCTACGGAGACGTGCTTGGCCTCGAAGTGGTCATGGATCACGGATGGATCGTGACCTACGGCGCCGATACCAGGATGAGCGTGCAGATCGGCATCGCCAGCGAAGGCGGTTCGGGCACGCCGGTCCCGGATCTGTCGATCGAAGTGGACGACGTCGACGCCGCACTCGTGCGCCTGAGGAGGGCGGGCGTTGCCATCGAATATGGGCCTGCCGACGAGCCTTGGGGCGTGCGGCGCTTCTATGTGCGCGATCCCTTCGGCAAGCTGGTCAATATCCTCATGCACCTTTAGGCCCGGAGCGCACGCTGCACCGCCTGTTCCAGCGCGTTGAGGAAGGCGGTCCGGTCGCGTTGGGAGAAGGCCGGGCCGCCGCCCTTGATCTCGCCCATGTCGCGCAGCTGCGAGCTCAGCTCCCGCATCGCCAGCGCCGCGCCGATGCTGTTCATGGTGAATGGGCGGCCATTGTGCCCGATCGCCTGCGCGCCCGCCTTGAGGCAGCGATCGGCCAGCTGGATGTCGCCGGTGACGACGATGTCGCCGGGCGCCAGATGCGCGACGATCCAATTGTCGGCCGCATCGAAGGCATCGCCCACCAGCACGTTGCGGATCAGCGGATGCGCACCGGTCTTGAACCCGCGATTGCTGACCAGATGTGCGGTGATGCCGTGCCGCTCGACCACGCGGCGGATCTCGTCCTTCACCGGGCAGGCATCGGCATCGACGTAGATTTGGGGCACGGCGCCCATCCCTTGAAAATGAGACGGTGATGATATACATTCGTGCAACGTATATCAATGGAGGTCCGCATGCAGGTGGCGAAATGGGGCAACAGCCTGGCTGTCCGGCTGCCCGCCGCGGTGGTCGAGGCCCTGAAGCTGAAAGAGGGCGACAACATCGAGATCGAGGTGGTCGGCGCGCGCAGCTTCGCAATCGGCAAGGCGCCCAGCCCGCGTGACCTGCTGGCCCGGCTGCGCAAGTATCGCGGACGGCTGCCGGCGTCCTTCAAGTTCGACCGGCTCGAGGCGCATGAGCGCCGCTGATGGCGGAGCCGGCGGCGTTCTTTGATACCAACGTGCTGCTCTATCTGCTTTCGGCCGACGCGGCCAAGGCCGATCGGGCGGAGGAGTTGCTGGCGGCCGGCGGCGTCGTCAGCGTGCAGGTGCTGAACGAGTTTGTCTCCGTGGCCGGGCGCAAGCTGGCGATGACTTGGCCGGAGATCCGGGACTGCCTGGGACCGCTCCGTGCAAGCCTGCGGGTCGAACCGCTCACGGTCGAGACTCATGATGGCGCCCTGGCTCTCGCCGAGCGCTACGGCGTCGCGTTCTACGACGCGCTCATCCTTTCGGCAGCCAGGCTGGCCGGCTGCCGCACGCTCTATTCGGAAGACCTGCAGGACGGGCAGGCATTCGAGGGACCGCTGACGGTGCGCAACCCTTTCCGATAGCGATACCGGGCGCTACCCAACATCCGCCCCGTTGAAGCCCGGGAACTGCAGCGAGAACAGGGCCAGGCTGATCGGCGGCAGCGGCTCGCGGTTGGGCACGATGAGGCCGACCTTGCGCTCGACCTCAGGCTGCACCAGGTCGAGCGCCACGGCGCCGGAGGGCATGCCCAGCACCTGGATCAGGGTC
The DNA here is from genome assembly GCA_016793065.1 of Hyphomicrobiaceae bacterium. Taxonomy (GTDB): domain Bacteria; phylum Pseudomonadota; class Alphaproteobacteria; order Rhizobiales; family Ancalomicrobiaceae; genus JAEULV01. Next base: position 3,388 of record JAEULV010000077.1, read on the forward strand.
TTCGGCACGATGCTGGAGAGCCGACCGGAGCGCACATGGGCGCAGAGATTGACCACCGAATTGGTTTCCAGCTGCGGCCGCGGCGCGCAATCGAGAGACTTGAACACGCTATCCATGATGCGGCGATTCTGCATGTTGGGGGTGAGCAGGCAGAGCGGCAGGTCGGCCGCCTCGCGCCAGGTCGCCTGGCTGCGGCCGCCGAGCGGGCCATGCTCCGGCGTCAGCAGCACGTAGCGCTCGACATAGAGCTCGCGGTGCAGCACGCCGTGCAGCGGCTCGTTCTCGAGATAAGTGATGCCGGCGTCGAGCTCGAACTGGTCGAGGCCCTTCTGGATTTCGATCGAGCTGGTCGACCAGACGGTCACCTGCACCTGCGGATGCCGGTCATAGAGCGGGTCGGTGACGGCGGGCACCAGGGGCAAGGCGGAGGGGATGACGCCCAGGCGCAGCTTGCCGGTCAGCGAGCGGCGGGCGTTCTGGATGCCCTGGCGCAGCGCCTCCTCGTCCGAGAGCATGCGCCGCGCCCACAGCAGCACCTCCTGGCCCTCCGGCGTGAAGCCGTTGAAGCGCTTGTCGCGCTCCACCAGCAGCACGCCCAGCTCTTCCTCGAGCTGGCGGATGGCGGCCGAGAGCGCCGGCTGGGTGATGTTGCAGGTGGCCGCCGCGCGGGCGAAATGCCGTTCCTTGGCGAGGGCGACGAGATAGGAGAGCTGGCGCAGCAGCACGGGCGCAGGCGCCGCTCAGGCCGATTTCTGCGCGGCGGTGTCTTTCTCGGCCAGCCGCTTCACCGCCGCCAGCGCGATGGGCGTCAGGCCGGCACCCCCGGTCTTCGCCAGATGCGCCTCGATCTCGCGCCGCATGCGCGGGTCCCAGAAGCTCCTGAGGTGGGTGAAGGTGCCGTCGATGGCTTCCCCTTCGCTGTAGGAGCTGAAGAAGCCGGCCACCTGATTGGCCATGTGCACCAGACGCTGGGTCGTCACGATTGTTCCCCTCGAAGCCTTCTTGGTCAGTATAGCCGTTCCGGATGGCTGACAAGCACCACGCTGTCCGGCCGCGCCAGCGCCACCATGGTGAGGTTGTGCGCCTCCGCCAGGCGTTGCGCCATCAGGGTGGGGGCGGAGACGGCGACCAGGATCGGGAAGCCGGCGGCGATCGTCTTCTGCGCCATCTCGAAGGAGCAGCGGCTGGTGATCACGCACATGCCGGTGGCGGGATCGAGCCCGTTTCGCACCATGGCGCCGATCAGCTTGTCCAGTGCGTTGTGGCGTCCGACATCCTCGCGCACCAGCTTCAGGGCTCCCTCGGCATCCGCGAAGGCGGCGCCGTGCAGCGAGCGCGCCGCGCGGTTATGGACCTGCGCCGCCGGCAGGGCGTCGAGTGCGCGATGCACCGCGGCGAGCGACACTCTCAGGTCGTTGTCGATGCGCGGCAGGTTGCGCACCGTCTGGTCCAGGGATTCAACGCCGCACAGGCCGCAGCCGGTGCGCCCCGCGAGGCTCCGGCGGCGCTCCTTCAGGTGCCAGAAAGCGCGCGACGCCAGCTCGATCCGAACCTCGACGCCGTTGGCGACGGGGACGGCCTCGACCGCGCCCAGATCGGCCTTGCTGTCGGCGATGCCTTCGCTGATGGAGAAGCCGACGGCGAAATCCTCGAGATCCGCCGGGCTCGCCATCATCACCGCATGGCTGACGCCGTTATAGACGAGGGCCACCGGCGTCTCTTCCGCCAGCACGTCGAGGCGGTCGATCGATCCGCCGTCGCGCGTGGCGCAATGCACCGGAATCTGCTGCACGACCGGCGGCAGCGGCGGCGTATCGTCCGTCCCGCCGTGATCCACCGTCTTGTCGTGCCCCGCGCCCATACCTATTCCACCGCTCCCTACTCGGCTGCCGTCGTGGCGATCTTGCGGGTGGCCTCGCGCAGCTCCTCATAGGAGCGCTGCCACTCGGATTGCTGGTTGCTCAAACGCACCTCGACCGCCGTCACCTTGTATTCCGGGCAATTGGTCGCCCAGTCGGAATACTCGGTGGTGACCACGTTGGCGCCGGTGCCGACGTGGTGGAAGGTCGTATAGACCACGCCCGGCTGCATGCGCTCCGAGATCCTTGCGCGCAAGGTGGTGTCGCCGACGCGGCTGGCGAGCGAGACCAGGTCGCCCTCGCGGATGCCGCGGTTCTCGGCGTCGTGCGGATGGATCTCCAGCACGTCCTCCGGGTGCCAGGCGCCGTTCTCGGTGCGCCGGGTCTGGGCGCCGACATTGTACTGCGACAGGATGCGCCCGGTGGTGAGGATGAGCGGGAAGCGCGGGCCGGTGCGCTCGTCGGTCGGCACGAAGGCAGTGATCATGAACTTGCCCTTGCCGCGCACGAAGCCCTTCTCGTGCATGATCGGCGTGCCTTCCGGGGCCGCGTCGTTGCACGGCCACTGCACCGAGCCCAACTCGCGGATGCGGTCAAAGCTCACGCCCTTGAAGGTCGGGGTCAGGCGCGCGATCTCGTCCATGATCTCGCTCGGATGCTTGTAGTCCATCCTGTAGCCGAGGGCGTTGGACAGCATCATCGTCACTTCCCAATCGGCATAGCCGGCGAGCGGCGGCATCGCCTTGTTCACCATCGAGATGCGCCGCTCGGCATTGGTGAAGGTGCCGTCCTTCTCCAGGAACGATGCCCCGGGCAGGAAGACGTGCGCGAAGTTTGCCGTCTCGTTCAGGAAGATGTCGTGCACGACGACACATTCCATCGCCTTCAGCCCGTCGGTTACGTGCTTGATGTTGGGATCGGACTGGGCGATGTCCTCGCCCTGGATGTAGATGCCCTTGAACGAGCCTTCGACGGCGCTGTCCAGCATGTTGGGGATGCGCAGGCCCGGCTCGGCATCCAGCGTGACGCCCCAGGCGCCCTCGAACAGGTGCCGCACGGTGTCGTCGGAGACGTGGCGGTAGCCGGAGAATTCGTGCGGGAACGACCCCATGTCGCAGGAGCCCTGCACGTTGTTCTGGCCGCGCAGCGGGTTCACGCCCACGCCGCGGCGGCCGATATTGCCGGTCGCCATGGCGATGTTGGCCATGCCCATGACCATGGTCGAACCCTGGCTGTGCTCGGTGACGCCGAGGCCGTAATAGATCGCGGCATTGCCGCCGGTGGCGTAGAGCCGTGCCGCCGCCCGTACTTCGGCCGCCGGAACGCCGGTGTATTTCTCGGTCGCCTCCGGCGAGTTCTCCGGCTGGGAGACGAAATCGCGCCAGCGCTTGAAATCCTCCGGCTCGCAGCGCTCGGCCACATAGGCCTCGTTCACCAGGCCTTCGGTGACGATGGTGTGGGCGATGGCGTTGATCATCGCGACATTGGTGCCGGGCAGCAGCTGCAGGTGATGATCGGCCGCCACATGGGCGGTCTTCACCAGCTCGATGCGGCGCGGATCGACGACGATCAGCCGGGCGCCCTCGCGCAGGCGGCGCTTCATGCGGCTGGCGAAGACCGGATGGGCGTCGGTCGGGTTGGCGCCGATCACCACCATGACGTCGACGTCCTCGACGGAATCGAAATCCTGGGTGCCGGCCGAGGTGCCGAAGGTGGTCTTCAGGCCGTAGCCGGTCGGCGAATGGCAGACGCGGGCGCAGGTGTCGACATTGTTGTTGCCGAAGCCGGCGCGCACCAGCTTCTGCACCAGGAACACCTCCTCGTTGGTGCAGCGCGACGAGGTGATGGCGCCGACGGATTCGCGCCCGTATTTCGCCTGGATGCGCTTGATCTCCGATGCCGCGTGGGCGATCGCCTCATCCCACGACACCTCCCGCCACGGATCGGTGATCCGTTCGCGGATCATCGGCGAGGTGATGCGGTCCTTGTGGGTGGCATAGCCATAGGCAAACCGGCCCTTGACGCAGGAATGGCCCTCATTGGCCTTGCCGTCCTTGTACGGCACCATCCGCACCAGCCTGTCGCCCTGCATCTCCGCCTTGAACGAACAGCCGACGCCGCAATAGGCGCAGGTCGTCACCTTGGAATGCTCCGGCTGGCCCATCGCCACCACCGACTTCTCGACCAGCGTCGCCGTCGGGCAGGCCTGCACGCAGGCGCCGCAGGAGACGCATTCCGACGACAGGAAATCCGTGCCGCCGGGGCTGACGCGACTGTCGAAGCCGCGCCCGAGGATGGTCAGCGCGAACGTCCCCTGCACTTCCTCGCAGGCCCGCACACAGCGATTGCAGACGATGCACTTCGCCGGGTCATAGTCGAAATACGGGTTGGACTGGTCCCTCTCGGCGCAGTCGAAGTGGTTCTCGCCGCCCTTGTCGTAGCGCACCTCGCGCAGGCCGACCGCGCCGGCCATGTCCTGCAATTCGCAATCGCCATTGGCGGCGCAGGTCAGGCAGTCGAGCGGATGGTCGGAGATATAGAGCTCCATCACCCCCTTGCGCAGCTTCGCCAGCCGCTCGGTCTGGGTGTGGACCACCATGCCTGCCTCGACCAGCGTCGTGCACGAGGCCGGCGTGCCGCGCCGCCCATCGATCTCGACGAGGCACAACCGGCACGAGCCGAACGGCTCCAGCATGTCGGTGGCGCAGAGCTTGGGGATCTTCGTCCCGGCCTGCATCGCCGCCGCCATTACCGAGGTGCCGGCCGGCACGGTGACGGCCATGCCGTCGATGGTCAGCGTCACGGTGACGTCGCTCTCGCGCGCCGGCGTGCCGAAATCGGTTTCCTTGATGAGGCTCATCGGGATCATCCTCACTCGGCGGCTGCCGCGAGCGGCGCGCGCTCGAAGTCCTCGGGGAAATGGGTGAGCGCCGACGTCACCGGCACCGGCGTCAGTCCGCCCATGGCGCAAAGGCTGGCGTCGGTCATCAGCACCAGCAGGTCGTCGAGCACGGCGCGGTTTTCCGCCCGGTTCTCGCCGGCGATGATCCGGTCCATCGTCTCGCGCCCGCGCACCGCGCCGATGCGGCAGGGCGTGCACTTGCCGCAGCTCTCCTTGGCGCAGAACTCGAAGGCGAACCGCGCCTGCGCCGCCAGATCGACCGTGTCGTCGAACACGACGATGCCGCCATGGCCGAGGAGCCCCTTCAGCGCCGCGAAGGCCTCATAGTCGAGCGGCGTGTCGAACAGGCGCTCCGGGAAATACGCCCCGAGCGGCCCGCCGACCTGCACCGCCCGCGCCGGCCGGCCCGAGCGGGTGCCGCCGCCGATGTCGAAGATCACCTCGCGCAACGTGACGCCGAACGGCAGTTCGTAAAGCCCGCCGCGCTTCACATTGCCGGCAAGCTGCACCGGCAGCGTCCCGAGCGAACGGCCGACGCCGAAGCGCGCATAGGCCGCCGGCCCCTCGGCGAGGATGAACGGTACGGCCGCGAGCGACAGCACGTTGTTGACGATGGTCGGCTTGCCGAACAGGCCCTGGAATGCCGGGATCGGCGGCTTGGCCCGCACCACGCCGCGCTTGCCCTCGAGACTTTCCAAAAGCGACGTCTCCTCGCCGCAGACATAGGCGCCGGCGCCGAGCCGCGCCTCGATGTCGAACGCCCGTCCCGAGCCGCGAACCGAGGCGCCGAGATAACCGCCGGCGCGGGCCGTGGCGATCGCCTTCTCGAAGGTGGCGAAGGCATGCGGATATTCCGAGCGGATATAGATGAAGCCCTTGGTCGCCCCCGAGGCGAGGCCGGCAATGATCATGCCCTCGATCAGCATGAACGGATCGCCTTCCATCACCATCCGGTCGGCGAAGGTGCCGCTGTCGCCCTCGTCGGCATTGCAGACAACATATTTCTGCGGAGCTTCCGCCCCCAGCACCGCCCGCCACTTGATCCCCGTCGGAAACCCGGCGCCGCCGCGCCCGCGCAGGCCCGATTGCAGCACCGCCTCGACGATCGCCGCCGGCGGCATCGCCAGCGCCTTGTCGAGCCCGGCAAAGCCGCCATGGGCGCGATAGTCGTCGAGCGACAGGGGATCGATGACGCCGACGCGGGCGAAGGTCAGCCGCGTCTGCCGGGCGATCAGCGGATGCACCTCGATCCGACCGAGCGAGCGCCCATGTGCCCCGCCATCAAGGAACCCGGCGGCAAACAGCGAGGCGACATCGCCCGGCGCGATCGGCCCGTAGCCGACCCGCCCGTCGGCCGTCTCCACTTCCACCATCGGTTCGAGCCACAAAAGCCCGCGCGAACCGGTGCGGACGATCTCAATGTCGACGCCCCGCGCCTCCGCCTCGCCCCGGATCGCCCGCGCCACCCGCTCGGCCCCGACCGACAACGCCGCCGAATCGGCCGGAATGAAAACCCGCGCCCGCCCGCTCATGACAGCACCTCGCCATCGGTCAGCGCCCGCTCGCTGCCGGCCCGCGCCACCAGGCTGTCGAGCGTGTCGGCATCGACCCGCCCCACCGGCTCGCCATCGGCGAGGATCGCCGGCCCGAGCGCGCAATTGCCGAGGCAATAGACGGTTTCGATCGTCAGCAGCCCGTCCGCCGACAGCGCGTCGACATCAAGCCCGTGCCGGCGCTTCAGGTGCGCCACCAGATCCTCGCAGCCGACCGACTGGCAGGCCTCGGCCCGGCAGATCTTGATCACATGCCGCCCGGCCGGATTGGCGCGGAAGTCGTGATAGAACGAGATCGTCCCGGTGACCTCGGCCCGCGACAAGTTCAGCGCCGTCGCCAGTTCGGCGACAACCCGCTGGTCGACATAGCCGAACTCCTCCTGCAGCGCATGCAGGATCGGCAGCAGCGCGCCGTCCCTGCCCTTCAGTTCGCCGACGATGGCACTCGCCACCTGATCGTCCCACCCGGTCGCCCGTTTCATACGCTTCCTCGATCGCCAAATGCCGCCGCGCCGGTTGAACCCGGCCTGATCCTCGACAGAATCGGGCAAATCTGGAACGTTTTCAAATTGGTTGTTCCGATTGGACAATAGGTCGCGACTATCAATGACGACGCCGATCAAGCCACTGTCGGTCCGGGGCAACGGCAAGGGCAATCGCGGCGCGCGCCTCGGCTCGCCGAGGCCGTCATCGCGAGGAAATCGTCGTCGCCCCGGCGCAAATGCCGCACCGGATGCCCCATCCGGCCCGCCTCAGCGCAAGCCCAGCATCACCGACATGCGTTCGAGCCGCACCCCGGCCGCCGCGAGATCGGCGGCGAAATCAGCACCGCCGAGATAGGCAAGCTCGATGGCGCGCGCCTCCACCACCGGGTCGAGCCCGACCAGCGCCGCGTCCACATGCCCCGGATGCACCATGATCAGCGGCAGGACGCCGGCATGGGCAAGGAACCGCCGCATCCGCTCGCGATAGGGCGGCGCCAGCGCGAAATCGTAGACGCCGGAGAAGCCGGCATTGGTGCGAAACCCGCGCGCCGCCGCGTCCCGCCCCATGCCGCGCGACAAGGCCCCGATGAACGCCGCCTTCGGCACCGCCACGCCGCGCGCCCGCAGGCTTCCCACCGCCTCGGTGCAGTCGCGCAGCCAGGTCCGCGCCGGATCGAGCCCGCACCGCGTCATCGCCTCGAACAGCGCCTCGCGCACCACCGGCAGCACGTGCACATGCTGGTGCCCGTCGATGAAGTCCGGCGCGAACCCGGTCAGTTCGCCGAAGCGGGCGATCTGCCGCGCGATCTCTTCGGTCAGTTCCGCCCTCGGCAATTGCCGCGACAGGGCGCGGCGGATCACCGCCCCGATCGTCGGAAAGCCGCCCGTCGCGGCAAAGCCCGGCATCGCCCCAAGCGGCGCCCGGTCGGTCAGCGTCAGGTGCAGGCCGATATCGGCCCGCGGCCGCAACGCCGCCAGCCCGCCGGCGACCCGGGTGAATTCGCCGCCCGGCACCATGGCGCTGGTCGCCGTCAGCCGGCCCTGTTCGATCAGTTCGATGATGCCGTCACTGACGCCCGGCGCCATGCCGAGATCGTCGGCGCACACGGCCAGTGGCCGCGCCGACGGCAGGGAAGCTGCGGAAGAAACCACCATACGACGCCACTCCGGAAACGACACGCACGCCCCGGCATTTGACCGTGCGTGCCGAACGAGGAAACCTAGCCTAAACTGACGGTTCGACGTCGATCTGATTCTTGTCATGAGGATAAGGCAATCGTCGTGACATCGACATGAAGCGCAGGCAACGCGAACGCCGCCGGCCCGGCCGGTCGCCGGTCCGCATCGCAGCATGCGGCGACGGCGCTTCGAACAAGGACATGACCGCGATGACGACGCCCGCCGCCCAACCTGATGCCCGCCCGACGCTGAGCATCCTGTTACCGATGCGCAACGAGGCCAGGAACCTCGACCGGCTGTTTCAGCGCGTCACTGCCGCCCTGGCGCCGCTCGGCGTCAGCTACGAGATCGTCTGCGTCGATGACGGCTCCACCGACGACACCCTCGCGCGGTTGCGGACCTACGCCAAGGCCATGCCGATGCTGCGGGTCGTCAGCCTGTCGCGCAATTTCGGCAAGGAAATCGGCGTCGCCGCCGGGCTTGCGCACACAAGCGGTCGCGGCGTCGTGCTGATGGATGCCGACCTGCAGCATCTGCCCGAGACCATCGGCGATCTCTATCGCCCCTGGGTCGAGGGCAATTACGGCATCGTCTATGCCCGCCGCAAGGCGTTCGATCGCGGCGGCAAGTTCCGCGACTTCCTCACCAACGCCTTCTACAAGGTCTTCGACTTCATGAGCGAGGTCGGCGTCGACCGCGAGACCGGCGACTACATGCTGATGGACCGCCGCGTCGTCGACGCCTTCCTGCGGATGCCCGAGCGCCACCGCTTCAATCGCGGCCTCCTCGCCTGGGCCGGCTTCCGCACCACCACCGTCGACGTCGAAACCGCGTCCCGCGACGGTCATTCGCAATGGGGCTACCTCAAGCTGTTCCAGCTCGCCTTCCATGCACTGACGTCGTTCGGCACCTTCCCCTTGCGGGTCTGGACCTATATCGGCAGCGCCGTATCGCTTATCGCCCTGTTCTATGGCGCCTATATCCTGATCCGAACCATGGTGTTCGGCTCCGACGTGCCCGGCTTCCCGTCGCTGATCGTCGCGATCCTGTTTTCCTCCGGCATCCAGCTGATCGGGCTCGGCATCATCGGCGAATATCTCGGTCACGTCTTCAGCGAGGTGAAACGGCGCCCGTTGTACTTCGTCGAGGAGCGCATCGGTTTCGATGCCGACAACGGCCCGGGAACCGGCGCCGGCAGGAGCGGACAGGACCATGCCGGTTGAACAGGGACAATTCCGCGCCCGCACCCGCCCGGCGTCGCTGGCCGATCTCGCATTGGCGGCCGCCTTCGTCGCAGCCTGCTGGCTGATCCATGCCTATCCCTGGATTTCCGGCACGGTCACCATCCCCTGGGACGCCAAGACCCATTTCATGCCGCAGCTGCAGTTCCTCGCCGCCAGCCTGGCCGAGGGGCAGTCGCCCGCTTGGAACCCCTATGCCTTTTCCGGCTGGCCGCAGGTCGCCGATCCGCGCTCGCTGCTGTTTTCGCCGCCGCACCTGGCACTGGCGGCGCTGTCTCCGGCGCCGTCCTTTGCCGCCGCCGATGCGGTCACGCTCGGCGTCCTGCTGTTCGGCGCCGTCGGCCTGATGCTGTTCTTTCGCGATCGCGGCTGGCACATGGCCGGTGCCACCGTTGCCGCCCTCGTCTTCATCGTCGGCGGCTCTGCCTCGGCGCAGATCGAGCAGACCGGCCACATCCTCAGCCTTTCGGTCTGGCCATGGGCGCTGCTGCTGCTGGCGCGGGCGCTCGACCGCTCGTCGCGGCGCTGGGGCCTCGTCGCCGGGCTGTTCGGCGGCTGGCTTGCCATCGGCCGCGACCAGGTCGCCTTGCTCGCCATCGCCCACCTCACGGCCTTTACCCTTTGGCACGTCGCCGCCGCGCCCGCCCGCGCCGAAGCGGCGCGCGCCGTCGTCCGGCCGCTGCTGACGGGTGCCCTCGGCTGGACGCTGGTCGCCGGCGTCCCGATAATGCTGACCCTGCCGCTGCTGGCGACCAGCTACCACCTCGCCCACGATTTGACCGTGGCAACGCGCCATTCGCTCGATCCCGGCTTCGGCCTCGTTGCCCTGATCCCCAACCTCTACGGCAGCCTCGGCCCGGCGGCCGATTATTGGGGGCCGGCCTCCGACGGCTGGAGCGCCACCGCCGAGACCGGCCGCGCCGCCGGCCACCTCTATTTCGGCGCCATTCCGGCGCTGCTGATCATCGCCCACGGCCTTGTCGGCGGCCGGATGTGGGCGCGCGACATCCGCTTCCACACCGTCGCGCTCGTGGTCTTTCTGCTTTATGCCCTCGGCGGCCACACGCCGGTCTATCGGCTGCTCTACGAGATGATGCCCGGCGTCGATCTCTTCCGCCGCCCCATCGACGCGACGTTCCACGTCGGTTTCGCCGTCGCCATCGTCGCCGGCTACCTGACCCACCGCCTCGTCACCGACGGCCCGCCCCAGCTGAAGGCGCCGCAGCGGCTGTTGCTGGCGGCGCTGGCCGTCGCGGCCATCGGCGGCGCCATCTGGGTCGCCGGCGCCCACGACAAGCTCGACGCCGCCTGGCGGCCGCTCTCGATCGCCATCGGCGTCGCCGCCGTATCGGCCGTGGCGATCGTCGTCGCCGGACGCCTCGGCGCCGCCGCCGGCCTTGCCTCGATGCTGGTGCTCGCCTTGCCACTCGCCGCCGACCTGATCCGCCACAACGGCGCCGGCGAACTGAACGCGCTGCCCCCCTCCGTCTATGAGGTGCTGCGCCCCGACAGCCGCGACCCGATCATCGCCGAGATGCAGTCGCGCATGGTGGCAGGGCGGACGCAAACCCGCCGCGACCGGGTCGAGATGATCGGCCTCGGCTTCGCCTGGCCCAACGCCGGCATGCCCCACCGGCTCGAACACGTCCTTGGCTACAACACCCACCGACTGCGCAACTATCAGCAGGCGACCGGCGCCGACGAGAACGCCGCGATCTGGCAGATGCGCAAGTTCGCCCCCGCCATGCCCGGCTACCAGTCGCCGCTCGCCAATATCCTCGGCTTGCGCCACATCGCCTCGCCGGTGCCGCTGGAGACGATCGACAAGAGCTTCGACCCCAAGCGCTGGCCGGAACCGTTGCGGCTGCCGAACGGCTTCATCTATGAGAATCCCGATACCCTGCCGCGCGTGCAGCTGGTCGGCAGCGCCATCGAGGCCGACATGGCCAGTCTCTGGCGCGAGGGCCGCTGGCCCCGGATCGATTTCCGCCTCGGCGTCATCATCAACACCATTCCCGACGGCGTTCCCGAATTCGAGCCGCTGAAGACCGTCGATAACCCCGGCGTCGCCCGCATTCTCGACTACCGCAATGACCGGGTGTCGATCGAGACCGTGTCAAGCCGGCCGGCGATGCTGGTCCTCAACGATGTCTGGCATCCGTGGTGGCAAGCAAACGTCAATGGCAAGCTCGTGCCGATCCAGCTCGCCAACGGCCTGGTGCGCGCCATCGCCGTTCCGGCCGGAACGAGTCGGATCGAATTCGCCTTCCGCCCGATCGAGGGCGCCTGGGCACAGCTGACCGGCCGCATCGGCGACCGGCAGAAATTCGGCCTGGTCAACGACTGAACCCGTCGCGGCGCCCGGCAAAATCGCGGCAATCGCCCGGCCGGATCAGCCGAAAGTCGACCTCGCCGCCTCTGCGGCAACGTGATTTCACCAAGTTGTCGTTTGCCCCGTTGCATAACGTCGAAAGGCCTGCGACACATGCTTCGGGCGGGCTGAACCGGGCGAAAAACCTTTTGGACGCAACGATGCGGTCAAGGTTTCGCCGGCTTTGCAATGCTTCTGGCATCTCGACACTCATAGCCACGGGCGGTGGTCGTCAACGGTCGCGCTCGCCTTGATGTCGACGCGAACCGGTCAACCGGCCGGTCTTGCGCGGGCAATCGGAAGAAAATGGTAGAATCGATGGATCGGCGCGATTTCCTGTCTTCGGTCTTGGCACTGACCGGCCTTGCGGTCACCAATCCGGGGATGTTTGACGGCATCATTTCGGCCGCCCAGGCCCAGGGCGCCAATGACGCCCAACCGTTCTCGCGCACGCAATTGCTGCTCGACGCGCGCAAGCTCGCCCAGACCGGCTTCGTCGAGCCGCGACTGAAGATGCCCGAGCCTTACGCCGAGATGTCCTACGACCAGTACCGCTCGATCCGCCCCAAGGGCGACCGGGCCCTGTGGCGCGGCGAGGGGCGCGGCTTCCAGTTCGAGTTCCTGCACACCGGCTTCCTGTTCAAGCAGCCGGTGCAGATGTTCGTCATCGAGGACGGCAAGGCCCGCCCGCTCGGTTTCGATCGCGACAACTTCGAGTATGGCCCGACGATTCCGGCGCCCGAGCCCGGCGTCGACCTCGGCTATTCCGGCTTCCGCGTCCGCAGCCCCATCAACGCCGCCGATGTCTGGGACGAGTTCGCCGTCTTCCAGGGCGCCACCTATTTCCGCGCCGTCGGCAAGGGTCAGGCCTATGGCCTGTCGGCGCGCGGCCTCGCCATCGCCACTGGCGATCCGCGCGGCGAGGAGTTCCCGAATTTCCGCGCCTTCTGGATCGAGCGCCCCGGACAGAACGCCACCGCCTGCGTCGTCTACGCGCTGCTCGACAGCCCCTCGGTCACCGGCGTCTATCGCTTCACCCTGCGCCCCGGCGAGCCGACCACCGTCGACGTCGAGCTGACCCTGTTCCCGCGCGTCGAACTCAGCCATGTCGGCCTCGGGCCGCTGACCTCGATGTTCTTCTTCGATGCCACCAACCGGACGCGGGTCGACGACTACCGCTCGGCGGTGCACGATTCCGAGGGCGTCGCCATGTGGACCGGGCGCGGCGAGTGGATCTGGCGCCCGCTCGCCAACCCGCGCACCCTGCAGATTTCCGGCTTCATCGACCAGAACCCGCGCGGCTTCGGCCTGGTGCAGCGCAGCCGCGATTTCCGCGACTACGGCGATCTCAATGCTCGCTACGACCTGCGCCCGACCGCCTGGGTCGAACCGGTCGGCGACTGGGGCCAGGGCGCGGTCGAGCTGATCGAGATCCCGACCGAACAGGACATCCACGACAATATCGTCGCCTACTGGCGCCCGCGCGAGCCGATGAAGGTCGGGCAGGAATTCTCCGCCACCTACCGGCTGCACTGGACCAATCGCATCCCGAACTACCCCGACCAGATCGCCAAGGTCACCGACACCCGCGCCGGCCTCGGCACCCGCGAGGGCTTCCGCCGCTACATGATCGATTTCAACGGGCCGAACCTGCCCCCGGTCGATCAGCTGAAGCTCGACGCCTCCACCTCGGCCGGGCGGCTGATCAACACCTCGCTGCGGCAGAATTCGGCCTCGGGCGGCGTTCGCGTCATATTCGAGCTTGATGTCCGCGATATTCAGTTGGCCGAACTGCGGGTGCTCTTGACGGCCAATGGCCAGAGTGTCAGCGAAACGTGGCTTTATCGCTGGACAACATGACCGGTTCGGCGCCGCTTTAGGCGCCCCGCCCGTCTTGTCGCAGCACTTGAGGAAATAACGCCAAATGGACGGCGCCCAGCCCGAAAGCCCGAGCGTGCCCACACCTCCCTCCGCCGCCGCGCCGGATCTGTCGCATCTGCCGCCGATCCCGGCCGAGAGCCGGCTCGACATGCCGTTGCAGCGCCTCGACAAGTGGAAGGGGCCGCACCCGAGCACCGTCGACACCCCCAACAACGGCTGGACCGGGCTTGCCCGCCTGTTCGTCTTCGGCGGCGGCCTGCTGCTCGCCGGCTATGGCGTCTGGGAAATGACCAAGGTCGTCGATGCCGGCGGCATTGTCGGCCTGGAATGGCCGCTGGTGATCTTGTTCGCCGTCACCTTCACCTGGATCGCCCTGTCGGCCACCTCCGGCGTCGTCGGCTTCGTCGCCGGCCTGTTCGAGCACAAGATGCCGCGCCCGGCGCCTGTGCCGCTCAAGGCCCGCACCGCGCTGCTGATGCCGGTCTATAACGAGAGCCCGGCGCGCACCATCGGCGCCCTGAAGGCCATGGGCGAGGAACTCGCCGCGCTGGGCGCCGGCGAGGCCTTCGAGATCTTCATCCTCTCCGACACCACCGACGCCACCGTCTGGATCGAGGAGGAATTCGCCTTCCTGCGCCTGCGCGACCAGCTCGCCGGCAAGATCCCGGTCTGGTATCGCCGCCGCTACAAGAATACCGCCCGCAAGGCCGGCAACATCGCCGATTTCGTCACCCGCTGGGGCGGGCGCTACGAGCACATGCTGATCCTCGACGCCGACAGCGTCATGACCGGCGAGACGCTGACCACCATGGCCCGGCTGATGGAGGCCGATCCCAAGGCCGGCATCATCCAGACCCTGCCGGTGATCGCCAACCGCAACACCCTGTTTGCCCGCCTGCAGCAGTTCGCCGGCCGCATCTACGGCCCGGTCATCGCCCGCGGCCTCGCCATCTGGCACGGCCGCGACGGCAATTACTGGGGCCACAACGCCATCATCCGCACCAAGGCCTTCGCCGACTGCTGCGGGCTTCCCGACCTCGAGGGCCGCAAGCCCTTCGGCGGTCACATCCTCAGCCACGACTTCGTCGAGGCGGCGCTGATCCGGCGCGGCGGTTGGGGCGTCTACATGATCCCCTGGCTTTCCGGCTCCTACGAGGAAAGCCCGCCGTCGATCCTCGACGTCGCCGCCCGCGACCGCCGCTGGGCCCAGGGCAACATGCAGCACATCGCCGTGGTGCCGACGCGCGGCCTCGTCTGGCCGACGCGGGTGCATTTCGCCACCGGCATCATGAGCTACCTCGCCTCGCCGATCTGGCTGCTGCTGCTGCTCGTCGGCCTGGCGCTGTCGTTGCAGGCCCGCTTCATCCGGCCGGAATACTTCACTCGCGACTTCTCGCTGTTCCCCGCCTGGCCGCGCTTCGACGCCGAGCGGTCGTTGAACCTGTTCATCCTCACCATGGCGGTGCTGTTCCTGCCCAAGGTGCTCGGCACCATCGAGGCGCTGATCCGCGCCGAGGTGCGGCGCAAGTCGGGCGGCGTCCTCGGCATCATCGGCTCGTTCTTCATCGAGTCGATCCTGTCGGCCCTCGTCGCGCCGGTGATGATGCTGTTGCAGACCCGTCACGTGCTCGAGATCTTCACTGGCCGCGATTCCGGCTGGAAGACCCAGCGCCGCGACGATGGCGGCATCCCCTTCGCCGAGGTGCTGAAGCACCACTGGACCCATGTGGCCATCGGCGCGGTGATGGGCCTTGCCGCCTTCGTCGTCTCGCGGCCGATCCTCGCCTGGATGGCGCCGACCCTGATCGGGCTGATCCTGGCGGTGCAGGTCTCCTACGCCTCAGGTTCCGCCCGCATCGGCCTGGCCCTGCGCCGCGCCAACCTGCTGCTGATCCCGGAGGAAAGCGAACCGCCGGCGATCATGACCACGGCCAATGCCTACACCGTCGCCGCCGAGGCCGAGCTGCCGGAGATCGAGGACGGCCTGCAGCTGATCCTCACCGATGCCCGCGCCCGCGACCTGCATGAGCGCCTGCTCGCCGCAAACCGCCCCTTGCGCGAGCGCGGCAAGCCGGAACACGACTGGGCGATGGCCGACGCCAAGATCCGCGAAGCCCGCACCATCGAGGAACTGTCGCGCTGGCTGACGCCGAAAGAGCGGATGGCGGTGCTGACCGACGCCCGGCTGATCCACCGCATGCGCGAACTGATCGACCAGCCGCCGCCGTCGATCCCGCATTTCCCCGACAATCTGCCGGAGCCGGCCGAAGCCAAAACCCTCGCCGCCGGCGAGTGAGCCAGCAAATCCGGTCGCCGCGCCGACGCCATCGGGCGGCGACGCCGACCGCCTTGCCGGCACCGACCGAGCCCCGGCAAGCACCGCCGGCGATCAGGCCAGCACCCGGTCGCACCAGGCGATCAGCGCCGCTTCCGTCGGCGCGATGGTTTCGGCAAAGTCGCCGGCGAACGCCGTGAACGCCTCGGCGTTCTTGTCGCCAAGCCCGACCAGCACCGGCAGGCCGCGATCGAGCGCCGAGGCGATCAATGGCCGGAAGCCGCCGCCCTCGGCTTCGCGCTTGCCGAACTTGTTGACGATCAGCATCCGCGTCCCGGCGCCGAGTTCGGCCTCGCTCAGGGCAACCGCCTGCTCCAGCGCCGCGTAATCCAGCCGGCAGCCGCGCGCCTCGTTGCCCAGATCCTGCGAGATGCGGATCACTGGCCCGTCCGGCAGCACCTTGAGATCCATGTCGCATTTGCAGCGGTCGGCCCTCGGCGTATTCGCCTGGACGCCACCGATGACGGCAACGCCGCGCGCCAGCAGATGCGCCGCCGCCGCCGCGATCAGCCGGTTGGTTTCGCCTTCCTCGGTGCCGCGAATGCAGGCGAGCGGAGCGAGTTCGGTATCTTCGGCAGTCATGCGCGGTCCCATCCGTGCCGGTGCGCGATGCCGGTCCGCCGGCGCGCCTTGCGGCCCATGTCGTGGCTCGACTCTTGGCACATCGCCGCGCCGCCGTCACGCCGCCAACCGTCGCATTGCCGGAAGGTCGAAGCCCGCACCGGCGATGGCTCCGGTCACACCTGCTTGGCGATCAGCCGCGACGTCGAAAGCTCGCCGCGCTTTTCCAGGATCGGGTGGGCGACCGTCGTCAGATGGGCGATGATCCGCTTGAAATCGCGCAGCATGTCGAGATGCAGCGACGAAGTCTCGATCGACGCCGTGGCGCCGTCGCGCAGCCGGCGGATATGGTTGCGCTTGGCATCGCGCTCGATGTCGCGCACCGTCTCCTTCGCCTCCACCAGCCGGCGGGCCAGCTCGGGATCGCGGGTCTGGAACACCGCCACCGCCAGCCGCATGTGCTCCACCGCCAGCGCATGCATGCGCTTCAGTTCCTCCCAGCCCTCGTCCGAGAAGGTCAGGTGCAGCCGCTGCTTCTTGGCGGCCAGCACCAGCAGGTTCTTGTCGATGATGTCGCCGACATGCTCGAGATCGGTGGTGAAGACGATGAGATCGAACGCCCGCCGCGCGTCTTCCTCCGACAACGGCCCCCGCGTCAGCCGGGTCAGATAGAGCTTGATCGATTCCTGCAGCCGGTCGACCTCGGTGTCGAGGCTTTGCAGCGCCTCGCGCCGGGCGCTGTCGTCGTCCTCGAACGGCAGGATCACATCGCGCAGCATCACCTCCACCCGCTCGGCCATGCGCAGCACCTCGCGGCTGGCACCCGACAGCGCCACCGCCGGCCACGCCAGCGCGGTCTCGTCGAGATGCCCGATCGTCAGGTCGGCCGCCGCCGTCGCCGGCTCCACCACCGTTCCCTCGATCAGCCGCGCCGCCAGCGGCAACAGCGGCAGGAACCCCAGCGCCAGCACCACATTGAACAGCGTATGGAAATGCGCGATCGAACGGGCCGTGCCGTCGCCGAGCCAGCCGACAAGGCCCGGTGCCAGGATCAGCCCGACAACGGCGATGACGGCGGCAATGAAGCGAAACGCGAGATTGCCGTAGAGGATCCGCTTGACCGCGATCGGCGCCCCCAGATTGACGACGATCGGAATGAGGCCGGAGCCGACATTGGCGCCGAGCACCAGGACGCAGGCCAGCCAGCCGTCGATGACGCCGGCCGCCGCCAGCGAGATGAACATCAGGATCGTCGCCACGCTGGAATGCACCAGCCAGGTCAGCCCGGCCGCGATCGCCAGCGCCAGGATCGGCAGGTCGCCGAGATGCGCCAGCACCTGCCGCAGCAGCCAGTCGTCCCGCAACGGCGCCGACGCCGAGACGATCAGCCCCAGCGACAGGATCATCAGCGCCAGCCCGATCAGCACCCGGCCGATCTGCCGGCGCAGCGCCTCGGTCGACAGCATGAACAGGCCGACCCCGCCGATCAGCAACAGCGGCACCACCGACTTCAGATCGAACGCCATCGCCTGCACCACCAGCGTCGAGCCGATATCGGCGCCCAGCATCACCGCCAGCGCCGGCACCAGCGCGATCAGTCCGCGCTCGGCGAACGACGCCAGCAGCAGGCCGGTGGCGGCGGAACTCTGCAGCGCGGTCGCCACGCCGATGCCGGCCGCGCAGGCCGCCAGCCGGTTGCGCGTCGCCCCGGCGATCAGGCCGCGCAGTCGTTCGCCAAAGCCGCGAATGATCCCGGTCTTGACCATGCGCGTCGCCCAGATCAGCAGCGCCACGCCACCGAACAGATTGAGCAGAACCAGTTGACCGGACATCGATTTCGCGAACCTCTCCTCCGCGCATGCGCGGCGCCTGCGGTTGACCCGATTTCGGTTTCGACTGACGGCGGACGCGCGATCAGTCGACAAAGCAGTTTCGATATTTTCGAATTGATTTTCGATTTAACTATGACCGAATGAGTCTCGCAAGTCCACCCGCGCCGGCATGCTGGATTGCGGCAATCGCACGGCTCGACGCGCGCCGCATCGCCCGCGCCGCCGCCATTCCACTCATCGCAATTGAAGTCGTGTTGCCGCTGCCCCTGACGGACCGGCATGGGCGCAGCCGCGCCAGTTCCGCGGCCGATGTCGCCATCGACCGCCTGAGGGGCCCCCAGGCGGGCCGGCCTCACATTTCGACGACCTGCCCGTCCTGCAGCGTGATGCGACGGTCCATCCGGCCGGCGAGTTCCATGTTGTGGGTGGCGACCAGCGCGGCAAGCCCTGAGGCGCGCACCAGGCCGCGCAACGCCTCGAACACGTAGTGCGACGTCTTCGGGTCGAGATTGCCGGTCGGCTCGTCCGCCAGCAACAGCCGCGGCACATTGGCGACGGCGCGGGCGATGGCGACGCGCTGCTGCTCGCCGCCCGACAGCTCCGACGGTCGGTGCGAGGCGCGCTCCTTCATCCGCATGTAGGCGAGCAACTGCTCGGCCCGGACCGCCGCCGTCGCCTTGTCGAGGCCACGGATCAGCTGCGGCATCATGACGTTTTCGAGCGCGGTGAATTCCGGCAGCAGGTGGTGGAACTGGTAGACGAAGCCGATGTCGACCCGCCGCATGCGGGTGCGGGCATCGTCCGACAGCCCGCCGGCGGCGACGCCGCCGATATAGACCTCGCCGGCGTCCGGCCGTTCCAGCAGCCCGGCCAGGTGCAGCAGCGTCGACTTGCCGGTGCCCGACGGCGCCACCAGCGCCACGATCTCGCCGGGCCAGATGGTCAGGTTGGTGCCCTTGAGGATTTCCAGCTTGCCGGCGGCCTCGTCATAGGTCCGCACCACATTCTCAAGCCGCAGCGCCGCCGGGCCGACCGGGGTCTCGCCATCGGTTGCGGCCATCGCTTCGAGTTCCGACATCACTCGTACCTCATCGCTTCGACCGGATCGAGCTTGGCGGCCTTGCGCGCCGGATAGATCGTCGCCGCGAACGACAGCAGCATCGCCATCACCAGCACCGTCAGCGTCTCGCCGACATCCATCACCGCCGGCAGCTTCGACAGGAAGTAGATCTCCGGCGAGAACAGCTCGGTCCGCGTCAGCCAGGAAACGAACTGCCGGATCGACTCGATATTGAGACAGAACACCGTGCCGAGGATGAACCCGGCAATGGTGCCGACAATGCCGATCGCCGCGCCGGTGATGAAGAAGATCCGCAGCACCGATCCGCTTGTCGCCCCCATCGTCCGCAGGATGGCGATGTCGTGCGCCTTGTCCTTCACCAGCATGGTGAGGCCGGAGATGATGTTGAGCGCGGCGACAACGACGATCAGCGTCAGGATGATGAACATCAGGTTCCGCTCGACCTCCAGCGCCGAGAAGAACGTGACGTTGCGCTGCCGCCAGTCGGTGACCAGCACCGACCGCCCCGAGGCGGTCTCGATCGTGCCCTTCAGCGCGCCCGAAAGGTCCGGATTGTCGAGGAACACGTCGATGGCGGTGATGCGGCCGTCCTGGTTGAAATAGGCCTGCGCCTCTTCCTGCGGCATGAACACGAAGGTCGCGTCATACTCCGACATGCCGATCTGGAACACCGCCACCACCGGATAGGCCTTGGTGCGCGGCGATACGCCGAACGGCGTCTGCGCACCGCGCGGGCTGACCAGCGTAATGTTGTCGCCGACCCGGACCCCGAGGCTGGAGGCAAGCCGCGAGCCGAGCGCGACGCCGCCGGAAATGTCGAAGCCGTTGAACGACCCGCCGACCGGATTGTCGTGCACCATCGGCATCTTGGCGAGATCCGCGGCGCGAATGCCGCGGATCAGCGCGCCGAACCCGCCATTCGGCCCGGAAATCAGCGCCTGCCCCTCGACGAACGGAATGGTGGCGCGCACCCCCTTCAGCTTGGCGAGGCGCTCGTTGACGGCGTCGAAATCGTCGAACGGCCGGTCGAGCGGCTGCACCAGGATGTGACCGTTGATGCCGAGGATCTTCGACACCAGTTCCTGCCGGAAGCCGTTCATCACCGCCATGACGATGATCAGCGTCGCCACCCCCAGCATGATGCCGAGAAACGAGAAGATCGCGATCACGGAGATGAACGCCTCGCGCCGGCGCGAGCGGAGGTAGCGCCCGGCGATCATCCACTCGAACGGTGCGAACGGGCGAACCTTCGGCGGCTCGGCGGCGAGGCGCTCGGGCGCGGTCGTGTCGACGCTCATCGGTCCTCCGGTCAATCGGTCCCGCAATCAGTTGGCCTTGGCGGTCAGCAGCGCCAGCGCCGCCTCGCGCGACAGCACCTGCCTCTCGCCGGTGGCGCGCCGCTTCAGCTCCACCGTGCCGTCCGCCAGGCCCTTCGGCCCGACGATCAGCTGCCACGGCAGGCCGATCAGGTCCATGGTGGCGAACTTTGCACCGGCGCGGGTATCGACATCGTCGTAGAGCACGTCCTTGCCCGCCGCCGTCAGCGCCGCGTAGAGCCCGGCGCAGGCCGCGTCGGTATTGGCATCGCCGGCCTTGAGGTTGATCAGGCCGACATCGAACGGCGCCACCGCGTCCGGCCAGATGATGCCGGCAGCGTCATGGCTCGCCTCGATGATGCCCGCCACCAGCCGCGACACGCCGACGCCGTAGGAGCCCATGTGAACCGGCCGCTCGACGCCGTCCGGCCCGGCGACCTTGGCGCCCATCGGCTCGGAATACTTGGTACCGAAATAGAAGATGTGGCCGACCTCAATGCCGCGCGCCGTCACCCGCTTGTCCTCGGGCAGCGCCGCGAACGCGGCTTCGTCGTGCTTTTCCTCGGTCGCGGCATATTGCGAGGTGAAGCTCTCGACGATCGGGGTCAGGTCGGCGTCGAAGTCGGTGTCGACGCCCGGCACCGGCATGTCGAGCAGATCCTGGGTGCAGTACACCTGGCTCTCGCCGGTCGAGGCGAGAATGATGAATTCGTGGCTCATGTCGCCGCCGATCGGGCCGGTATCGGCGCGCATCGGAATGGCCTTCAGGCCCATGCGCGCGTAGGTGCGCAGATAGGCGACGAACATTCTGTTGTAAGCGTGGCGGGCGCGCTCCTGGTCGACGTCGAAGGAATAGGCGTCCTTCATCAGGAACTCGCGCCCGCGCATCACGCCGAAGCGCGGGCGCACCTCGTCGCGGAATTTCCACTGGATGTGATAGAGGTTGAGCGGCAGGTCGCGATAGGAGCGCACGTAGGAGCGGAAGATCTCTGTGATCATTTCCTCGTTGGTCGGCCCGTAGAGCATCTCGCGTTCGTGCCGGTCGGTGATGCGCAGCATCTCCTTGCCATAGGCATCGTAGCGGCCGGATTCGCGCCACAGGTCGGCCGACTGGATCGTCGGCATCAGCACTTCCTGCGCCCCGGCGCGGTTCTGCTCCTCGCGCACGATGTCGCCGATCTTGTCCAGCACCTTCAAGCCCAGCGGCAACCACGAATAGATGCCGGCCGACTGCTGGCGGATCATGCCGGCCCGCAGCATCAGCTTGTGCGAGACGATCTCCGCCTCGCGCGGGGCTTCCTTGAGGATGGGCAGGAAATATCGGGAAAGACGCATGACTGTGGGCCTTGAGGCTGATGACGCTGCGGGTCGGGGCAATCCGCCATCCTGACGGAATCCCCACCTGCCGGAAGATACGTCCATCAACCCCAAGCCCGCCAAAAACACAAGTCCGCAACGGGCGCATCCGCCATTGCCGACGGCGTCAGTTCGCCGCCACCTTGGCCACTTGCGCCGCGTCGATCGCCTTGGCGGCGTTGATGATCCCGGCGCCGAACTCCGGATCGACGCCGGGCGCGCCGGCCTCGGTCGCCGTCGTCGCCAGCAGCTTGCGCACATCGCCGGTGCGCAGGCGCGGGTTCTTTTCCAGCATCATCGCCACCACGCCGGAGACATGCGCCGCCGCCACCGAGGTGCCGGTGGTCAGCGTGTAGGTCCCCCCCGGCGCCGCAACCAGGATATCGACGCCCGGCGCCGCCACCGCGACATAACCGCCGCGATTGGCCTTGCCGTAGAGCCGGCCGAGATCGTCCGTCGCCGTCACCGCGATGACATTCGGATCGGCGCCCGGATAGGCGGCCGGCGCGCCCGGACCGTCATTGCCGGCGGCGGCGACACAGATCACCCCGTTGGCGGTCGCCCGCGCGATCGACCGGGAGAGCAGCGCGTCCTTCGGTCCGGCGAAACTCATGTTGACGACGCGCGCCCCCTTCGCCACCGCCCAGTCGAGGCTCTCGACCACATCATAGCTCGTGCCCTGCCCGCTCGCCTGGCTCTTGCCGGCAAACGCCCGCGCCGCCAGCACCTGCGCGTCCGGCGCGATCGCCTCGAGGTCGGTGCGCGCCGCGATGGCCCCGGTCATCGCCGTGCCGTGCTCATGCGCCGGCTGACCGCCGCCGGCATCGGCGAGCGCGTCATACTGACCGATCAACGCCCCGACCAGCGCCGGATGCCCGGCATCGACGCCGGAATCGATCACGCCGACGGTGACGCCCTTGCCGGTCGCCGCCTTGTGCAGCGCCTCCAGATCCATTGCCTTGACCACATACTGGCCGGCGGCATTGCTCGCCAGGCTGAGGCGGTAATTGAAGTTCGGCTGGGCGAAAGCCAACTCGCCCGTCGTCCGCAACGAGCCCAGCACCCGCTCGACGGAAAGCCCGTCGGTGATGCGCGCCTTGACCACCACCACGCCGCCGAGGCTCGAGCGCTTGAACTCGATCACCTGCAGCCGTTGCCGCGCCAGCAGCCGGCGCAACGCCGCGTCGTCGAGATTGCCGCGCAGCGTCAGCACCAGCTGGTCGCGCACGTAATCGGACCCGAGCGGCGGCAGCGTGATCACCGGACGCGGCAACGGCTGGGGCTTTGCCGCCACCGGCTTCGGCGGCACCGGACGCGGCGGGACAACCTCGATCACCGGCTTAGGCTGTGGCGGGGTATAGAGCGCCGGATTGATCCAGTCGCCTCGCCCGCCGCCACTGCCGCCGAACTGGTCGTGCCGCTCGCTCGGCTTGCCGCGATCGCCGCCATAATTGCCGCCGCCATCGGTTCCGGTCGTCTCGGCGCGGGCGAGGCCGCCTTCGAGACAAAGACCGGCCGCCGCGATCAGCGCCAGCGCCGAGCCGCGCCGCAACAGCGCGTGGAGTTCACGAGAGCGAACAGCAAACACGGCAATCTCCTTGGGGTCATCGAGCCCGGGCAAAATGTCGGAACGCCCGACAGGGACAAAAGCACGTCACGAATCGAAAGTCCGACGGTCTCCCCGTGGAAACCGTCAGACCGGGGGAAAAGCCAGATCGAGGCCGACGGCCCTGCCGGGCGAAATGTCAGGTTCAGGGCGAGACGCCGACGAACCGCACGACATCCGCCTTCGACCGCATGCTGGCGACAATCTGATCCGCGTCCGATCGGGCCATCCGGTTCCGGGCAATCTCGATCCGGAACAGCCCACCCGCCCGCGGTCCATCAATGATACGCGCGGAATGGGTTTCAAGGAAGCGGGTCATTGCATCGGCGGTGATATAGGGCTGAAATCCGACCAGCAGGTAGGTGCCATTACCCGGCAAGCCGGCCTCGTCCGGACCGGACGCCGTCGAATAGGACGACGCCCCGCCCCCGACCAGCACGCCGGTCAGCGCCGTCGCCTGCACCATCAGCACGACGGCTGCCGCGATCGCGCCGTAAGCCAGCTGGCGCGGCGACAGCGAGCCGAGAAAATCGGCGATCATCGCCACGACGCCGGCCTTGGCCCGCGCCATCAACGGCGCCTGACGCGGCCCCTCGGCGTCGATCGCCGCGAACAGCTTGTCATAGGCCTTGGTGCTGGGCGCGCCGATGTCCTCGTTGCCGGCGATCGCCGCCGCCCGGTCGTCCTCGATCAGCGCCAGGCTCAGCCGCAGGTGCGCATCGTTGGCCAAGGCGGCTTCGACACGCGCCCGCTGCGAGGGCGACAGCTTTCCGGTCGAATACCAGGGGAGAAGTTCCTCGATCTCCTGGTTCGGCATCGGCGCCTCGATCATCGTGTTCATGGCCAACCTCTGTCCAGGCCCGCGGCCTTCATGAGTTCGCTCAGCTTCTTGCGGGCATAGAACATGCGGGTCTTGACCGTTGCCTCCGGAACCCCGGTGATCTCGGCCACTTCCTCGACGGACTTGTCGTGGTAGTAGACCAGATCGATCACCTCGCGATGATCGGGGGAGAGCTTGGCGATCAGAACCTTCAGCGCGGCACCCTTGTCGGCCTTCTGGACCGAGACCTCCGGAGTGTCGGCGTCGTCCTCGATGCTCTCGCCGTAATCCTCGTCCAGTTGGTCCTCGCGCCGCTTGCGCAGGGCCGAGAGGGCCTTGAAGCGGGCAATGGCCAGAAGCCAGGTCGAGACGGTCGAGCGCCCTTCGAATTTCGGCGCCTGCTTCCACAGATCGAGGAAAACCTCGCTGATCATGTCCTCCGCAATGGCCTCGTCGCGAACCAGCCGCAGTACGAAGCGATAGATTTTCATCTGGTGCCGTCCAAACAGCACCTGCATGGCGAGCCGGTCGCCCTGAGCGACCCGTGCGACCAGTTCCTCATCGGTAGCGGTCGACATGAAACCTCGGAGTGCCCGGCTCGCTGATTGGTCGTGGCGAGCAGCGGAATGGTTCAAAGGAAAAAGCGGCGAACTCTACAATTGGAAACATGTCATCACGGCAACGCCGCTGTCGAGGGGGGAACCGAGTCAATCGGCCGAATTTGCCGGCAACTCGCGGATCGCGCACCGGTTCTGGTGAACGATTTCCACACTCCGCCGCCGCGTCGCGTCAACGAGCGGTGAGTTCCTTCAGCCCCATGCGGATCAGGGTGGAAACGTCCGCCCCCTCGCCCGCCTGCTTCATCGCCGCCGCCACGGCCGCCGCCGCCTGCAATTGCGCATAGCCGAGATTGACCAGCGCCGACACCGCGTCGGCCTGCGGCCCCGCCGCCTTGCGCTCGCTGATGTCGCCCTGCAGCCGCGCCAGCGCCGGATCGACATCGGCAAACCCCGGCGCCTTGTCCTTCAGCTCGATGGCGATCCGCTCGGCCAGCTTCTTGCCCACCCCCGGCGCCCGCGAGATCGCCGTGATGTCCTTCAGCGCGATCGCCGCCGCCAGCTGGTTCGGCGGCAGCACCGACAACACCCCGAGCGCCACCTTGACGCCGACGCCCTGCACCGTGCCGAGGATGCGGAACCATTCCCGGTCCGCCTCCGAGGCAAAGCCGAACAGCCGGATCTGGTCCTCGCGCACATAGGTCTCGATGAACAGCACCGCCGCCTCGCCGGCCGGCGGCAGCGCCTGCAGGGTCCGCGACGAGGCATGCACCAGATAGCCGACGCCGTGGACATCAAGGATGATGTGATCCTCGCCATAGCTGTCGATCGTGCCTTTGAGCTTGCCGATCATGTCCTGGATCTCCGGCGCTGGCCTTGGTAAATCGGAATGGGAAACACCGGCCGAACCGCCGGCACACCTGCAGACGCCGCGCGCATCCGCGTTCAGCCGCCGCGCGACCGCACCACCCGCGCCCGCCCGAACGCCGCCGCGATCCGGGGCGCCCGCGCCTCCTCCGCCGCGTTGAGTTCGGCCAGCCGCGAGGCCGCGCCGCGATGATGGCTGTGGCAGATCGCGATCGCCAGCGCGTCGGCGGCGTCGTCGCCGTCGAATTTCGCCGTCGGCAGCAGGATGCGCACCATGTGGCGGATCTGCTGCTTCTCGGCATGGCCGGCGCCGACCACGGTTTTCTTGATCTGGTTCGGCGCATATTCCGCCACCGGCAGCAACCGGCTCGCCGGCAGCATCAGCGCAATGCCGCGCGCCTGCCCGAGCTTCAGCGTCGCCCGCGGATTGTCGTTGACGAAGGTCTCCTCGACCGCCGCCTCGTCGGGCGAATGGTCGTCGAGCACCTTGCCAAGGCCGTTGGCCAGTTCGACCAGCCGCTCCGGCAGCCCGCGCTTGGCATCCGACGTGACGATGCCGGCGGCGACGAAGCTGACCCGGTTGCCGGTCGCCTCGATCACGCCCCAGCCGGTTCGCTGCAGTCCCGGATCGATCCCGATGATTCGCACCGTGTGATTCATGCCTCAAGCAGTAGCGCGCCGACGGCGCGGCGGCAAAGCCGCTTTCGCGCGTCGACCGCCGGAAGGCCGCTCGGGCAGGCCGCCTTACATCACCAGGCTGACCTTGCCGCCGCGATGCCGTTCCAGCCGGCCGGCCAGTTCCAGCTCCAGCAGCATCAGTTGCAGCGCCGCCGCCGATACCCCGGTGGCGCGGACGATTTCGTCGATGGCGACCGGCGTCGGCCCCAGCGCCTCGATCACCTGCAGCCGCTCATTGTCGCCCGGCTCGATCTCCAGCCCGCCAGCCCCGCGCTCAGGCTCGCCCGCCTCCATCGTCGGCGGCTCGCGCCCGACCAGCGCCGCCAGCGCCTCGATGACGTCGTTGGGATGGCAGATCAGCGTCGCGCCGTCGCGGATCAACCGGTTGGCGCCCTCCGAGCGCGGGTCGAGCGGCGAGCCCGGCACCGCCAGCACCTCCCGGCCCTGCTCCAGCGCGAACCGCGCCGTGTGCAGCGACCCCGACCGCGCCGCCGCCTCGACCAGCACCACCGCCAGCGACAGGCCGGAGACGATGCGGTTGCGCCGGGGAAAGTCCCGCGCCCGCGCGTCCCAGCCGAACGGCATTTCCGAGATGACCGCGCCGCCGGTGTCGATGATCCGGTCGTGCAGCCCGGCATTTTCCGGCGGATAGAGCTTGTCGAGCCCGCCGGCCAGCACCGCGATCGTGCCGGCATCGAGCGCCGCCTCGTGCGCGGCGGCGTCGATGCCGCGCGCCAGGCCCGAAACCACGACATAGCCCGCCTGCCCCGCCTCACGCGCGATCCAGCCGGCCATCTTGCGCCCGGCGATTGAGGCATTGCGCGCGCCCACCACCGCCACCATCGGCCGCAGGAACACCCCCTCGCCGCCCCGGACCGCGATCAGCGGCGGCGGCCCTTCCAGCGCCCTGAGATGGGCCGGATAGCCCGGCTCGCCCATGGCGACGAACCGCGCGCCCAGCCCCTCGGCGACCGCCATCTCGCGCTCGGCCTCCTGCCGGGTCGGGATCCGCACCGCGCCGCGCGCACCGCCCTTGCGCGCCAGTTCCGGCAATTCCTCGAGCGCCCGCGACGCCGAGCCGTAGCGGTTGATCAGCGCGCGAAACGTCACCGGCCCGACATTCTCGCTGCGGATCAGCCGCAGCCACGCCAGGCGCTGCTCGGGGTCCAGTCGAAAGCCGGCGCGTGCCTCTCCCCGACGTTCCTCGCTCATGCCGCATCGCTCCCCGATCGTGTCTTGTCACGATGAGGACTACAACCTTGCGACACTTTTTGCAATCAGTGATTTTTCAACTCGCACAACGCACCCACGACGGTTCGCCGCCCGGGCTTGCCCGCCAACACCGGCTACTTGCCGATCCTCGGCTCGGTGCCGGCGATGAGCCGCTGCAGGTTGGCGCGATGCTTCCACCACAGCAGCGCCGACAGCACCACCCCGACCAGCGCCAGCCGAATGTCGCCGATGCCCAGCGCCATCGCCGCCGCCACGATCAGCACCGGCACGACGGCGCTGGCGACAAAGGCCGACAGCGACGAGATCTTGAAGGCGAACGCCACCGCCAGCCAGATCAGGCAGAAGGCCACCGCCGCCGGCCACCACAGCCCCAACAGCACGCCGATATAGGTCGCGACGCCCTTGCCGCCCTTGAACTTCAGCCAGACCGGAAACAGGTGCCCGAGGAACGCGCCAAGCCCGGCGACGATTCCCGCCTCGGCCCCGGCGAACCACCCCGCCAGCAGCACCGCGACGGTTCCCTTCAGCGCATCGAACAGCAGCGTTGCCGCCGCCAGTTTCTTGTTGCCGGTGCGCAGCACGTTGGTCGCGCCGATATTGCCCGAGCCGATCGCCCGGATATCGCCGAGCCCGGCCAGCCGCGTCAGGATCAGCCCGAACGGGATCGAGCCGAGGAGATAGCCGAACGCCAGCGCCACGAGCACCATCGGCAGCGACAAAGACCAGTTCATTGCGTGCCCTCACCCATGGCCAAGCTCAGCCGCGACCGTAGCGGTAGACGGTGCGTCCGGCAACGAGGGTTCGCAGCACCCGCCCGGTGAAGCGCGCATCCTCGAACGGCGTGTTCTTCGAGCGCGAGGCCAGCTTCGCCCGGTCGAGCACCCACGGCTCGTCGATGTCGAGCAGCACGAGATCCGCCGACGCCCCGGCCGAAAGCGTCCCGGCATTCAGCCCGAGCCGCCGCGCCGGCGCCGTCGACAGCGCCCGGATCAGCGCCGAAAGCCCGACCTCGCCGCCATGCACCAGCCGCAGCGCCGCCGGCAGCAGCGTCTCCAGCCCCACCGCCCCGTCCGCCGCCTCGGCGAACGGATGCCGCTTCATTTCGCTGTCCTGCGGATCGTGGCTCGAAACCACCCAGTCGATCAGCCCGTCGGCCAGCGCCTGCACCATGGCGACGCGGTCTTCCTCGCTGCGCAGCGGCGGCGACATCTTCAGGAATGACCGGTAGGTGCCGATGTCGATCTCGTTCAGCGTCAGATGCGCGATCGACACGCCGCAGCTGACGTCGAGCCCGCGCTCGCGCGCCCCGCGCATCGCCTCGACCGCGTCGGCGCAACTGATCTGCGCCGCGTGGTAGCGCCCCTTCGTCGCCGCCACCAGCCGCAGGTCGCGATCGAGCATGATCGTCTCGGCCTCGCGCGGCACCCCGGTCAGGCCGAGACGGCTCGCCCGCTCGCCGGCATTCATCACCCCCGACGCCAGCGTCGGCTCCTCGACGTGGTTGACGATCAGCGCCTCGAAATCGCGGGCATAGATCAGCGCCCGCCGCATCAGCGCCGCGTTGGCGATCGCCGCCTTGCCGTCGGTGAAGGCAACGGCGCCGGCCTCGGACAACAGCCCGATCTCGGTCATTTCCTTGCCTTCGGCGCCCCGCGTCAGCGCCGCCATCGGCGCCACCTTCACCCGCGACGTCGCCGAGGCGCGCCGGCGCAGGAAGTCGACCAGCGCCGGATCGTCGATGACCGGATCGGTATTCGGCATCGTCACCATGGTGGTGACGCCGCCCGCCGCGGCAGCCGCGCTCGCCGTCGCCAGCGTCTCGCGGTGCTCGGCGCCTGGCTCGCCGACGAACACCCGGCCATCCACAAGCCCTGGAATGCAGACCAGCCCGGTGCCGTCGACGATTTCTGCCGCCTCCGGATGCCCCTGATTGAGCACCTCCGGACCAGCGGCGCGGATCACTCCGTTTTCGATGATGACCGATCCGACCGCGTCGAGCCCGCGCGACGGATCGACGATGCGCGCCCGCTCGATCAGCATCGGCGGCAGGCCCGTGGCGGAGATGGCTTCGCGAATGGTCATGTCGGCGCCCTCACGCGTTCGGCAGATGCGCGGCAAGCGCTTCGAGCACGGCCATCCGCACGGCAACGCCCATCTCGACCTGCTCGGCGATCACCGAGCGCGGCCCGTCCGCCACCGCCGGATCGATCTCGACGCCCCGGTTCATCGGCCCCGGATGCATCACGATCGCGTCGGGCTTGGCATGGCCGAGCTTTTCCTCGTCGAGGCCGAAATAGCGGAAATACTCACGCACCGACGGTACGTAGGACCCGCTCATCCGCTCGCGCTGCAGCCGCAGCATCATCACCACGTCGGCGCCGTCGAGACCCGCCTTCATGGTGTTGAACACCTCCACCCCGAAGCGCTCGATGCCCGACGGCATCAGCGTCGACGGCCCGACCACCCTGACCCGCGCCCCGAGCGCGTTGAGCAGGATGATGTTCGAGCGCGCCACCCGCGAATGCAGGATGTCGCCGCAGATCGCCACCGTCAGCCGCGCGATCCGCCCCTTGTGCCGCTTGATGGTGAGCGCGTCGAGCAGCGCCTGGGTCGGGTGCTCGTGCGCCCCGTCGCCGGCATTGATCACCGAACAGCCGACCTTGCGCGCCAGCAGGTGCACCGCGCCGGCGGCGTGGTGGCGCACCACCAGGATGTCCGGCCGCATGGCGTTGAGCGTCATCGCCGTATCGATCAGCGTCTCGCCCTTCTTCACCGACGACTGCGCCACCGCCATGTTCATCACATCGGCGCCAAGCCGCTTGCCGGCGATCTCGAACGACGATTGCGTCCGCGTCGAGTTCTCGAAGAACAGGTTGATCTGGGTGCGCCCGGCCAGCGCATCCTTGCGTTTGGCCACCTGCCGCGAGACGTCGATCGCCTCCTCGGACTTGGCAAGCAGGAACTCGATCTCGAACGGGCTGAGGCCCTCGATTCCGAGCAGATGGCGATGGGGGAAATGGGTCAGGATCGGCGCTGCGGTCATCAGCCTGCGGTTTACGGCGCATCCCGCCGGGGAGCAAGAGGCGCGAGGCGACATCGACGATATTTGCACCGGAAACCCCAAACGCCGCATCCGCGCGTCGGCCCCGGCACGCGCCTGCCCCACGAGCCTTCAGCCTGAATGCCCGGTTCAGCCCCGGTTCAGCCGGCGTTTGCCATTGTCGCCCCATCGCCGCGACGAGAATGCGTCCCAAGGTTCAGCGTCAGGACGTCGCGCGGCGGATGGGAGATACCGATGATCCGCTATGGCCGCCCCGACCGCACGGGCCGCAACCTGCTCCTCGCCATCGCCTTCGCCGTCGGCGCCATCCTCGGCATGGCCACCACGCCGTCGCGCGCCGAGGGGCTCTACATCCCGGTTCAGTCCGCCACCGGCTTCGGATCGGCCCATGAGCGGATGGGCATGCGCGATCCCGGCAAGGTGGACGCGGGCGGCCGCGACATCGGCTTTGCCGCGCCCCAGCCCGCCCGCCTGCAAAACGCCCTGCCCCCGGACTGGCGCGGCGAACACGCCCAGCTCACCGCCTGGCAACTGCGCGACGCCCTGCGCCGGCAGGGCTTCCATCGCATCGATTTCGCCCGCCATCGCGGCCCGGTCGTCACCGCCACCGGCATCGATTCCCAAGGCCTGCCGGTGCGTCTGAAGGTCAACGCCTTCTCCGGTCGCCTGATCGCCGTCGCCCGCCTCGACGCCCGTCCCTACGGTCACCGCGACCGTTTCCTCTACTGACCCGGCGGGCTCGCCCGCGCTTTGCCAACAGTTATTGCGCCCGCCCCCGTGGCGGGCGCCCGTCGTTCAAGCTAGGCTCGCGGCCTCCATTCTCCACTTCGGGCGGAACATGAAGATCGCGACCTGGAACATCAACGGCGTCAAGGCTCGCATCGACACGCTGCTCGCCTGGCTGCGCGAGGCCTCGCCCGACATCGTCGGGCTGCAGGAGATCAAGTCCGTCGACGAGGGCTTCCCCCGGCTTGAGATCGAGGCGCTCGGCTACAACGTCGTCACCCATGGCCAGAAGGGTTTCAACGGCGTCGCCATCCTGTCGAAGCGCCCGCTCGAGGACGTCAGTCGCGGCCTGCCCGGCGATCCCGCCGACGAACAGTCGCGCTATATCGAGGCCGTGGTCTCGACCGCAGGCGGCGTCGTCCGCGTCGGCGTGCTCTATCTGCCCAACGGCAACCCGCTCGGCACCGAGAAGTTCCCCTACAAGCTCGCGTGGATGGAGCGGTTGAAGCGCCATGCTCAGGCTCGACTCGAACTCGAGGAACCGTTCCTGCTCATCGGCGACTACAACGTCATCCCCGATCCGATCGACGCCCGCTCGCCGGCCGCCTGGGTCAACGACGCCCTGTTCCAGCCGGAGAGCCGCGCCGCCTTCCGCGCCCTGCTCGCCTGCGGCTTCACCGACGCCCTGCGCGCCAGCACCACCGCCCAGGTCTTCACCTTCTGGGACTATCAGGCCGGCTGCTGGCAACGCAACGAAGGCATCCGCATCGACCATATCCTGACCTCGCCGCAGGCGACCGACCACATCCGCGCCGTCGGCATCGACAAGCACGTCCGTGGCTGGGAAAAGCCCTCCGACCACGTGCCGGTCTTCGTCGACCTGGATCTCGACTGATGCCGCCGCGCGGCTTTTCCGCCAACTGGGCCGAGACCGGCAATACCCTCGACGGCGGCTGCCTCTGCGGCGGCATCCGCTACCGCCTGCGCCGCCTGCCGACGGATGTCGCCCACTGCCATTGCGCCACCTGCCGCCGCTCCACCGGCGCGCCCTTCGTCACCTGGGCAACGCTGCCGCGCGCCGACGTCGCCCTGCTGCGAGGGACGCCGAAGGGCTATCGCTCCTCGTCCCACGCCACCCGCTGGTTCTGCCCCGACTGCGGCGCCCAGCTGTTCCTCGACGACGACGGCGAGGCGACCGTCGACATCGCCGCCGCCGGCCTCGACCAGCCCGATCGCCTCACCCCGCGCTACAACACCTACACCCACGGCCGGCTCGCCTTCGTCAACGGCTTCGACGCGAGCCTCGCCGACGACCCCGAGGACGGCATCGGCACCGCCCCGCGCCGGTGACGACCGGCATCAACCGGCACGCCGCCGGCGCCCGGGCCGGCGAACAGGCGGTTCAGGCGCGCTAGCGAAGATTTGTGGAAAGACCCGGCAAACGCGCGGTTTCTTTAACGCTGCGTTAACCATGATCGACCAAGTTGACCCTACGCGATGGCATTCGTTCGCGTGATTTGATCGCCTGAGATTTCCGAGTGCCTTCATTTGGCAAAACCTCGATAAATACCAAGAGCTTGCATCAAATTTCGTCAGCTTCGCCGAAAGGTGAGGATGACTTGGCATGCCTGCTCATAAATAGCTTTAAAATCGCAAGTAATTTCTTTTTAATTCAAATAATTATGCAGATTTTCTAACTCGATACATTAACCACTGTTTATCACCCGCTTCATCCAGCCAGCCGACACCCCGCCCGCTGCCGACGCAGCCCCCGCGCCTCGCCGTTCATCCTGGCGTCCTGCCCGCGCGCCAACAAAAAGGCCGGGGCAATGCCCCGGCCGATCCCGTCCCGTATCCGGCGTGGAAACTCACTGCCCGCCGCGCGCGATCCAGCTTTGGGCCGCCTGCACCGCCTGCCGGCGCTCCTGCTCGGACGCAACCGAGAACGCTTGTTCCTGCGCTTCGCGGATCCACTCATCCTCGGGGGCACCATTCGCCCGCGACCGGGCAATCGTCAGCCAGGTCAGCCCCTGCACGCTGCGCTTCGGCACCGCCTCGTCGCCGGTGAACAGTACCTGCCCCAGCACCGCCATGGCGCCGGGATGCCCCTTCTTCGCCGCCGAATTCAGCCAGCGCACCGCCGCGCGCGGGTCGCGGTCGCTGCCCTCGGCATCGATCAGCAGTCGCCCGAGCCGGTACTGCGCGTCGGCGTCGCCGAAGAACGACGCCGCATAGGTGTAGATCTCGCGCGCCTTGGCGACATTCGGCTTGATCGCCGTATTCTCGATGCCGGAGACATAATACGAGCCGAGCGAAACGAAGGCGCTGGCAACGAACGGCGCCTTGGCGCTCGACGGCGCCTCGTCGCCATGTTCCTTCGCCACCTGGCTGAAATACTCGAACGCCTTCAGCTTGTCGGCCGGCACGCCGTCGCCTTCCGAATACATCCGCCCCAGCTTCCACTGCGCGATCGGATGACCTGCCTCGGCGGCGCGGCGCAATTGCTCCGCCGCTTCGTTCTTCTTGCCGGAATAGTAGAGCCGCGTGCCGACGTGAAAGGCATCGCCCACCGCCACGCCCGGATTGGCCGGCGTTGCCGTCGGCGTCGCCAGCGACCGGCCGATGCCCGGCTGGGTCGACGGCGCCGCATATGCGCCGATCGCCGGCGCGCCCGGAACCGGTAGCACCGGCGTCACGCTGGGAACATTCGGGATCGAAGCCGGCGGCACCGGACCAACGCCAAGCGCCGTAGCGCCAGCACCGATCGCGGCTGGCCCGATCGGCGCCTGCGGGTCGACCTGTCCGCCATTGGCGTCCAGCGCCCACGCCGGACCGCCGGCGCCGATCAGGGCGCCGAGGGCAACAACGCGGATAAACGCACGCGTCCGCATGACAACTCTTTCCGCCCCACCCGTCGGGACGTGTGACGGTGCCATCGAAACGCCCCGCGTTTCCGGCACGAACCACCCTGTTATGGCAGATGTCTCCAAATATCCGGTTTCCGTCCCTTGTTCAGGAACCGCTCGACCGGAATGCCGGGCACCGCCTCTTGGCGCTGATAAGCCCGATCAACTCGGCCTTTTTTGGGCATGAAAAGCCCTCCGGCCGCCACAATCACCGGATTCCGCCGCCCACATCACGGAACTTCGCCGCTGTCACCCATTCGCCACAGGTGGAGCCGGTCCATCCGGCAACGCGATCCGCCCGGCGCCGATCGACTCAATGCGAGCCCGAGATCCCGCCGGCCGCGCGAATGAGCCCGATGGCATCGATGCCGGCCCAGGCGAGGATGATGGCCACGGCGATCAGGAAGAGCGTGCAATACCATCGGGCATTGAAAATGACCGATGGTATTCCTGACGCGAATTTCTCATGCCTCTGATGCAGATGAGAAATTCGCGTGTCCGCAGAGGCCGGGCGCGCCAGCGCCTTCGGCCTCTGGTAATAAGCGCGCTCGCGAAGATGCTGGTCCAGACCGCCGACCAGAATGTGCCGCGCAACGCCGCCTCGCGAATCCCTGGCGCGGCATCGGAAATGATCGTATCGGCAAATTTTGCGAGCGAACTTTCGGCCGCGAACGTCAGCGCGTCCTTGCGGGATTTCGTCCAGGTCAGGGTATAGTTGGTCACTTCCTCGGTTGTCGGCTCGCGCCCGCATCGGGCCTTGAACTCGGTCAGCCACTCGCGCTTGGCGATCTTGTAGATGCCGTAGGCAACAACGCCGACAAGATTGTCGTTTATCTCGGCGCTGTCGCCGACCAACTCTCCAAAAATTGGATTGTAGCTCAAACCTGAAGTGAGTTGTGCTTCAGATCCGTCAGCCGCCATCAGCCACCCCGTACGGCCCGGGCTGCAACGACCGAGGCACGCATGACCTCGCCGGCGCTCTTCAGGGCGGCCTTGTAGATCTTCTGGTCCAGAATCCGTACCGTCCCGAGACCCGGCACCTTCATCGTCGAAAACGCGCCACCAGCCACGCCGCGATCCGACAGATCCCGAACGATGTAGGTCGCGTTCTTGCGATCAGGCTTTGTCATGGCCGAAACGTCCCCGCAGTGGACAAACCAACACCCCGAACATATGGCGATCAGCCATACATTGCAACCAAAACCTTCTCACATCTCGCAGTTATGCTATCTTGGGCTGCATTCAGCGCGAGCCCGCCGCATGCGTCAATGCCGCTGACGGGTGGTGGGACGCGGAAGGCGGCGGTAGCCGGCAGGCGCGGGGCGGGCGGACTGGTGACCGTTCGGACACGTCCCCGCCCCGCCTGGCCCTTACCCCAGCCGGCCGAGCGCCGCTTCGACCTTGGCCTGGCGTTCCGCCAGCGCCTCGCGCTTTTCGCGCTGTTCGTCGATGACTTCTTCCTTGGCGCGGGCGATGAAGTCCGGGTTGCCGAGCTTCTTGTCGATATGGGCGATGTCGGCGATCGCCGTCTTCAGTTCCTTCGCCAGCCGCGCCTTTTCGGCGGCGACGTCGATGACGCCTTCCAGCGGCAGGCAGGCGACGACCGCGCCCTGGACGATCTGCGCCGATGCCTTCGGCGCCGCCTCGGCGAGCGAAACCTCGCTCACCCGCGCCAGCCGCTTGATCGCCGGCTCGTGCGTCCGGATCCAGCCGCCGACCTGCGCCGACGCCCCGACCATCACCAGCGGCATCTGCGTCGCCGGCGGCACGTTCATTTCGGAGCGCACCGAGCGGATCGAGGTGACGAGATCGACGAGCCAGTTGATTTCGTCGGCCGCGTCCGACGCCGCATTCTGGTCCCCATGCGGCCAGCGCGTCGTCACCAGCATCGCCTCGCGGGCAAACCCCGCCGCTTCCGCCGTCTTCGCCCACAATTCCTCGGTGACGAACGGCATGAACGGATGCAGCAGCTTCAGCGCCTCGTCGATCACGTAGGCCGTCATCGCCCGCGTTTCCGCCTTGGTGGCCTCGGCGACGTCATCGTTCTGCAGGATCGGCTTGGTCAGCTCCAGATACCAGTCGCAGAACGTGTTCCACACGAACTTGTAGGCCGCGCCGGCGGCGTCATTGAAGCGATAGGCGTCGATCGCGTCGGTGACCTCGCCGATCGCCCGCGTCAGCTCCACCGCGATCCAGCGATTGACCGTCTCCCGCGCCGAGCCCGGATCGAAGCCCGGCACCGGCAGGCAGCCGTTCATCTGGGCAAAGCGGGTGGCGTTCCACAGCTTGGTCGCGAAGTTGCGGTAGCCGGCGATGCGCGAGGTGGCGAGCTTGATGTCGCGCCCCTGCGCCGCCATGGCGGTCAGCGTGAAGCGCAGCGCGTCGGCGCCGTACTCGTCGATGATCGACAGCGGGTCGATGACGTTGCCCTTCGACTTCGACATCTTCGCGCCCTTCTCGTCACGGACGAGCGCGTGGATATAGACCGTGTGGAACGGCTCTTCCTGCATGAAGTGCATGCCCATCATCATCATCCGGGCGACCCAGAAGAAGATGATGTCGAAGCCGGTGACCAGCACATCCGTCGGGTAGTAGCGGGCAAGCTCGGGCGTCTGCGCCGGCCAGCCCAGCGTCGAGAACGGCCACAGTGCGGACGAGAACCAGGTGTCGAGCACGTCTTCGTCGCGATGCAGCGGCACCTTGTTGTCGCTGAGCTCGGCGAAGGGATCGGACGCCTTGCGGGTTGCCCACACGGTGGGGTTGGCCCGGTCGCGCTGGATCTGCTCGAACTCGGCAACGGCCTTCTGGAACGGGCTCGAGCCAATGCCGGTCTCATGCATCTCGACGGCGCGGCCGTAATACGCGATCGCCTGCTTTTTGGCCTCGTCCTCGGTCTCGGCGACGAAGGTCTTGAAGCCGGCGTCGAGCTTGCCGAATTCGGGATCGGTGTGGATGCGCGGGCCGTACCAGGCCGGAATCTGGTGGCCCCACCAAAGCTGCCGCGAGATGGTCCACGGCTTGATGTTTTCCATCCAGGCGAAATAGGTGTTCTGCCAACTCTCGGGCACGAACTTGGTGCGCCCGGCGCGGACGGATTCGATCGCCGGCTTCGCCAGTTCCTCGGCGTTCACGAACCACTGGTCGGTGAGGAAGGGCTCGATGATGACCTGCTTGGTCTTTTCATCGTGCGGCACCATGATCTTCTTTTCTTCGACCCACAGCACCGCCCCCAGCGCTTCGAGGTCGGCAAGCACCTTTTTGCGCGCCTCGAAGCGGTCGAGCCCGCGATACTCCTTGGGCGCCGATGCATTGATGTGCGCCGACGGTGTGAAGATATTGATGGGCTTGAGGTGGTGCCGCTGGCCGACTTCGAAGTCGTTGAAATCGTGCGCCGGCGTGATCTTGACCGCGCCCGAGCCGAGCTCGGGATCGGCATATTCATCGGCAACGATCGGGATGCGCCGGCCGACGATGGGCAGGATCGCATACTTGCCGATCACCCCCTTGTAGCGCGGATCGTCCGGATGCACGGCCACCGCGACGTCGCCCAGCATCGTCTCGGGACGGGTCGTGGCCACCACGATCGCCTCGGTCGAGTCCTCGATGGGGTAGCTCAGGTGCCACATCTTGCCGGCGACCTCGATGTTCTCGACCTCAAGGTCGGAGATCGCGGTCTCAAGACCGGGGTGCCAGTTCACCAGCCGCTTGGCGCGATAGATGAGTCCCTTCTTCCACAGCTCGATGAACACCTTGCGAACGGCGTCGCTGAGGCCTTCGTCCATGGTGAAGCGTTCGCGCGACCAGTCGGCCGACGCGCCCAGGCGCTTCAACTGATTGATGATGGTGCCGCCGCTTTCGGCCTTCCACTCCCACACGCGCTCGAGGAACTTCTCCCGGCCCATCTCGCGGCGACCGGGCTCCTGCCGCTCCATGAGCTGGCGCTCGACGATCATCTGCGTGGCGATGCCGGCGTGGTCGGTGCCGGGCTGCCACAGCACGTCCTTGCCGCGCATGCGGTTGTAGCGGACGAGCACGTCCTGAATGGTGTTGTTGAGCGCGTGCCCGATGTGCAGAGAGCCCGTGACATTGGGCGGCGGGATGACGATGGTGAAGGTCTCGGCGCCGGGTCGCGCCCCTGCCCCGGCCTTGAAGGCCTGGGCATCCAGCCACGCCTTGTAGATGCGGTCTTCGACCGCGCCGGGTTCGTAGGTTTTCTCGAGCATCGTCTGGTCCAGCGGCAACGGCCCGCGGGACTAGTGGTCGCCGGCGGGCGGAATTGGTTGTGGGTCTAAAGCAAAGGCCGAGGCCTCAAGTCAACTGGCGCGCCGGTGACCGGCTCACTTCACGCCGCGGGAAATCCTCGAGATTTCCTTTTCGACCATCCGTTCGACGAGGGCCGGAAGGTTCTCGTCCAGCCAGTCCTTGAGCATCGGACGCAGCATGTCGCGGATCATGGCCTCGACCGTCATGCTGCCGATGCCGGTACCGGCAAGGGAACCGAGACGGGACATGGCGCCCTGCACTGCCGCGTCGGTCGCTGGCGCAAGGAGCTGCTCCGCCATGTCCGAGGACAGCGTCGGATCGGGCATCGGCGCGGCCTGCGCCACCGAAGCGGCAGGGCGCGGAGCGAGCCGCGGCGCCTCGACCGGACGGGGCGCCGGCTGCTGGACACGGGCGATCGGGGGCGGAGCGGGCGTGGGCGCCGGCTCGGGGTCGGCCTCGAAGGCCACGTCCTCGGGGTCGATCAGTTCGGGCTCGCCCTGCAGGATGGCCGCCATGGGCTCGGGTTCGGGTTCCTCGATGTCCGACAGCATCGAGGCGAAATCCATCGCCACCGAGGGCGCCTCTGGCTCGGGTTCCGGGATCGCAGCCGGCGCAGGCGCTGGCTTGGCAGGAATCATCTGCGACGGAGAAAGCGCCAGCGGCTCCGGCGCCTGCCGCGCGGCCGGCGGCGGCATCACCGGGCGCGGCGCGGGAGCCGCGGCAGCCATCGGGGCGGGTTTGGCCGGAGCGGGCGCGGCAGACGCATCGTCGTCGGCAATGATCTGCCGAATGGACGACAGAATCTCATCCATCGACGGCTCTTTGGGCGCCGGCTTATTCATTAAGGCCTCATTCCAAACCGGACGAAGGGCGCCCTCACCGCAAAATGCGCTTGATTCGTCACGGAATACTTTAACCGCAGAACGCGATTTGCGCGAAGCGCGGGCGCGGCACGCGGCCGCGTCTTCCCCAAGAAAGCTCAGGATTCCGAGCGATCCGGCGCCAGAACGGGAGTCCGGCGGCGACTAGTCGAGCGCGCGAAGCTCCTGCCAGACGTCCTCGACCTTGGCGATGTACTCCTCGCCGGTCTTGACCTCGACATCGAGCGACAGATCCGCGGCCGTCAGGTGGCCGGTGGCGGCAACGAGCGCGAAGGACGCGATGACCTTGGCGGCGTTGGCCTGAATCAGGCCCTCGCGGATCGAGGTCAGCTCCGACTGCGCGTTGAGGACGTCGAGCGTGGTCGCCTGCCCGACATCGCGCGACTGCACGACACCATCGAGCGACAGCTCACCCGAGGCAACGGCGGTATTGGCGGATTCGATCTGGGCGTTGGCGTTCTGCAGCGAGCTCCAGGCGGAGATCACCGATTCCTTGATCTGGTCGCGGGTGGCGAGTGCGTCGACCTCGCTCTTGATCTGCTCGATATTGGCCTTGCGGATGCTGGACCCATAGCGGCCGCCGCCATAGATCGGGATCGACAGGCTGAAGCCCGCCGAGACGCGCGGCGACGGATCGTTGGGTCCGAGCAGCGAGCCCGGCCCGAGCACGGTGCTGC
This sequence comes from Hyphomicrobiaceae bacterium, assembly GCA_016793065.1. Taxonomy (GTDB): domain Bacteria; phylum Pseudomonadota; class Alphaproteobacteria; order Rhizobiales; family Ancalomicrobiaceae; genus JAEULV01. The sequence goes on from JAEULV010000077.1 coordinate 43,615, forward strand.
CGATGGAACTGGTGAAGTTGAGGGTCGGGCCAAACGCCGCATTCGCCGAGTCCGAGCCGGCCTGCGCGGCGCGCACGCCTGCCTTGGCCGCAAGAATCGCCGGGTGCGACGACACGGCCTCGTTGATCGCCGCGTCGAGGCTCTTGGGCATCAGCGTGCCGAGCCGGTAGGTGGTGGTGAGGTTCTTGGGCTTGTGGCCGACATAACGCTCGTAGCTCGCCTGGCTGGTCTCGAGGCTTGCGACGGCAGCCTGATAGGAGGCGGTACCCTGCGCGAGGCGCGCCTGGGCCTGCGACACGTCGATCTTGGTGCCTTCGCCGATGTCGAGCCGGTCCTGCGCGCTCTGCACCTGCGCCTGGTAGAACTTCACGTTCTCCTGGCGGAGCTGGACGAGCTGGGTGTCGCGGATGACGCCCATATAGGCCTGGACCACCGCAAGGAAGACGTTCTGTTCGGAGTTCTGCAGCGAGTAGCGGCTGGCTTCCGTGATGGCGCGCGCCGCCTCGATATCCGCGTCGCTCTTGAAATTGTCGAACAGCGTCTGGTTGTAGGTGACGCCGACATTGACCGACGGCACCCCCAGATCGTTGGTGCCATCGAAGGTGTAACTGTTCTGGCCGCTGATCGTGGCACCAATGGTGGGCAGCTTGGCCGACTTCGCCATGGCGATGTTTTCGGCGGTCGACTTGACGTTGAGCAGCGCCGACAGGATCGAGGGATTGTTGACGTAAGCGCTGGTCAGCGCCTCACGCAGCGTTTCAGCGTGGGCCAGGGCCGGCAACGAACAAAACAAAAGGGCAAGTGCGCCCGCACGCACACTACGAGAAAACAACATCAACTGCCTCCGAGCCCATGCACCCTATGCCGCGCAGTTGGGTCCGACAACTTTTGCGCGCAAGGGCTGCGAAAATTTAATGTGTGATTTGCCCATCGCGTGGTGCACGGGCAACACATGGTACGCGCGGTTTAGTAGCGCGCCGTGACCGTCAGAAGACGAAGCGGTCGTCCTGCCGGGGCGCGAGCGGCGGCAGTTGTGCGTCGAACACGGCGCGCGACGCGATGCCCTTGCCGGAGCGCGCGAACAGGTGCGCCACCGCCGGGCGGCCGCGTTCGGCGACCAGGGCGACGAGCCGGCCTTCGGGCTTGAGCTGGGCGAACAGCGCATCGGCGACCTGCTCGACCACCCCCTCGATGACGATCACGTCGTAGGGGGCCTTCGATTTGCCGGCGGTTTCGAGCGGGCCGTCGACCACCGTGACGTTGGCCGCGCCGACCGCGCCCAGCGTGAAGCGGGCTTCCGCCGCCAGCGCCGGTTCGCTCTCGACAGCCACGACGCTCGCCCCGAGCCGGCCGAGAACCATGGCGGAATAGCCGGTGCCGCATCCCAGATCGAGCACATGATCGGTGCCGTCGATCTCGGCAAGCTGGACGAGCTTGGCGAACGGCGCCGGGGCGCCCAGCTTGCGCGCGCCGCCCACCGGAATCGCGTCGTCGATATAGGCAAGGCCGCGCCGAACCTCGGGGACGAACCGCTCGCGCGGCACCTCGCCCATCGCGGCCAACAGCCGCCGGTCGGTGATTCCGGCGGTCCGAAGCTGGTTGTCCACCATCACTTTGCGCGCGCGGTCGTAGTCGGTCATCTGAGGCCCTGCTGAAGCTCTTGATCCGCCGTGCATAGCGCCGTGACCGGCGGGCGGCAAGCGCGCGCCGGAGCGGCTATTTGACGATCAGCACCGGCACCTTGCTGCGCGCCAGGACATCGCTCGCCTGGCTGCCCAGCAGCAGCCGCTTGATGCCGCGCCGGCCGTGCGACCCCATGACGATGAGGTCGGCGCCAAGCTCTTCGGCCACCTGGATGATTCCATCGGACGGGATCTGCTGGCGGACATGCCGGTAGTCGGCGCTCACGCCGGACGCCTTCACGGCGTCCTGGACGCCGGCGAGGATCACCCGCGCCTCCGCCGCCTTGGCCTTCTCGAGCTCTTCGAGGAGCTCGCGCGTGGAGATCGTGATCAGCTCGGCCCCGGGCGCGACGAGGACGGAGGGTTCGGTGACCGTCACGACCTCGACCTTCGCCCCGGCTTCCCGGGCGATCGCCAGGGCGTGTTCGAGAACCTTCGGCGTCAGTTCGGTGCCGTCGATGGCGACGATGATGTGCTTGTACAAGGCAACCTCCTGCATCGGTGATGCCCACACGCCTAACAGGTGGTGCGCAGCGCGCTTTGACGCAAATCAAGGAGGAGGGTGCCGGAGGCCTCGTCCGGATGGGACGCGAATACGCTTGCTCCGGTCGCCCTAGATCCGCGTGAGCAGGCGTCTTAGTCCGTCCCCGAAGCGACGGTCCAAGGCAGCAGCGGCCTCATCCTGCAATTCTGCGGGAACGCGCATGTAGTCACCGAAGCTCGCGACGGCGCTGCCCGAAACTCCAGCAGCTTCGAGAATGCCACTCAGCACCGCAACACGGTTGTCTTCGGCCACCTTCGGCTCGAGCCTCTGATTGCGCGATGCGCTTCCCGGGATTTCCAGCGAGCGCGGATCGACACCGAGATTGGCGAGGATCCGGTGGGCGGGAAATGGCTCCCTGTCGTCGAAATCGTGGAAGCTGACCTTGCCCGCTACGGCGGCGGCGAACGCCGAGAGATGGCGTTCGTAATCGAAGCAGAAGTCCCAGTAGAGCGGGTACCGTCGGGCTTCCCGAAAGACGCGAACACGCCCGTCTCGCAATGCGGTACCCAGAGCGCCGACATAGTCGACGAACGCCATCTTGCTTAGCTGAGCCGCCAGGCTGCTGAAATATGCGCCCGGGGCCCGGAGGCAGAAGGCCCATTCGATCGACGTGGCGCCGGCTTCGCGAGCGCTCTCTTCAACGAGACGGGCTCGGCGTGGGTCAAAGATCAGCGTCTCGAAATCCTCCGAGGAGAGCAGCGCTGCCTTGAGGTTCATCCGCGCCGCTTCTTGCACGTGGGCGGCGACATGGCGGTAATCCTCAAGCAGCGTCATCCAGGCGGTGCCGTGGTTACCCGTCATCTTGGCGTCTGGCCGCGTGTAGATGCCGCGCTCAGCCAGCTGCCGCTCGTTGAGCACCAAAACATGCTGGAAGTAGGTGGACGCGGTTTTGTGGGTTCCGGCATGCACGACCA
>JAEULV010000091.1 GCA_016793065.1 Hyphomicrobiaceae bacterium
GCCAGCGCCATGCCGGCGACGAACGGCAGCAGCACGCTGGAAAACAGATAGAGGAACACGCCGAAGGCGATGGCGGTGAAGACCCAGAACCGGATCTGGCGTTGCAGTGTCACCGCTGTTGCTCCCTGTCGGCCGCGATCTTGTCGTCGTCATTGGTCGACGATTTGGACGCGTTCGGCAAGCCCGGCGATCCGGGATCCGCCGACATCGCCGCCAGCCATTGCAGCACATAGGCGCCGCCGGAGATCGCCGTCAGCGCGCCGGTGACATAGACGCCGATTTCGATCAGCGGCCCCAGATGCAGCCGGAACGCCTCGCCGCCGAGCACGAACACGGCAAGCGTGATCTGCGCCGCGGTGTTGACCTTCGACACCATCAACGGCTTGGCCTCGATCGGCTGCTCCATCACCCAGGTCAACAGGAAGGCGCCGACGATCAGCACATCGCGCGACACCACCAGGATCACCAGCCAGTGCGGCAGGATGCCGACCACCGACAGGGTGATGTAGATCGACACCAGCAGCACCTTGTCGGCGATCGGATCGAGAAACGCCCCCAGCGCCGAGCGCAGATCGAACCTGCGCGCGATCCAACCATCCAGCCCGTCGGAAATGCCGGCCAGCAGGAAGAACCAGAACGCCAGATCGAGCCGCTCCTCGGCGATGAACCACACAACCAGCGGCACGATGATCAGCCGGCCAACGGTGATCAGATTGGGCAGGGTGACATCCGACACGTCGACACCATCCGGAAAAAGTCATGAGGGCAACGGAACCGGCCGCCGCGACCGCAGCCTGCCGATTTCCGAACCCGGACTCCGAATGTGGTGCAGGCGAGGCCGAATTGCAAAGTATGCACCGGCGGATGTCATCGCCGGGCGTCGGGTTCACGGCGGCGATCGCCGTTGTCCCCGCACTCCCCTGCCCGCGTCCACCGGAGGCGCGTGGCGCAACGCACTCGGCCGTCGAATCAAACCGGCCAAGCCGGGCGCGGCGGGCAGGATCCAAGTCCTATTTTCCGGACGGGCTCCCGCCAGCTTCCCTAACCTAATTTTGCAGCCTGACTACAACCTTTAATTTGCCTGTGATTGATTTTTCACGGTAGCACTACCCAGGTTGTAGAAAATACACTCTTTAAATGATAGACGTATTTCCTACACGCAATAGGGTGCAATCCGGGTCGACCGGGTTGCACGCTTGTACAAACAGGGTGGGGCAATGCCGGGGATGGAACAACGATGCCATCCGCGAAAGCGGGAGTGTGCGATGGGGGAAATGATGGTCAATGACGAGCTGAGGCCGACGACTGCCGCCGAAACCGCCAGCTATATCGAGCATCAGACCACCGCGCTCTACGATCTCGCCAACCGGGCGCGCCTGGATTTCCTCGCCTACCTGATCGACATGGCGCGGATGGAAGCGGCGTCCCAGGCAAGCCAGATCAACCGCACCCGCGTGCGCTGATCGACGACGCGAAATTACACGTCATCGCAACCATTGGGCACATGCTCCGGCATCACGGCAGATGGTCGAGATCGCCCTCGGCGGCGCGGTCGGCATCGTCGCGCAGGCGGGCGATGCGGTCGAGCGCGCCCTGCAGGATGAACGCGGCGGCGTGGGCATCAATGAGATCGGCGCGCTTGGCCCGTGACATGTCGCTGGCCAGCAGCGCCCGTTCCGCCGCCACCGTCGACAGCCGTTCGTCCCAATAGCAGATCGGGCATTTGGCCAGCGGCGCCAGCGCCCGCACGAAAGACCGCGTCGCCTGGGCCCTCGGCCCCTCCGATCCGTCCATGTTCAACGGCAGGCCGATGATCATGCCGCCGATCTGGTGCTTGTCGGCATGGCCGAGCAGGGCCTGGACATCCGGGGTGAACTTCACCCGCCGGATCGTCGTCAGCGGCGTCGCGATCTGGCCGAACACATCCGACACCGCGATGCCGATGGTCTTGGTGCCCAGATCCAGCCCGAACAGCCGCTTGCCCGTCGGCAGGCGCATGGCGAGGTCGGCAAGGGCGAGGGTCGGGTCGGCGGCCAAGGCGGGGTCCGTTCATTGCGTTGCGTGCGGCACCACAAAGCCCATTCGCGCCGGCAATGCCACAGAAAAAGCAAGGCCCCTGCCCTGCCCCGTGGCCATCGCCTGCCGTGCCGCCCGCCGGCAGGATTGCGACAAAGGCCACCTTGGCACCGGCGCGGGCGCGGGAGGCGGTTTCCCTGCGCCCGCGCGGCGGCTACTGTCGGGTTCCGGCGGCTTGACCCGCCCGCGACGGCGGCAACGCCGCCGACAAGGACAATATTCGAGGCAGGGGGATCCCCATGAAAATCACCTGGTACGGCCATTCGGCCTTTCGCATCGAATTCGGCGATACCGCCATCGTGCTCGACCCGTTCATCAGCGGCAATCCGAGCGTTCCCGCTGGTGTCACCGCCGCCAGCGTCGGCGAGGGCGCCGGGCATGTCATCCTCAGTCACGGCCATGACGACCATTTCGGCGATACGCTCGACATCCTCAAGGCAACCGGCGCGACGCTGACCGCCAATTGGGAGATCTGCATGTATGCCGCTTCCAAGGGGCATCAGGCGATCAACCCGATGAATTCCGGCGGCAGCGTCGATCTCGGCGCCTTCCGGGTGTCGTTGACCACCGCCCACCATTCGTCGGCGTCGACGCTCACCATGCCGCCGCTCTATCTCGGCAATCCGCATGGCGTCGTCATCAAGGCCGAGGGCGAGCCGACGCTGTATTTCGCCGGCGACACCGACATCTTCTCCGACATGGCCCTGATCCGCGAATTCCACGCCCCCGACATCGCCATCCTGCCGATCGGCGACCGCTTCACCATGGACGGCAAGCTGGCGGCCATCGCCGCCGAGCGCTTCCTCAAGCCGCGCCACGTGATCCCCTGCCACTACGGCACATTCCCGCTGCTCGACCCCAATCCCGACAAGCTGATCGCCGGGCTCGCCGGCAGCGGCATCACCGTCCACACGCCGAAACCGGGCGAAAGCTTGCTGATCTGATACCATCGGGTCTTGAAAGTGACCGATGGTATTCCTAACGCGAAATTCTCACGCCGCCGATGCAGATGAGAAATTCGCGCTTCCCCGGAGGCCGGGCGCGTCAGCGCCTTCGGCCTCTGGAATAATGCGCCTTTGCCCGCGAAAGCGGCAGGGTCTTGGAAAGGTCGCGACGCTCCGCTATAGAGGCGCACCTTTCCTCCGACCTACCACCAAAGGATAGTAACATGGCCATCGAGCGGACCTTCTCCATCATCAAGCCGGATGCCACCAACCGCAACCTGACCGGCGCCATCAATGCCGTGATCGAGGCCGCCGGCCTGCGCATCGTCGCGCAGAAGCGCATCCGCATGACCAAGGCCCAGGCCGAGACCTTCTACGCCGTCCATTCGGCGCGGCCGTTCTTCGGCGAGTTGGTCGAGTTCATGACCTCGGCCCCGGTCGTGGTGCAGGTGCTCGAAGCCGACAACGCCGTCGCCAAGTATCGCGAAGTGATGGGCGCCACCAACCCGGCCAATGCCGCCGAGGGCACCATCCGCAAGCTGTTCGCCCTGTCGATGGGCGAGAACTCGGCCCACGGCTCCGACAGCGTCGACAATGCCGCGATCGAAATCGCCCAGTTCTTCGCCGGCAACGAAATCGTCGGCTGATCGCGGCAACGCCACGCTCACGGCAGAAGGCCGCGCCAAGTGCGCGGCCTTTTCATTTGCGCCGCCGCCGGTCATGCCTTGAAGGCATTTCGCGAGCGAGTTTTTAGCGCAAATCGGATTTTGCCTTGCCGCCGCCATCCGCTAGCCTTGCGCCAACTGCCCGCGCCTGCCCGACGGATCGCGCCGTTGGCGCCGCGCCGGCCAAAGCCCCGGGAACGAAGCCATGTCCGCGAGCCGCGACGCCCTGATCGCCGAAATCCGCGCCACCGGAACGCTGCGCGGCCTGCCGACCGGCCATTTCATCGACGGCGACCATGTCGCCGGCCTGTCGGGCCGGATGCTCGACAGTTTCGATCCCGGGCGCGGCGCGGTCTTTGCCCGCTTCGCCGCCGGCGACGCCGCCGATGTCGACCGCGCCGTTGCCTCGGCCCGCGCCGCGCTTGCCGGCCCGTGGCGCGACATGGCCCCGGCGGAGCGCGGCCGGATCCTGATGAAGGCGGCCGAGCTGGTGCGCCGCGATGCCGCCCGCCTCGCCGTGGTCGAAAGCCTCGATGCCGGCAAGCGGCTGAGCGAGGCCGAGGGCGACATCCGCTCGGTGGCGCGCACCTTCGAATATTACGCCGGCTGCTGCGACAAGCTGCAAGGCGCCAGCCTGCCGCTCGGGCGCGACTATGTCGGCTTCACCGTCGACGAGCCGGTCGGCGTCGCCGCCCAGGTGATCCCGTGGAACTATCCGATCTCCACCGCCGCCCGCGGCATCGCCCCGGCGCTCGCCGCCGGTTGCGCCGTCGTTGCCAAGCCGGCGGAGACCACCCCGTTCTCGGCGCTGCTGCTGGCCGAGCTGCTCGCCGAGGCCGGCCTGCCGGCGGGCGTGTTCAATGTGGTCACCGGCCTCGGGCGCGAGGCCGGCGCGGCGCTGGTCGCCCATCCGGGCGTCGACCACGTCACCTTCACCGGCTCGGTGCCGACCGGCATCGCGGTGATGCAGGCGGCGGCCGTCAACGTCACCCGCGTCGTGCTGGAACTCGGCGGCAAGTCGCCGCTCGTCGTCCTCGCCGATGCCGATCTCGACGCCGCCGCCAGCGGGGTGCTTGGCGCGATCTTCGAGAATGCCGGCCAGATCTGCTCGGCCGGGTCGCGGCTGGTGGTCGAACGGTCGATCGCCGCCGAGTTCATCGCCCGGCTTGCCCGCGCCGCCGAGGCGCTGAGCCTCGGCCATGGCCTCGACAATCCCGATGTCGGCCCGGTGAACTCCGCCGCCCATCTCGATCGCATCGCCGCGCATGTGGAGCGCGCCCGCGCCAACGGCAACATCATCCACGCCGGCGGCCGCATCGCCGATGCCGCCAGCCATGGCGGCGGCTGGTTCTATCGCCCGACCATCATCGAGGCCGCCTCCCCGGCCGACCCGATCGTGCAGGAGGAAGTGTTCGGGCCGGTGCTGGCGGTGCAGGTCGTCGACGATCTCGACGCGGCCATCGCCGTCGCCAATGCCACCGAATTCGCCCTCGCCGCCGGCATCTACACCGCCGACCTGACCAAGGCCTATCGCTTCGCCCGCGATGTCGACGCCGGCCAGGTCTACATCAACGAGTATTTCGCCGGCGGCATCGAAGTCCCCTTCGGCGGCAACCGCAAATCCGGCTTCGGCCGCGAAAAAGGCATCGACGCCGTCAAGAGCTACTGCAAGGTCAAGAGCATCGTGGCGCGGATCTGAGGGCGGGGGCGCG
>JAEULV010000112.1 GCA_016793065.1 Hyphomicrobiaceae bacterium
CTGGTATACGGCCGGCTGGTTCCACGGCAAGCTTGCGCTGGTGCTGGCGCTTTCGGCGAATCACGGGATGCAGGCCGGCTGGGTGCGGGCATTTGCCGAGGATCGCAATTTGAAGCCGGGACGGTTCTTCCGCTTCATGAACGAAGTGCCGACGCTGTTGATGATCGGCATCGTCATTCTGGTGATCGTCAAGCCGTTCTGATTGTCGCGGTTGCCGTTTGGCCGAAATCTAGGACTTGCCGGGTCGGGCCGGCGCGGTTATGGTGGCGGCCTCTCACCAAAAGCAGAGGGGCGTCCGCACGGGGTTGTGCGTGAAGGCCGGAACCCAAGCCTCAAGGCGGGTTCTCACATCTGCACCTTCTAGAACGATCAGGTCCCGGCGTTTTCTCTTGTCGCGTTTTCAGCGCGCGGGCGGTCGTATTCCAATGACGGATTCATCGATGCAGCAGATCAAGCTCCAGGACCTCAAGGCCAAATCCCCGACCGAGCTTTTGGCTTTCGCGGAGGAACTGGAAATCGAGAATGCCAGTACCCTGCGCAAGCAGGAGCTGATGTTCGCCATTCTCAAGCAATTGGCGGCGCAAGAGACCGAGATCATCGGCGAGGGCGTCGTCGAGGTATTGCTCGACGGCTTCGGCTTCCTGCGGTCGCCGGACGCCAACTATCTGCCGGGCCCGGACGACATCTATGTTTCGCCGTCGCAGATCCGGCGGTTTGGCCTGCGGACCGGCGATACGGTCGAGGGCCATATCCGCAGCCCGAAGGAAGGCGAGCGCTATTTCGCGCTGCTGAAGCTCAACACGATCAATTTCGAGGAGCCGGAAAAGGCTCGTCACAAGATCAACTTCGACAACCTGACGCCGCTCTATCCGGACCAGCGGCTGAAGATGGAGCAGGCGGAGCCGACGTCGAAGGATTTGTCGTCGCGAATCATCGACATCGTCGCGCCGCTCGGCAAGGGCCAGCGCGCGTTGATCGTGGCGCCGCCGCGCACCGGCAAGACCGTGCTGCTGCAGAACATCGCTAAGGCGATCACCTCGAATCACCCGGAGTGCTATCTGATCGTGCTGCTGATCGACGAGCGGCCGGAAGAAGTCACCGACATGAAGCGGACGGTGAAGGGTGAGGTGGTGTCCTCGACCTTCGACGAGCCGGCGGGGCGGCATGTGCAGGTGGCGGAAATGGTCATCGAGAAGGCCAAGCGCCTGGTGGAGCATGGCCGCGACGTGGTGATCCTGCTCGACTCGATCACCCGCCTGGGGCGCGCCTACAACACGGTGGTGCCGTCGTCGGGCAAGGTGTTGACCGGCGGTGTCGATGCCAACGCGTTGCAGCGGCCGAAGCGGTTCTTCGGTGCCGCCCGCAATATCGAGGAAGGCGGCTCGCTGACGATCATCGCCACGGCGCTGATCGATACCGGCTCGCGCATGGACGAAGTGATCTTCGAGGAGTTCAAGGGCACCGGCAATTCGGAAATCATCCTCGACCGCAAGGTCGCCGACAAGCGCACCTTCCCGGCGCTGGATATCACCCGCTCCGGCACCCGCAAGGAAGAGCTGCTGGTGCCGAATGACGTACTGAAGAAGACCTATGTGCTGCGGCGTATTCTGACGCCGATGGGGACGGTCGACGCGATCGAGTTCCTGATCGACAAGCTGCGGCAGACCAAGAGCAATTCCGACTTCTTCGACTCGATGAATACCTGAGGCGACGAGCGGACCGGAAGGCCGTTCGAATCGGATGGGAAATGACGAGGCCGGGGCATTGCTCCGGCCTTTGCATTTGTGGTCGATTCGGATGCGAACGGATCGGGATGATCGAGGCTTGGTGTTTCACGTGAATCAGGGGTGGTGGGTCGGAGCGTCGGATCGATGATGTGGGGACGCAGATGCGATCCGGAATCGAAGAGACGGCGAGCGCGGCAAAGATGCGGCCGGGGCGGCGTTCGGTATTGGAGGCGACGCGACGTAGGTCGATGGTTGCCGGTCTTGAGCAGACCAGCGTCACCGATCGGCGCGGGCGTTGACGCAGGTGTTGCCGTGGCTGCACGAATCGGCGGGTTCGATATGGCAGGCGCTGCCCCGAGTGCAGATTGACTCGGCTTCGAGACGGAAGCTCCTGATCGGAGGGTGCGAGGGCGGGAGATCGTCGTTTGGGACAAGACGGTGACGGGAGGCCGGGCGCCGGTCTTTCGACTGTGCAGTGGGATCGTGTTTCCAACTACGTCTGGCGCGACGCGCGATCGCAGATCAGGCGGACGAGTGGCCTGCAAATTCCCATGTCCCTGACACGAGCCCTCGCGTGCGGCGCCCTCCCCTCCCCGTCTCGTCGATCGCGATGAGTTTCCGCCCCTTGGGGAATGATCGCGTCACCATCGGATCACTCAAAGAAGATTTCGCCGTCGGCCCGATCGAGGCGCGGGGCTTGACGAAGAGACGCGGCTCGACATGTAGATGTCCGGCATGATCGTGATGCCGGACGCCGGCGAACGTGTTTGGATTCGGAGCCGTAATGTTGATTGCCCACCGGGATGAAACCATCTGCGCCTTGTCGAGCGGCGCCCTGCCCTGCGGCGTTGCGGTCATCCGGATCAGCGGACCGAAGAGCCGATTCGTCATCGAAACCATCTGTCGGAAACTGCCGGAGCCGCGCAAGGCGAGTGTGAGGCGGCTGTGTGATCCGGCGAATGGCGAGGCGTTGGACCAGGCGGTGGTGCTGTGGTTGCCGGGACCCCACACGGTTACCGGCGAGGATATGGCGGAGCTGCAGGTGCATGGCAGCCGGGCCGTGGTGGCGGCGGTGTTGCGCGTGGTGTTGCGTCTCCATGGAGTGCGGATGGCGGAGGCGGGCGAGTTCACCCGGCGGGCCTATGACAATGGCCGGATGGATCTGACCGAGGTCGAGGGCTTTGCCGACCTGCTGGCGGCGGAGACCGAGGCGCAGCGGCGGCAAGCGCTGCGGCAGGCGGAAGGTGGCCTCGGGCGGCGTCTGAGCGATTGGCGGGCGCGGCTCATTCGGGCGCGGGCGTGGATCGAGGCGGAGCTGGATTTCACCGAGGAGGCCGACATTCCCGATGGGGTGGCGGAGCGGACCTGGGCGGAGATCGCGGCTCTGGCGGCCGAGATGCAGGCGGAGCTGACGGCGTCGCGAGTGAGTGAGCGGATCCGCCGTGGCGTCGTTGTCGCGGTGCTGGGGCCGCCGAACGCCGGCAAATCGTCCTTGGTCAATGCGCTGGCGCAGCGCGACGTGGCGATCGTCAGCCCGGAGGCGGGGACGACGCGCGATGCGCTCGAGGTTGACCTCGATCTCGGCGGCGTGCCGGTGCGGTTGATCGATACGGCGGGCCTGCGGGAAGCGGCGGGCTTGATCGAGGCGGAGGGGATCCGGCGGGCATTGGCGCGGGCCGAGACGGCGGATCTGGTGCTGTGGCTGCGGCCGGCAAATGGTGACGGCGGGCCGCTACCGACGCTTGAAGCGTCGACGCCGGTCTGGGAGATTGTCAGCCGCGCCGATGAGGCCGCGCCGGCGATCGATTCGGACTCGTTTCGAATCTCGGTTCGAAGCGGCGAGGGGCTTGAGGCGCTGATCGAGCGACTTGCGGGGTTTGCCGGCGGCGCGGCCGGCAATGCCGAGATCGGGCTGATGACGCGGGAGCGGCACTTCCAGTCGGTGGCGCGGGCGATCGGCTGGATGCGCGACGCGGTGCGTGGCGCCGATATCCCGATCGAGCTGAGGGGCGAATTGCTGCGGCGGGCGGGCGACGAGATCGGCCGGATCACCGGGGCGATCGGCACGGATGATCTGCTGGACGTGATCTTCCGGGAGTTCTGCGTCGGCAAGTGAGACCTAAGCCCGGCGAAAATGATTCACGTAAAACATTCAGGTGTTTCACGTGAATCATTCTGCAGCCGGAACAACCTGGTTTTGTGAGCTGTTCGAGGCTTCGATTCTGACTCGAAACGGTCAATCGGCAGCCGGCGCTGCGAGGCTGCGAGGCGTGGCAGGGCGACGGATTCGCGTGAAACCGGCGAATTTGGACGGATGCGGCGGCAATTGTTTTGACGCGTTGACGCTCACGGGTTAAATCGGCGCTGTTCCATCGAGATCGTGAGGTTGATTTGGCCGGGAGCGGCGGAAAGCTGTCGTGGCGCCCCGCCGTCGCCAATGGGCATCCGGCGGCTGCAGCCGGATGGCAGGGCGAGCCGGGCCGATCACCGCCGATACGACGTGAAGAGACAGGGCGCATGAACTACGATGTCATCGTCATTGGTGGGGGGCATGCCGGCTGCGAGGCAGCGGCGGCGGCGGCGCGGGTTGGCGCCCGGACGGCGCTGCTCACCCATCGCTTCGACACGATCGGCGTGATGTCGTGCAATCCGGCGATTGGCGGCCTCGGCAAGGGGCATCTGGTGCGGGAGATTGACGCGCTGGACGGGTTGATGGGCCGGGTTGCCGATCTCGGTGGCATCCAGTTCAAGATGCTGAACCGACGCAAGGGGCCGGCGGTGCGAGGACCCCGGGCGCAGGCCGACCGCAAGCTCTATCGCCTGGCGATGCAGGCAGCGATCCAAGCGGCGGCCGGGCTCAAGGTGATCGAGGGTGATGCGGTCGACCTCGGGCTGGACGGCGATCGAGTCGTATCCGTAACGTTGGCGGATGGACGGGTGATCGCGTGCGGTGCGGTGGTGTTGACGACCGGCACGTTCCTCAATGGGCTGATCCATATTGGCGAGACGCGCTATCCTGCCGGCCGGATGGGCGAGGCGCCGTCGGTAGGGTTGAGCGCGACGCTGGCAAGGATCGGTGTGCGGCTCGGACGGCTGAAGACCGGGACGCCGGCGCGGCTGGATGGCCGGACGATCGATTGGGCTGCGGTGGAGCGCCAGGACGGCGATGACGAGCCGGAGCCGTTCTCGACGCTGACGACGCATCTGCCGAACCGGCAGATCAGCTGCGGCATCACCCGGACGACGGCGGCGACGCATGCGGTGATCGAGGCCAATCTGCATCGCTCGGCGATGTATGGCGGACATATCCAGAGCCGGGGGCCGCGCTATTGCCCGTCGATCGAGGACAAGATCGTCCGCTTTGGCGAGCGCGACGGGCATCAGGTGTTCCTCGAGCCGGAAGGCCTTGACGACGATACGGTCTATCCGAACGGCATCTCGACGTCGCTGCCGGAGGATGCGCAGGCGGCGTTGCTGGCGACCATTCCCGGGCTGGAGCGGGTGCGGATGCTGCGGCCGGGCTATGCGATCGAGTATGACCATGTCGATCCACTGGAACTGGCGGCGACGCTTGAGGTGAAGAAGGCGCGCGGGTTGTTTCTCGCCGGCCAGATCAACGGTACTACCGGCTATGAGGAGGCGGCGGCGCAGGGGCTGATCGCCGGCCTGAATGCAGCGTGTCGCGCCGGCGGCACGGATGGCCATGTGTTCGGCCGTGCCGATGGCTATCTCGGGGTGATGGTGGACGACCTGGTGACGCGGGGGGTCAGCGAGCCGTATCGGATGTTTACCTCGCGCGCCGAGTACCGGTTGCTGCTGCGGGCGGACAATGCCGACCAGCGGCTGACGCCGATGGGCAAGGCGCTTGGGCTCGTGGGCACTGAACGCTCGGCGGCGTTCGGCGCCAAGCTGGCGGCGTTGGAACAGGCGCGGGCGTTGCTGGATAGCCTGATGATCACGCCGACGGATGCCAACCGCAAGGGATTGCGGATTAACCTCGATGGGGTCCGGCGCAGCGCGTTTGACCTGCTTGCCTATCCCGATATCGACTTCGCCACGCTGAAGGGCATCTGGCCGGAGCTCGGGTCGATCAGTGCCGGCATCGCGCCGCAGCTGGAAGTCGACGCGAAGTATGCGGTTTACCTCGATCGGCAGAACAGCGACATCGATGCGCTGCGGCGGGACGAGGCAGTGGCGATACCGACGGATTTCGAGTTCCGCGGACTGGCCGGGCTGTCGAATGAGATGCGCGACAAGCTCGAGCGGGTTCGACCGGCAACCATCGGACAGGCCGGACGGATCGACGGAATGACGCCGGCGGCGTTGGGCTTGGTGCTGGCGCGGTTGCGAAAGGGCGGTTGATTGGTTCGGCCCCGTCAGGGTTCGTGTACTGGCGACCGCACTTGATTCTGACTCGAAACGATTCTGATAAGGCGGCCTCGTTCAATCGGCCGAGAGTGAGGGTGCTGATGGCGGGGCTTGATGGCGTGGAATCGTTAACCAGCCGGTTTGATGTTTCACGTGAAACGTTATCGCGGCTGTCGATCTATGCCGAACTGGTGCGGAAATGGCAGAAGAGCCAGAATCTGGTGGCGCCAAGCACGTTGCCAGTTTTGTGGGAGCGGCATATCGCCGATTCGTTTCAGGTCCATGCGCTGCGGCTGGAGGTGTCGGATTGGCTGGATATCGGATCCGGTGCCGGGTTTCCGGGGTTGGTGACGGCGATCGCGCTGGCGGACCGACCCGGAGCCCGGGTTCGGCTGGTGGAAAGCAATTCCGGCAAGGCGGCATTTTTGCGCACTGTGGCGCGGGAAACCGGTGCGCCGGCCGAAGTGATCTGCGAGCGAATTGAAAAAGCCATCCCGCGAATCGTTTCGGCACCGCCACAAGCAATATCGGCCCGGGCCCTGGCGTCGCTTGCGGCGCTGCTGGACCTGGTGGAGCCGCTGACGGCGCTGAATGTGCCGTGCGTTTTCCACAAGGGACAAGATTTTGCGTCGGAGTTGCGTGAAGCTACTCTATCTTGGGACATCGATCTGATACAACATTCGAGCAAGGTCAATTCCGAAGGCGTGCTCGTGGATATCTCACGGGCCGTGCGCCGACCCAAACTCTCCCAGATCGGAGCTTGATAATGACCGCGCTGCCGTCTCATCCGAGGGTTCTGTCGCTCGCCAACCAAAAGGGCGGCGTCGGCAAGACCACGACAGCCATCAATCTCGGCACCGCGCTGGCGGCGATCGGGGAAGAAGTGCTGATCATCGACCTCGATCCGCAGGGCAATGCGTCGACCGGGCTTGGCATCGATCGGCGGTCGCGCAAGGTCTCGACCTATGACGTGCTGGTCGGCGAGGCGCGGCTGGATGAGGCACTGGTGGAGACCGCCGTTCCCCGGCTGTGGGTGGCGCCGTCGACGCTGGATCTGCTCGGGGTCGAGTTGGAGATTGCCCATACCAGCGACCGGGCGTTCCGGCTGCGCAAGGCCATCGCCGAGTATGCGGCGCGGGTGGCGGATGCCCGCGAGGGCACCGGGCTGCCGCGCATCTCGTATGTGCTGGTTGATTGCCCGCCGTCGCTGAACCTGTTGACGATCAATGCCATGTCGGCGTCGCATTCGGTGCTGGTGCCGCTGCAGTGCGAGTTCTTCGCGCTGGAAGGTCTGTCGCAGCTGTTGTCGACGGTGGAGCAGGTCAAGGGCTCGCTCAACAAGGAGCTGAGCATCCACGGCATCGTGCTGACGATGTATGACGCGCGCAACAATCTCTCCAGCCAGGTGGTGGCGGATGTGCGCGAACATATGGGGTCGGCGGTGTATGACACGGTGATCCCGCGCAATGTCCGGGTCTCCGAGGCGCCGTCCTATGGCAAGCCGGCGTTGCTCTACGATCTGAAGTGCTCGGGCAGCCAGGCCTATCTGCGGCTGGCGTCGGAGATCATTCAGCGGGAAAAGCGGCTGAGGGCCGACGCGGCGTGAGCTTCGGGGTCACTGACGGGCGAACCGGCAGTGCGGCTCGATCAACGCAAGCGGCGGGCGATCGGGCCAGGTTGACTTTCAATTCGCTTCCGGAATGATCGCATCAGGCCGGAACTGTTGGCGTGATGCGGGGTGGGGATGATGATGGCTGACGAGCGTAGGCGCCTGGGGCGTGGGTTGGCGGCATTGCTGGGGGACTCCGAGCCGGAGGCGACGGTTGTCGAGCGGGCGAAGCTGCAGCGGCGGGTGCCGATCGAGTTCGTTCGCGCCAATCCGCGCAATCCGCGTCGGTTCTTTCAGGAAGACGAGCTGAACGAGCTGGCGGCCTCGATCAAGGAAAAGGGCATCATCCAGCCGATCCTGGTGCGGCCGGTGGCGGGGCAGGCGGATCGCTACGAGATCATCGCCGGCGAACGGCGCTGGCGGGCGGCGCAGCGCGCCGGGCTGCATGAGGTGCCGGTGCTGGTGAACGACTTCACCGACAAGGAAGCGCTGGAAATCGCCATCATCGAAAATGTCCAGCGCGCCGATCTGAATGCGCTGGAAGAGGCCTATGGCTATGACCAGCTGATCGCCGAATTCGACTACACCCAGAACGACCTGGCGCAGGTGATCGGCAAGAGCCGCAGCCATGTGGCCAACACGCTGCGGCTTTTGAAGCTGCCGTCCAAGGTGCAGGACTACGTCAAGGACGGCCGGCTGACGGCCGGTCACGCCCGGGCGCTGATCACGGCGGAAAACCCGGAGGCGATCGCCGAGCGGATCGTCGAGCAGGGGCTGTCGGTGCGCGATGCGGAGCAGATCGCTCAGGAACCGAAGATCGGCAAGGACAAGAAGTCGGGCCGGCCGCGCAAGTTCAAGGATGCCGATACCGAAGCGCTGGAAAAGAGCCTGTCGGACATGCTGGGGCTGCTGGTGTCGATCGAGCACCGCGACAATGGCGGCGAGATGCGGATCAAGTATCGGACGCTGGAGCAGCTGGACGAACTGGTCCGGCGGCTGCAAAACGGCTGACGCCGACGCGGATTCGCGTGAAACCCTCGACGCCGCCCGCCGGGATGCCCCCGCCGGGCGGCGTTTTGCGTTGGGCTGGGGCCTTGGAGGGGTGCGAGGCGAGGCGGACAGGTTGGCTCGACTGCATCGGAGACCGAAGCTGGACCGTCTGCGGATCGAGTTGGCCTCGAAACGGGTTGAGTCGGACTCGAAACGGAGCGCGTCTTCACTCCAAGCCGTTAAATACCGGCGTCGAAACGAGGGAGATTCGGCCGAAACGGTTGGCTTGCGCGCCGGAGCCCTGATCATCCGAGGTCGGATTGGGCGCCTGCCGCTGTCGCGCGGGTGTTGACGGCGGGGTGATAGACGCTGTTTCTGGCTTGAACGCACGGGCGGCGGTCGCGACCCACCCCCATCCGTTCAATTGCCGGCGCGCTTGACGATGACATAGCCATTGCCGGTGGGGATGACGGTCGGCTTCAGTTCGGGCTTGATGTCGAAGCCGAAACGCTCGCCGAGGACGGCGGTATCGGGAAGGTTGGCGTCCTCGGTCCAGACATGAACGACATAGGCGAGGACCGGGCAGGCGGGGCCGGTATAGTCGGGGGCCTTGCCGTCGCGGGTGACGGCGAAGGTTGCCTCGGGCAGGCCGGTGGCCATGGCGAGGCCGAACCGCCAGGGGTGGTTCTGCTCGGCGCGGAACGGGCGGTTGACCTTGATCGACCCGGCCGGGCAACCGGCGCCGAGGGTTCTGACGATGTCGGCGCCTTTCCAGGCGAACTTGTTGGCGACGAACTGGATGCCGGTGAAGCTGCCGATGGCGGCGAGCAGCAGCAGCGTGATCGCGGCGATCTGCCGGGTCTGGCGGTCGGCGCCGGCGGCGAGGCCGAAGGCGAGGGCGGTGGTGAAGATCGGGGCGCCGACATAGAGATAGCGGGTGGTGAGGATCGGCTTGGCGAAGGATGCCAGCGCCGGCAGCAGGATGAACAGGGCGATGGCGATGGCGGCGAGGACGGCCGGCGGTTTGGTCGCCGGGTCCTTGGCCATGACCAGTAGGGCGACGATGACGAAGGGCAGCAGCGCCAGCGTGCCGAGGACGAAATCGGCGAAGGAAAACACCTGCAGGATGCCGCCGAGGACGCTGAACAGGATGTGGGAGACGAGGTAGGACGAGCCGAAATTCCACACCAGCCAGCTGCCGGTGACGATGGTCGCGGCCGTGCCCATGGCGAGGGGGCCGGCCCAAAGGCGCGGGTTGCGGCGGGCGACGATCAGGGTGGCGGCGGCGAGGGCGCCGGCGGCGAGGCCGCCATAGAGGTGGGTCGCGGCGGCGAGGGCGCCAATCAGCGCCATTTGCCATGCGGGCAGCGGCCGGCGATCGGACTGGATGGTGTCGAACGAGGCCCAGGCGGCGGCAAGCACTGCGGCGAGCGCCGGCCCGTAGACGCGCAGTTCAAGGCCGAAGGCGATTACCGGCGCGGAGATCAGGAACACGGCGACGGCGACGGCGGCTTCCAGCGTCCGGTCGGTGCGGATGCCACGGGCGACGACAAAGGCGGCGGCGGCGAGGAAGCAGGCTTCGTTGATCAGGCGGCCGGCGAGACTCGAGTCGATACCGAGACGACGGACAAGGGAGAGCAGGCTGAAATAGCTCGGCAGATTGCTGTCGGGGGCAATGCGATCCCAGAAGACCGTGGCGAAGGGCAGGGCGGGATCCGAGGCCCAGATGCTGAAATACTCGTCCCACCACAGGGCGTTGACCGTCGATGCGGCTTGCAGGGCGGCGAAATGGGCGACGATGCCGGCGATCAAAATCAGCAGCCAGGTCTGATTCTTGGTGTCAATCTGCATCGCGTCCTCTTGGCTCGGCTCGAGCCGGGCGGCGCCTGCCCCGATAGGTGGCAGGCCGGCCGATGGCTCGACGCAGGCAAGCTAGCCAAGAATGTTGAGGATTTGATTGACTGGGTCGCGGCTGTCGAACCGGGCGGACCGGCGGTGCGCCAATGGCGTCAGCCACGCGCCTTGCCGGCCGCCGCGGCGCGGGCGATGGTGAGGAACGCCTCCGAAACGATCGTTGCTTCGAGTCGTCCGGAGGCGAGCCGAGAGCGGGCGGCGGTGTCGTGCAGGATGGCGAGGGCGCGGTCGAGGCGGGGGGCGGACCACAGGGCGAGCTGGGCGAGGACGTTGGGGCGGCGCTTGTAGAAGATCGGCGGCTGGGCGCGCTCGACCAGGTCGGCGGCGCGGCGGCCGGCGTCGATTTCGGCGCGGAGACGCTGCAGCAGCAGGAAATGCCGCTCGGCCTGGGCCGCGACGACGGAGCCGGGCATGGCGATGGAGGGAAGCTTGACCATGCCGGTCTCGACGGCGCGGAGATCGCCGCCGGCGACGGCGTCGATCAGCTGATCGACGGCGAAAGCCGAGACGTCGCCGAGGATCGCCTCGACATCGGCGAGTTCGATGCGGTCGCGGCCCTGGCAATAGAGGCAGAGCTTGCGCACCTCGCCACGGGAGGCAAGGCGGTCGCCGCCGATGAGGTCGACGAGGGCATCGACGGATTCACGGGAAACGGCGAGGCCATGGGCCTTGGCCTCGGCCTCGATCATGGTGCGCAGGGTGCGCTCGTCGTCGGCGTAGCAGGGGATGGCGATGGCGCGGGGGTGATCCTCGATCAGGCCGCGCAGGCCGGCGTTTTTCTTGAGATCGCCGGCTTCCAGCACGATCAGCGTGTCGCGCGGCAGCTTGTCGAGCAGCGGCGCGACGATCGGGGCAAGGTTGCGGCCGCCGATATCGCGGACCCAGACGGTGCGGCCTCCGCCGAACATCGACACCGACAGGGCTTCGTCGGCGAGGCGGCCGGGATCGGAAGCGATCGATTCGGCATCGATCCGAACGACAGAGAAATCGTCGAGCTTGCCGCCGGCGGCGGCCTTGACGATGGCGCGGCCGCGCTCGGAGACGAGGCCGTCATCCGGCCCGAAGACCAGCACTACGCCGACGCCCGGGTCGGGCTTGTCGATGAAGCGGGTGAGAGCGGGTTCCTTGAGCGCGGCCATCGGGGCTCCGGTGCGAAGCGGGAGACCCTTGGTAGCCCAGGCCGTCGGCGCGGGAAAGCGGATTGTGGTCCTTCGCCGTGCCGCGACAGGATCCCGGTTGATATCAGAGGCCGCTGGCGCTGGCGCGCCGGCCTGTGAAGGCGTGCGAATTTCTCATCTGCATCAGCGGCATGGGAAATTCGCGTCAGGAATACCATCGGTCCTTTTCAATGCCCAATGGCATGACGTGCCCGGCATCGTTCAGCACTCGTTGCGGCCTGAGATGGCGCGCGGATGGGTGGGGACTTGCACGGGGCAGGCGGCAATGGGCCTGCCGAGTGTCCGGACATGAAAAACCCCGGATATCGAGTCGCGGGCGAAACGATATCCGGGGGATCAGATCGGGACGATGCGCCGGCGTCAGCTCTTGCGGGTGGCGAAGTAGCTGGCGATCTTGGCCTTCATGTCCTCGGCGATCACCGTGACGGCGCGGTTTTCGGCGTCGCGGCGGGCGCGGACGTTGGCGAAGCGCTGGGCGGAGAAGTCGAACGAGGCGTTGGCGAAGCTGGTGCCGGTGGTGAGGGTGCGGCCGGTGCCGATCTCGATCAGGGTGAACGAGGCGGTGAGCTGCAGGATATAGGCGGCCGGGGTGTCGGCGAGCCGCTCGACGCCGACGGCGGTGGACAGGTCGGTGAGGCGGACCTCGACGCGATAGGTCGGATTGCCGGCCTCGGCGCCGCCGGTGAAGGCGAAGATCAGCTCGTTGCGCAGGCGCTGCTCGACGCGGGTGTCGACGACGTCGAGCTGGATCTGCGACAGCTGTGCCGACGGTCCGGGCTGGCCCGAGGGACCCGAGCCGTAGAGCGGGCGAACGCCGGTGCAGCCGGTGGCGCCGACCGCCACCAGGGCGGAGAGGATCGCGACCTTGGGCCAGGTCAGGCGGCGCACGGCGAGGCGGGCGGTCGAGGGGTCAGGCAACGACATTCACGATCCTCTGCGGAACGACGATGATCTTCTTCGGCGTCTTGCCCTCGAGCGCCTTGACGACGGCGTCGAGCGCCAGCACGGCGGCCTGGACCTCGGCGACATCGGCGGCGCGGGCGACGGTGACGTCGGCGCGCTTCTTGCCGTTGATCTGCACCGGCAAGGTGATCGTGTCGTCGATCACCAGGCTGGAATCAGTTTGCGGCCAGGGCGTGTTGACGATCATGTCACGATGGCCGAGCGATTCCCAGCAGGCCTCGGCCAGGTGCGGCATCATCGGGGCGATGGCGATGGCGAGGAATTCGAAGCCCTCGCGCAGGGCCGATTTCAGGCTGGCATCGCCGGCGGCGTCGCCGAGCGCCTTGTGCAAGGCGTTGGTCAATTCGTAGACGCGGGCGACGGCGCGGTTGAAGGCGAGCTTCTCGATGTCATCCTCGACCGCGGCGAGCGCCTTGTGGGCGGCCTTGCGGACGGCGATGGCGGCATCGGACCAGACGGGCGGCAACGCCGTGCCGGCGGGCGGGATGATCTCGGCGGCTTCCTGGGTCAGG
Source organism: Hyphomicrobiaceae bacterium (assembly GCA_016793065.1). Taxonomy (GTDB): domain Bacteria; phylum Pseudomonadota; class Alphaproteobacteria; order Rhizobiales; family Ancalomicrobiaceae; genus JAEULV01. Next base: position 13,262 of record JAEULV010000112.1, read on the forward strand.
CGCCAGACGCGCTGGACGAAGCGGTGAGCGGCGTCGGCGCCGTCCTCGGTCCAGGCGACATCGCGTTCGGGCGGGCTGTCGGAGAGCATGAACCAGCGGGCGGTATCGGCGCCCCAGGTGGCGATGATCTCGTCGGGGTCGACGGTGTTCTTCAGCGACTTCGACATCTTCTCGACCGAGCCGATGCCGATCGTCTCGCCGGTCTGGCGATGGCGGGCATGGCGCTGGCCATTGTCGGTGAAGACCTCGACCTCGGCCGGCGATACCCAGTCGCCGGCGGCGGAGCGATAGGTCTCGTGCAGCACCATGCCCTGGGTGAACAGGCCGGCAAAGGGCTCGTCAAGGCCGAGATGGCCGGTCGCCTTCATGGCGCGGGCATAGAAGCGGGAATAGAGCAGATGCAGGATCGCGTGCTCGATGCCGCCGATATACTGGTCGACCGGCAGCCAGCGGTCGACGACGGCGCGGGTCGTCGGTTCGGCCTCATTGAACGGGTCGGTGAAGCGGGCGAAATACCAGGAACTGTCGACGAAGGTGTCCATCGTGTCGGTTTCGCGTCGCGCCGGCTTGCCGCAAGCGGGGCAGGGGACGTGCTTCCAGGTCGGATGGTGGTCGAGCGGATTGCCCGGCTTGTCGAAGGTGGCATCGTCGGGCAGGCGCACCGGCAGGTCGGCGGCGGGCACGGGCACGGGGCCGCAATCCTCGCAATGGATGATCGGGATCGGGCAGCCCCAGTAGCGCTGGCGGGAGATGCCCCAGTCGCGCAGGCGGAAATTGGTCTGGCGCGCGGCTTGCGGCCGTCCGGCCAGCATCTGCGCCTCGAGCCGGGCGACGACGGCATCGAAGGCGGCGTCGGTCGACATCCCGTCGAGGAAACGGGAATTGACCATGACGCCGTCGCCGTCGAAGGCGGTGCCGGCCTCGATGGCGGCGAGCCCGGCGGCGCGGGCCGGCTCGTCGGCGGGCAGCACCACGGGCACGACCGGCAGGCCGTACTTGCGGGCGAAGTCGATGTCGCGCTGGTCGCCGGAGGGGCAGCCGAAAATGGCGCCGGTGCCGTATTCCATCAGGACGAAATTGGCGACCCAGACCGGGACCTTCCAGCTGGGATCGAGCGGGTGAACGGCGAAGACGCCGGTGTCGAAGCCCTTCTTCTCGGCGGTCTCGATGGTCTCGGCCGACGTGCCCATGCGCTTGCATTCGGCGACGAACTCGGCGAGCGCGGGATTGTTCGCGGCAAGGTTGGCGGCAAGCGGGTGATCGGGGGCGATCGCCATGAACGAGGCGCCGAACAGGGTGTCGGGCCGGGTGGTGTAGATCTCGAGTTCATCGAAGCCGGCGGGGGCGCCGTCGAGCACCCAGCGCAGCTTCAGTCCCTCGGACTTGCCGATCCAGTTGCGCTGCATCAGGCGCACCTTGTCCGGCCAGCGGTCGAGGCGATCGAGCGCGGTGAGGAGGTCGTCGGCGAAGTCGGTGATCTTGAAGAACCACTGCGACAATTCGCGCTGCTCGACCAAGGCGCCGGAGCGCCAGCCGCGACCGTCGATCACCTGCTCGTTGGCGAGCACGGTCATGTCGACCGGGTCCCAGTTGACCTTGGACTTCTTGCGCTCGACCAGGCCGGCCTTGAAGAAGTCGGTGAACATCTTCTGCTGGTGGCGGTAATAATCCGGGGCGCAGGTGGCGACCTCGCGCGACCAGTCGATGGACAGGCCCATGGTCTTCAGCTGGGCGCGCATGGTGGCGATGTTTTCGTAGGTCCACTTGGCGGGATGGACCTTCGACTTGATCGCGGCATTCTCGGCCGGCAGGCCGAAGGCGTCCCAGCCCATGGGGTGCAGCACGGCAAAGCCGCGGGCGCGCTTGTAGCGGGCAACCACGTCGCCCATGGTATAGTTGCGCACGTGGCCCATGTGGATGCGGCCCGACGGGTAGGGGAACATCTCGAGCACGTAGTATTTCGGCCGGGTGTCGTCGTTCGAAAGCCGGAAGACGTCCGCTTCCGCCCAGGCGTTCCGCCACTTGGTTTCCGCTTCCCGGGGATTGTATCGCTCGATTGCCATGGTCGCCGTCGGTTGGTGAGGCCGGTCGCGGGCGCTGCCGGCCTGGGGGGAAAGTCAAGCCCCGTTAGACCGGAAACGGTGGACGAGGTCAACGCGGGAAAAGCCGCGATGCGGCCAGTCGACCGGCGGATTCGGCGCGGCGTGGCGCGAATGCATGGGCGGCAATTGCGCTTGATCTTTGACGAAGGCGGCGAGGGGCGCTAACCGTCTATTGGAATGGCGCGGTTCGAACGCTCCGGCCAACCAGCGCGACCCATGAGCGAGCCCATGATCGACCCATTGACCGAACCGACCGCCGCCGAAACGCCGGCCCCGATCGCCGCCGACGGCAAGACCGCCGGGGAACGGCTGGCGGCGATCCGGCACCGCATCGCCCGGGCGGAGAAGATCCATCATCGTCCGGCGGGGGTGACGACGCTGATCGCGGTGTCGAAGACCTTCGAGGCCGAGGACATCGCGCCGCTGATCGCGGCGGGGCAGCGGGTGTTCGGCGAGAACCGGGTGCAGGAGGCGAAGGCGAAGTGGCCGGCGCTGATGGCGACGACGCCGGGGATCGAGCTGCACCTGATCGGGCCGCTGCAATCGAACAAGGCGCGCGAAGCGGTCGAGCTGTTCGACGCGATTCATTCGGTCGACCGGGAGAAGATCGCGGTCGAGCTGGCGCGGGAATGCGAGCGGCAGGGACGGAGGCCGAAGCTGTTCGTCCAGGTCAATACCGGGCTCGAACCGCAGAAGGCGGGGATCGATCCGCGCGAGGCGGCGGCCTTTGTCGCGCGCTGCCGGGGCGAGCACGGGCTGACGATCGCCGGGCTGATGTGCATTCCGCCGGCGGAGGACGCGCCGGGGCCGCATTTCGCGCTGCTGGCCAAGCTCGGACGCGAGATCGGCGTCGAGGCGCTGTCGATGGGCATGTCGGCGGATTTCGAGACGGCGGTGCAGTTCGGCGCCAGCCATGTGCGGGTGGGCAGCGCGCTGTTCGGGCATAGATGACGGGGTGCGGCGAAGCGGGCCTTCTCACCGAGGCGTGAGCGGTTTCACCCAAGCGTGACTCGCCTGTGATCGTCGAGCCGGGGTATGGCAATGGGCATGACCAGAATTGCTCGCAGACCATTGATGTCGGGTTTGGCGCTTGCCGCGCTTGGCCTTGGCCTGTTCCCGTCCAGCGGGCACGGCCAGTCGCCCGGCGACGGCCCCCGCGCGGTGGTGGAACTGTTCACGTCGCAGGGCTGTTCGTCCTGTCCGCCGGCCGACCGGCTGATGGGGGAGCTGGCGCGGGATCCGAAGCTCGTCGTGCTGACCTGGCCGGTGGACTACTGGGACTATCTCGGCTGGAAGGACACGCTGGCGCGGCCGGACTTCACCGCGCGGCAGAAGGCCTATGCGGAGGCGCGCGGCGACCGGGCGGTCTATACGCCGCAGGTGGTGGTCGGCGGGCTCGACCATGTGGTCGGAAGCGATCACGGCAAGATCAGCGCCGCCATGACATCGCAGCAGGCGAAGCTCGGGGCGATGCCGATCGTGCCGGACATTGCCGTTGCCGGCGATGTGGTCGCGGTCAAGGTGCCGGGTCGCAGCGAGGTCGCCGACCTCGGCGGCAGCAAGGCGACGGTTTGGATGGTGTCGATCAAGCGGCAGATGACGGTGTCGATCGGCCGGGGCGAGAATTCCGGCGCGACCGTGACCTATACCAACGTGGTGCGCGGGGTGCAGTCGCTCGGCATGTGGAAGGGCACGGCGCTGAACATCGAGTTTCCGCGTTCGGAACTGGATCGGGTCGCCGCCGACGGCTGCGTCGTGCTGGTGCAGATGCACATGGCGGGCAAGCCCGCACGGATCATCGGCGCGGCGTCGCTGCCGATGGCGGGGCTGTGAGCGGGCGACGAAACGGCGGCCGGTGATCCCTTGCCGCCGGGTGGCCGGCGTTAGGCGTCGACGATCCGCAGGTGCTTGTCGAAGACCTTGAGCACGCGGTCGAGATCGGCGCCGCGTTTCAGGATCATGCCGCCGGCGGCAACGACGCTGTAGGCGCCCTGGCGCTCGGCCAGCTTCGGGTTCTTCTCGATGCGATAGAGCGGCATCTCGGCGGTGCGGCGGAACACCGAGAACACCGCCTTGTCGGGGGTGTGGTCGATGGCATAGTCGCGCCATTCGCCGGCGGCGACCATGCGGCCATAGACCCGCAGGATTTGTGACAGTTCGTGGCGATCGAAGCTGACGTCCCGTTGGGGGCGGCCGGGGGCGGGAAAGACGCGCACCACGCCGCCGACGGAGAGACTATCTTCGATCTCGCTCATCGAGCCCTCCCAGCAACATCCGATCGACAACATCAGATCCGTCTTAGGCCGCGCCCGGCACAGCCGGACCCGTCAGCGGCCTTCATGCGATTGTCATGATTGCCCGGAGCCGGGAGACTGGCAAGAGCCAATACGCGAAAACCCGAGCGCATGCCGATGTGTCCCGAGATCGACCCCCGTAACGGCCGGCTCGCGGATTCGTGAGGGGCGCCGCAATTCCGCCATCAACGGGTCAACAGGCGGCCACGATGGCCCGGCAAAGTCTTTTGCATCGGTTCGGTCGGCCCGGTTCGCCCGGCTTCCGGCATTCAGCCCCCAGCCCCCCTCCGTGAGGCCTGGACGGGCCGGGTCGCCGATCCGATGTGGTGTTGTACCAACTCAGACGAAACTCGGGCCGCGCAAGCGGCCCGTTTGTTTTTGCGCCCCGCCCGATCGGACGGGCAACGCAAAACGGGCCGCTCGCGCGGCCCGTGCTGGTCTCTTCGCTCATCGTCAGCCGCATCGACCGAGGTCGATGGACGAGCCGATCACTCGGCGGCCTTGTCGGCTTTATCAGCCTTATAGCGCTCCATGCCCTCGACGATCAGGCGGCGGGCGTCGTCATCGTCGCCCCACAGCTTGACCTTGACCCACTTGCCCGGCTCGAGATCCTTGTAGTGCTCGAAGAAGTGCTGGATCTGCTGCAGGGTGATTTCCGGCAGATCCTTGTAGGACTTCACCTTGTCGTAGCGCTTGGTCAGCTTGTGCGAGGGCACCGCCAGCAGCTTTTCGTCGTGACCGGCCTCGTCTTCCATGAACAGCACGCCGATCGGGCGGCAGTTGATGATGGCGCCGGGGAAGATCTCACGGGTGTTGACGACGATGACGTCGACCGGGTCGCCGTCATCCGACAGGGTGTGGGGAATGAAGCCGTAATTGCCGGGGTAGCGCATCGAGGTGTAGAGGAAGCGGTCGACGACCAGCGTGCCGGCTTCCTTGTCCATCTCGTACTTGATCGGTTCGCCGCCGATCGGCACTTCGATGATGACATTGATGTCGTCCGGCGGGTTGTTGCCGACCTTAATGGCGTCAATACGCATCTGCGCAGCTCCGTTTGAGGCGGCGTTCAGTCTGGCGACGCCGCGCACTTGCCATCGTCCCCGAACGGGCGCCCAGGGTGGCTCGTGATTCCGGATGTCCCAATAGCGTTCGAAACAGGGCGGCGCAATTCGCAATCCGGGGAATAGCCGCGCGAAAACCACTTGCGGCAGGCCATGGTAAAGACCGTGCGCCAGGTGGGCCGAGATCGTGGCGCCTCAGGCCGCCCAGCCGAAGACGGCGACTGGAAGCACCGTCTCGCCGATGCGCTCGGCGGTATCGGCAACCGGCGTGCCGCCCATGCGGCCATAGAAGCCGACGGCGCCGTCATTGGCGCGCAGGACGCGGACGGCAAAGCTCTTGAGGCCGTAGCGGGCAAGTTCGGCACGGGCGGCGGCGAAAAGATGCCGGCCGAAGCCGAGGCCCTGATATTCGGGCTTGAGGTAGATCTCGTAGATCTCGCCGACATAGGGCAGGCTGCGCATCCGCGTCGGACCAAGGGTGGCATAGCCGGCGACGGCGCCGCCGAATTCCATCACCAGCACCACCGCGTGCCGGCGCAGGGCATTGCGCCACCAGACCGCGCCGCGCCGCTCGACGATGCGTTCGAGGTCGCGTCCGGGAATGACGCCCCGATAGGCGAGGCGCCAGGCTTCATCGTGGACCTGAGCGATCGCGGCGACGTCCTGGTCCCGGGCGCGCCGAACTCCGATCTGTCCTAGTCTCATGTGACAAGCGTAAGCGGCATCGGGGTTTTCACGCAAGGGGGGATTTGCCCGCACCGAATGCAAGGCAGACCCGCCGCGCATTCACGATCGCGCGATCAGGCCGGGGTGCGGCTTCCGGGGATCAGCCGGCGCAGGGCAAGGCCGGCGCGGGTGAGGGCGGCCTCGAGCCGGGCGTTGAAGTCGGCACCGCATTCGACCAGCAGCCACTGGCGCAGGATGAGGATGACCATCAGCACCAGGCACCAGGCGAGCAGCACGTCGGAGAGGTAGTGACCGCCGAAGACGATGCGGTTGGCACTCATCACCAGGGCCCAGCCGAGGGCCAGAAGCGCGACCGGGCGACGCCAGCCGACCGGGACGACGAAGGCGAAGGCCAGCATCCAGAAGGACGAGGCCGATTCGCCCGAGACGAAGGAACAGTTGCTCGAGCACTGGTCGGCGATGGCCCAGGGCGGCGAGAAGGTGAGATCGCCGCCGAACAGGTCGGTCTGGCGCGGCCGGGCGCGGCCCCAGAATTCCTTGAGGACGACATTGACCACGAGGCCGGGGCCGATGGCCTGGGAAGCTGCGAGGAACAGCAGGGCGCGCGGCGGAATCAGCGTCGGGCGTTGCGGCAGGGCGAGCTTGAGGATCAGCACGACGACGAAGACGGCGATGACGGCGCGGGTGGTGAACATGCCGAGGGCGCGCAGATCGCGCAGGAACGGTACCTGTTCGGCGGGAAAGCCCTGTCCGGCGGCATGGAACCAGCCCGATACCGTCAGATCGATCGACGGAGCGAGCAGAAACACGGCACTCAACACGGTGGTGACGAACAGAGTCACCGCGATCGGATGGGCGCCGACGAGATCGAGAACCAGATCGATGCGCGAGGAAGGCAAGGGTGCTGACAAGGGCGGTCTCGACTGTGTAGGGTCGAGGCAGATGTAGCGCGTCGGCGGCCGCGATCCAAGCGGTGGCGCGACGGGAGATTTGCCGCGCCGGTGAGGGCTTGCACGGGTATCAAGAGCGGGATACCCCAAGGCTGACGACAGGCGACCGGCGGCGACCGGCGGCGGATCGAACCAGGGGATGACCGGCATGCCCAATAGCAGCGGCCCAATCAGCATCGAATCGATGGCACCGGACGTGGCGCATCACCTGTCGCCGCTGATCGCCGCCTATGTGCAGGAGATGCAGCGCGGCGCGCCGCGTCGGCCGGATGACTATTACGCGGCGCTGCTGTTGCAGGACAAGACGGCGGAAGTGCTGGGGGTTCGAATCGGCGGCGAAATGGTCGGCTTCGCGCTGTACTTCGACCTGCCGGATGCGATCTCGGGCCTGCGGGCCGGGCAGATCGAGCTTCTCTACATCCTGCCGGAGCATCGCAAGTCGGGCGCGGCGCGGGCGCTGGTCGACCATCTGGTGACGATGGGCCATCAGCGCGATTGGGTACATCTGCGCTGGATGGTGCCGGAGAAGGTGACGGCGCAGGTGGAGGTCTATTCCAACCTGGCGCAGCCGGCGCCGTGGAAGAGCTACCTCATTCCGATGTCGAAGTGAGGGTTCAGGCTAGCCGGCCGGCGGGTGGTGGCCCGTCGGCATTGGTCAGATCGGCTCGCCCTTGAGCAGGCGCGGCATGGCGGCGCCGATGCCGGCGGCCTCGCGGATGAAGCGGGCCTTGAGGCGGGGCAGGCGGTCGACGAGGCCGAGGCCGATGTCGCGCACCAGCCGCAGCGGACCGATGTCGTTGGAGAACAGCCGGTTGAGCACATCGGTGACGACGCCCATTTCCCAGGCATCGTAGCGGCGCCAGCGTTCGTAGCGCTCGAGCACATCGAGGGCGCCAATGTCCTGACCGAGGCGGCGGGCCTCGACGACGACCTCGGCGAGGGCGGCGACGTCGCGCAGGCCGATGTTCAGGCCCTGGCCGGCGATCGGATGGATGCCGTGGGCGGCATCGCCGGCGAGGGCGAAGCGCGGCAGGACGAAGCCGCGCGCCAGCGTCAACCCGAGCGGATAGGCAAAGCGCGGCCCGACCGGCTCGATGGCGCCGAGGTGCTTGCCGAAGCGCCGCTCCAGCTCCAGGCCGAAGGTCAGGTCGTCGCCCTTGACCAGGCTGTCGGCGATGGCACGCTTTTCCGACCAGACCAGCGACGAGCGCGGCCGGCCGTCGGCGCCGGGCTTCAGCGGCAGGATGGCGAAGGGGCCGGAGGGCAGGAAGTGTTCCTCGGCGCAGCCTTCGTGATCACGTTCATGGGCGATGGTGGTGACGATGCCGGACTGGTCGTAGTCCCAACGCACGGTCTTGATGCCGGCGAGATCGCGCAGCTGCGACTTGACGCCGTCGGCGGCGACCAGCAGGGCGGCGCGCAGTGTCCGACCGGACTTCAGCTTCAGCGCGACGTCGCCGGGACCGACGGCGAAGTCGGTGACGGCGTCGGGCATGATCAGCTCGACGCCGGCGGCGATGCAGCGGTCGAGCAGGCTGGCGATCATCGCGGCATTGGGCACCATGTGGGCAAAGGCCTCGCCGGTGTCGAGCTCGCCCTGGAAGGTGAGGAAGACCGGGCGGATGGCGTCGCGGACCTTGCTGTCGGTGACGATCATCCGGGTCATCGGCTGGGCATGGGGGGCGATGGCGTCCCAGGCCTGCAATTGCTCGAACATTTGGCGGGCCGCGGCGGCGATGGCGGAGGCACGCGGATCGCGCCGCGCCGCCTCGGGCGTGCGGGCGTCGACGACGGCGACGCGGGTGCTGGGGTCGGCGGTACTGATCGCCAGGCCAAGCGACAGGCCGACATAGCCGCCGCCGGCGATGACGATGTCGTGGGTGGGCTCGAACTTGAGGTCGGGCATGGGGATCCCCGTCGCTGCGGATGACGTTTGCGCTCACATATCGGCAGGCGGGAGGAAAATCCAAGTGCGAATGATGACGCGCGCCCGGAATCACGCCAACACCGGCTCGACGCCAGCGGTCGGCGATTTGATCCGGCGCCATTTTGGTCTATCTTCAGTGCGGAGCAACGGGAGCGATGCCATGGTTCTTGTGACCTTGCGGCTGGGCGACGACACGGCTGCCGGGCTTGAGCGGCTGGCGGCCCGGCTTGAGCGAACAAGCGTCGATGTCGCGACCCAGGCCATTGAAAGCTACATTCAATTCTCGGAAGGGCAGGTCGCCGAAATCGAAGCGGGCATTGCCGAAGCCGATCAGGGCGACTTCGCCAACGCCAGTGAGATCGCATCCGTGCTGGCGCGGTACATCAAGACCACCCCGACCGCATGACGATGCCGACCATCCGCTGGACGCGGCGCGCATTGCGACGACTGGACGAGATCGGCGCGACGATTGCCGCGGCAGATCGCGCGGCGGCCGCGCGTGTCGTCGGTCGGATCGTCGAGCGTATCGACTCCCTCCCCGACAATCCGGAGAGCGGGCGTTCCGGCCGGGTCGCCGGAACCCGGGAACTGGTGATCACCGACACCCGCTATGTCGTTGCCTATCGACTTCGCGGCAACGAGATCGAAATCCTGACGATCCTTCACTCGGCGCAGCTCTGGCCCCGGGCCTTCTGAGCCGCCTGCCCCATCCCGACAAAGCGGCAGGGTGGGGATGCGGCGGCGGGTGCTGGTCAAGGCGGTCGCGACTTGCTCTATTGGCGGGCGGATGGGCCGCGCCGGCCCGGGGACGAAGCGACCTGCCATGAGCCAGCCGATGATGAATCCAGCCGTCAAGACCCTGCTTGAAACGCTCGATCTCGAGCAGCTGGAGGTCAACCTGTTTCGCGGGTCGAGCCCGCAGGTGGGCTGGCAGCGGGTGTTCGGCGGGCAGGTGATCGGGCAGGCGCTGGTGGCGGCGTGCCGGACGGTCGAGGGGCGGTTTCCGCATTCGCTGCATGCGTATTTCCTGCTGCCGGGCGACCCGACCATTCCGATCGTCTACGAGGTCGACCGGATTCGCGACGGCAAGAGCTTCGCGACGCGGCGGGTGGTGGCGATCCAGCGCGGGCGGGCGATCTTCACGCTGGCGGCGTCGTTTCAGGCGGACGAGGTCGGGTTCGAGCATCAGGCGGTGATGCCGAAGGTGCCGATGCCGGAGGAACTGCCGGGCGAGGCGGAAATGAAGGCGGGGATCCTGCCGAGCATTCCCGATCCGGTGCGGAAATATTACGAGCGGGAACGGCCGATCGAGCTGAAGCCGGTGGAGATCGAGCGCTATCTGAAGGGCGAGCCGATGGCGCCGGTGTTCCATGTCTGGATCCGGGCAACGTCGCGGCTGCCGGACGATCCGCTGCTGCATCGCTGCGTGCTGGCCTATGCCTCGGACATGACGCTGCTCGATTCGGCGCTGGTGGCGCATGGACGCACGGTGTTCGATCCGAAGATCCAGGCGGCGAGCCTCGATCACGCCATGTGGATCCACCGGCCGTTCCGCGCCGACGAATGGCTGCTCTATGCCCAGGAAAGCCCGTCGACGTCGGGCGGGCGCGGGTTTTCGCGCGGCAACATCTTTACCCGCGACGGCAAGCTGGTTGCGTCGGTGGCGCAGGAAGGGTTGCTGCGGGAAATGCGGTCGGAGTGATCAGCACCAATCGGTTTAAGCACCGGTTCGGACCGATCCAACTGAATCGAAATGCGGCAGTTGCCTATTTTGAATGCATTTTTCCGCCACCGTTTCATCACAATTTCGATCGACGCCTAATTATTGATCAAACTCGCGGCAATTGACCGAAACGGGTTGACTCGCGAATGGGCGCCCTTGGCAAAAGCGACGCAATTTCAAGGTTTCCGAAAGATTGAGGCCGGTTGGCACGCGGCTTGATTAGAGGTGGCTGGCGCCGGTCGCGGGATGACCCCGGCCGCTTGTCAGATCCTTAAAGCGACCCTCGCGTATCGAGGGGAAACGGGAACCACCGCATGAAAATCGTGATGGCCATCATCAAGCCGTTCAAGCTGGACGAGGTGCGCGACGCCCTCACTGCGATCGGCGTGCAGGGTCTCACCGTGACCGAAGTGAAGGGCTACGGCCGCCAGAAGGGTCACACCGAGATCTACCGCGGAACTGAATATGCCGTCAGCTTCCTGCCGAAGCTGAAGATCGAAATCGCCATCGGCTCCGAGCAGGTGGACAAGGTCGTCGGCGCGATCGTCTCGGCCGCCAAGACCGGTCAGATCGGCGACGGCAAGATCTTCGTCTACTCGATCGATCAGGCCGTGCGCATCCGCACCGGCGAGACCGACAACGAAGCGCTTTGATCCGGCTCGAACCCCAGGAGTTTCAACTCATGTCGATTACTCGTTCGATTCGAGCCGGCGGCTTGGCAGCGCTCTTTGGCGCGGCCGGTTCGGCTCTGCTTCCCACCCTGGCGATGGCGGCTGATTCGCCGTATTCGATCGACAAGGGCGACACCACCTGGATGATCGTCGCGACCGCGCTCGTGGTCGTCATGACCATCCCGGGCCTGGCGCTGTTCTACGGCGGCCTGGTGCGCGCCAAGAACATCCTGTCGATCCTGATGCAGGTGATGATCATCTTCTCGCTGATCTCGATCCTGTGGATCGTGTACGGCTATTCGGTGGCGTTCACCGCCAACCCGAACTCGGCGATCAACCCGTTCTTCGGTGGTCTTTCCAAGGCGTTCCTGTCGGGCGTGACCTACGCTTCCGACGCGACGACCCTGACCGCGGTCGCGGGCACGTTCTCCAAGGGCGTCTACCTGCCGGAACTGACCTTCGTCATGTTCCAGCTGACCTTCGCGGCGATCACCCCGGCCCTGATCATCGGCGCCTTCGCCGAACGCATGAAGTTCTCGGCGATCCTGATCTTCATGGTGATCTGGTTCACCTTCGCCTACCTGCCGATGGCCCACATGGTGTGGTTCTGGGGCGGTCCGGACGCCTACACGCTGGCTGAATCGAACCTGCCGTACCTGACGGGCGTGCTGGGTGGCGAGGATGCCGCCAAGGCGCTGCTGGCCGAATACGCTGCCGCCGCCACCGACGAGGCCAAGGCCGCCGTCCTGACCAAGCTGTCCGACGCCGTCGGTGCCGGCAACGGCTACCTGTTCGCCAAGGGCGCGCTCGACTTCGCCGGCGGTACCGTCGTGCACATCAATGCCGGCGTCGCGGCGCTGGTCTGCGCCATCGTCCTCGGCAAGCGCGTCGGCGTCGGCAAGGACAACATGGCCCCGCACAACCTGCCGATGACCCTGATCGGCACCGGCCTGCTGTTCTTCGGCTGGTTCGGCTTCAATGCCGGCTCGAACCTCGAGTCGTCGGGCCTCGCCGCCCTGGCGCTGCTGAACACCATCATCGCCACCGCTGCCGCGACGCTGGCCTGGTCGTTCCTGGAATGGGCCACCCGCGGCCATCCGAGCCTCCTCGGCGCGGCCTCGGGTGCGGTTGCCGGCCTCGTCGCCGTCACCCCGGCCTGCGGCTGGGTCGGTCCGATGGGCGCCATCGCTATCGGCTTCGCCGCCGGCGCGGTCTGCCTGTGGGCGGTCGTGTGGCTGAAGCCCAAGCTCGGCTATGACGACAGCCTCGACGTCTTCGGCGTTCATGGCATCGGCGGCATCCTCGGCGCCCTGCTGACCGGCGTGTTCTTCCACCCGGATCTCGGCGGCGTCGGTGTCACCGACTACCTCGCCGCCGACACCTCGGTGAAGGCTGCCGACATCTCGATCGGCACCCAGGTCTGGATCCAGGCCCAGGGCGTGCTGACCGCGATCATCTGGACCGCCGTCGTGTCGTTCATCGCCCTGATGATCGCCAAGTTCACGGTCGGCCTGCGCGTCACCGAGGCCGAAGAGCGCGAAGGCCTCGACGTCACCTCGCACGGCGAGCGCGCCTACAACTGATCGATCCTTGCCGGGGGCTTTCGAGCCCCCGGATCCCTCCTGTCAGAACACTGAGCCGATCCAATCGCGTGACCGCCGATCCTCCCGGTGGCGGCACGCCCGGCTCCCAAACCCCGGACGCCTGGTGCGTTCGGGGTTTTTTTGTCAGCGGCGGCCGGCATCGGGGTTGTGTCGAATTGACGAGGCGACGGCGGTTTCCTCGTCTTGGTTAAACGGCCCTTAACCGGTGGGCTTTAGCGTCGACGGCGGAGGAACTCCATGACCGCCGTTTCGTCGTCCGCCGCATCGCCCCTGACATCGCCGTTTCAACGACTTGCCGCGCTGCTGGAAGGCGTGCCGGCGGGGCGTGAACCGACGCTGAGCATGACCGTCGGCGAACCGCGGCATCCGGTGCCGGATTTCGTCGCGCCGATGCTCGCCGCCAATATCAAGGGGTTCGGCCAGTATCCGCAGGCGCGCGGCACCGACGGGTTTCGCGCGGCGGTGGCGGGTTGGCTCGGCCGGCGCTACGGGCTTGGCGAGCGGATCGACCCGGCGACGATGATCCTGCCGCTCAACGGCTCGCGCGAGGGGCTATTCTACGCGGCGATCCAGGCGCGGTCCGACAGCCGCAAGGCCGGGCGGCCGGCGATGCTGCTGCCCAATCCGTTCTACCAGACCTATGCGGCGGCGGCGTTGGCGGCGGGTTGTGAGCCGATCATGGTCGCGGCCGGGCCGGAAACCGGGTTCCTGCCGGATATCGCGGCGTTGCCGGCGGATGTGCTGGCGCGGGCGATCGGCTGCTACTATGCCTCGCCGGCCAATCCGCAGGGCGCGGTGGCGGACCGGGCGACGCTGGCGCGGTTGATCGAGCTGGCGCGGGCGCATGATTTCCTGCTGTTTGCCGACGAATGCTATTCCGAGATCTATCGAGGCGTCGCGGCGCCGGCTGGCGCGCTCGAGGTGGCGGCGATGACCGGATCGTTCGATCGGGTCATCGTGTTCAATTCGCTGTCGAAGCGATCCAATCTGGCGGGGTTGCGCTGTGGCTTCGCCGCCGGCGATCCGGCGTTCCTGAAGCGCTGGCACGACTTCCGCAACATGGCGGCGCCGCAGGTGCCGAATCCGGTGCAGGCGGTGGCGGTGGCGGCCTATGCCGACGAAACCCATGTGATCGAGAATCGCCGGCTCTACGACGCCAAGTATGCCGTTGCCGAGGCTGTGCTGGGCTCGCGCTTCGGCTTTGCCACGCCACCGGGTGGGTTCTTCCTGTGGCTCGACGTGGGGGCACAGGGCGGCGGCGAGGCGGTGACGCTGCGGCTGTGGCGCGAGGCCGGGCTGCGGGTGATCCCCGGCGGCTATCTGGCGGCAACCGGGGCCGACGGCCGCAATCCCGGCGACAACTATATCCGAATCGCACTTGTCGATGGGCTTGACCTCACCCGCGAGGCCCTGACCCGACTCGTTGAAACCGTGGGCTGACCGACATGAACAGCCGTTCGCCGCTCAATCCGGCACCGTCGATGAACCGTGGTCAGGCCGCCGGCCGGGCCCAGGCACCGCGCCCGGCGCAAGCGCAGGCGATGTCGCGCGCGGCGACCGGATGGCGGCCACCGCGCGCCGGGCTGTTCGCCCGGTTCGACGAGGGCCTGCGCCAGACGCTGGGGCGCAACGTCGCCAGCGTCACCGGGCTGGCGGCGATTGCGTTCGCGGCCGCGCTGGCGGCGTCGCTGGCGACGTGGTCGATCCAGGATCCGAGCTTCAGCAATGCCACCAGCGGGCCGGCGCGCAATGCGCTCGGGTTCATCGGCGCGGCGCTGTCGGACCTGTTCATGCAGCTGTTCGGCTTTGCCTCGATGGCGCTGATCGTGCCGCTGGTGGTCTGGGGCTGGCGACTGATGTCGGGCTCGGGCGGCGAGATCACCCGGCGCCGGCTGGCGCTGGGGATCGGCGGGGCGCTGATGGTCAGCGGCTTCCTGGCGGCGATCCATCCGCCGGCCGGCTGGCCGTTGCCGGTCGGGCTCGGCGGCGTCACCGGCGATGTGCTGTTCAAGATCCCGTCGGCGTTTTCGAGCAACGAGCCGGTGGTGAAGATGATCGCCATCGCGCTGTTCGGCGTCAGCGCAGCGATCGGACTGATCGCGTCGTTCGGACCGCGCCGGACCCATGAGGTTCCCGCGGAGCAGATGGCGCATCCGGCGTCGGCGGCGCGCGCCGCCGAGCCGCAGGTCGACGACGGTGAGGACGATGGCGACGGTTTCGGCGCCCGTCTGATCGGGGCGTTGCAGCACTGGATGCTGACGGCGCGGTCGGGGCTGTCGCGGCGCACCGGCATCGGCCGGCGCGGTCCGGCGGAATTCGGCGCCGGCTTCAACGGACGGATGGGCGGCTGGCTGGACGAGCAGGACGAGGGCTATGACCCCCGCCGGCAACCACCGCCGCCGCCGCAGGAGGCGGACTACGATCCGCGTCCGCGCCAGGACTATCGTCCGGCGCAGGCCCCCGCGCCGGCGACGTTCCAGCCGTCGCGCCGGGCCGAGCCCGCCATGGCGCCGTTGCCGCCGGCCGCCGCGGCGCCGCATTATGCCGACGAGGATGACTACGAAGCGGAGATGGCGCCGCCGGCGCCGCAGCCGGAGCGCATCCGCACCCGTTATCCGGTGGCGCCGGTGCCGATGACCGGCACCTCGCGGGCGACGGCGACGGTGGTGATGCCGAAGCCGGTGATGGCGCCGGAACTCGACGACGGCGACGATGAGGATGTTCCGCCGTTTTCGGGCTCGACCCGGGTCGCGCATGGACGCGGCTCGATCTCGGTCCGGTCGCCGGCGCGCGAGCCGGAGCGGATCGAACCGCCGATGCATGCGCCGGAACCGGACTATGACGACGAACCGGAGCATGAGCCGGAACCGGCGTTCACGCGGACGTCGCAGCGCATGGCCGAGCCGGAGCCGCCGCGCGAGATCCCGCGCGAGCCGGTGACGCGGCAGGCGGCGATCCGCTCGGTGCATTCGGCGGCGCCGCTCGGCATGGGCAATGACGAACGCCGCGTGGCGGTGGCGCCGGGGCCGAAGCCGCTGGAGCAATCGAAGCGGCCGCCGCACGAGGTCAATCCGCGCGGGCGGGTGGATGGCGGCTATGAATTCCCGTCGCTGGCGCTCTTGAGCGAGCCGAAGCGCATCGGCAAGGACCAGACGATGTCGGTCGAGCAGATGCAGCGCAATGCTGGCGACCTCGAGGGCGTGCTCGAGGATTTCGGCATCAAGGGCGAGATCATCAACGTGCGTCCGGGCCCGGTGGTGACGCTTTACGAGCTGGAGCCGGCGGCGGGCATCAAGTCGTCGCGGGTGATCGGCCTTGCCGACGACATCGCCCGGTCGATGTGCGCGGTGTCGGCCCGCGTCGCCGTGGTGCCGGGCCGCAACGTCATCGGCATCGAACTGCCGAACCAGACGCGCGAGACGGTGTTCCTGCGCGAACTCGCCAATTCGTCGGAATTCGCCACCTCGAACCAGAAGCTGGCGCTGTGCATGGGCAAGACCATCGGCGGCGAGCCGGTGATCGCCGATCTGGCGCGGATGCCGCATCTGCTCGTCGCCGGCACGACCGGCTCGGGCAAGTCGGTGGCGATCAACACCATGATCCTGTCGCTGCTCTACCGGCTGACGCCGCAGCAGTGCAAGCTGATCATGATCGATCCGAAGATGCTGGAATTGTCGGTCTATGACGGCATTCCGCACCTGCTGTCGCCGGTGGTGACCGACCCGAAAAAGGCGGTGGTGGCATTGAAGTGGACGGTCCGCGAGATGGAGGACCGCTACAAGAAGATGTCGAAGCTCGGAGTGCGCAACATCGACGGCTTCAATGCCCGCGTCGCCGAGGCACAGGCCCATGGCGAGAGCCTGAGCCGGATGATCCAGACCGGCTTCGATCGCGAGACCGGCGAGCCGATCTACGAGCAGGAAGAACTGGCGCTGTCGCCGCTGCCGTACATCGTCGTCATCGTCGACGAAATGGCCGACCTGATGATGGTCGCCGGCAAGGAAATCGAAGGGGCGATCCAGCGACTGGCGCAGATGGCGCGCGCCGCCGGCATCCATATCGTCATGGCGACGCAGCGGCCGTCGGTCGATGTGATCACCGGCACGATCAAGGCGAACTTCCCGACCCGCATCTCGTTCCAGGTGACGTCGAAGATCGACAGCCGGACGATCCTGGGCGAGCAGGGCGCCGAGCAGCTCCTGGGGCAGGGCGACATGCTGTACATGGCCGGTGGCGGCCGGATCCAGCGCGTGCACGGGCCGTTCGTGTCGGATGGCGAGGTCGAGAAGATCGTCGCGCATCTGAAGACGCAGGGCGCGCCGGACTATCTCGACGCCATCACCCGCGACGAGGACGAGGACGGCGACGGCGAGGGCGGCGGCGGCATGGCCGGGCTCGACAACATGGACGATTCGGCCGATCTCTACGACAAGGCTGTCGCCGTGGTGCTGCGCGACCGCAAGGCCTCGACCTCCTACGTCCAGCGCCGGCTGCAGATCGGCTACAACCGGGCGGCGTCGCTGATCGAGCGCATGGAAAAAGAGGGGATCGTCGGGCCGGCCAACCATGCCGGCAAGCGCGAGATCCTGGTCGGCAGCGACGACGAGTACAACGGCTGACACCATCATCGACGACTAAACGGGAGGGCCGCGCGGGAAACCGGGCGGCCTTTTTTGGTTTTATCCGGGCGCGCGCCGAATTTGCTCGCGGGCCGGCCGTGTTCTTGCCAAAACAATCGGTCAGAACCGTTCCGATTCGAGGCCCGATCGGGGGCCCCGCGTGATGAGGTCGTTGATGCAGTCTCGCGCCCCAGGCCGCCGCGCCGCCCTTGCCGCCCTTGGCGGCCTTGCCGCTTCCGCCCTTTTGTCCGTGGCCGGGCCGGCGCTGGCGCAGACCGCCCAGCCGCAGTCGAAGCCGATGGTGCCGGCGCCGCCGTCACCCGGGCCGCTGAAGCCGAGCAAGGGGTCGTCGCTGACCAACCTCTCGGTCGAACAGAAAACGATGCTGGCGGAGGTCAACCGCTATTTCAACTCGATCCGGACGCTGCAGGGCAGCTTCACCCAGTTCGGGCCGGACGGCTCGCGCTCGGACGGCAAGTTCGCCCTCGCCCGGCCGGGCAAGATCCGCTTCAACTATTCGAAGCCGGAGACGCTCGACGTGATCGCCGATGGCGTCGACGTGGTGGTGCGCGACCGCAAGCTGGCGACGCAGGATCTCTATCCGCTGTCGCAGACGCCACTGAAGTTCCTGCTGGCCGACCGCATCGACCTGACGTCGGAGGCCAATGTCACCCAGGTTTCGGTGGAGCCGGACCTGATCACCATGGTGGTGCGGCAGAGCACGGTGTTCGGCGACGGACAACTGACCCTGCTGTTTGCCCGGCCGGTGCTGGAATTGAAGCAGTGGATCGTAACCGATGCCCAGGGGCAGGAAACCACGGTGGTGGTGTTCGACACGGTGCCGAACGGGGCGGTGGACGACAAGCTGTTCTTCATCGACCGGACCCGCATCCTGAAATGAGGCCGGCCGGCGGGGCTGGCCAAGGCGCGCGGATCTTGCTTTAACTGGCGGCGGGCCTCGTCGGGTGCGGCGGGCCATCATCCCGTCCTGCCCCTGTCGTTCGCGCGGTTGCCGTGGCGAGGCGGCGGGCCTTGCCTGCCTTGCCGCGAGGGTTCATGCCGCGTCTGTCGATCGCCACCTGGAACATCAACTCGGTGCGGCTGCGCGCCGGCCTGGTCGAGCATCTGCTCGGCAGCGAGGCGCCGGATGTGCTGTGCCTGCAGGAAACCAAGTGCCATGACGCGCAGTTCCCGCTGAAGCTGTTCGAGCAGGCCGGCTACGGACATCTGGCGATCAACGGCCAGAAGGGCTACCACGGCGTGGCGATCGCCTCGCGGCTGCCGCTGGATCTGGTCGAGAAGCGGGATTTCTGCGGCAAGGGCGATGCCCGGCATATCGCCGCCTCGGTGGCAATCGGCGGGCGCTCGGTCCGGATCGACAATCTCTATGTCCCGGCCGGCGGCGACGAGCCGGACCCGGCGATCAACGACAAGTTCGCCCACAAGCTGCAGTTCCTCGACGAACTCGAGGCCTGGATCGGTGCGGGCGCGGTGGCGGGCGACCGGGTGGTGGTCGGCGATCTCAACATCGCGCCGTTCGAGCACGATGTCTGGTCGCACAAACAGCTCCTCGGCGTCGTCAGCCATACGCCGATCGAAACCCGGCGCTTCGAGGAAGTGCGCAACGGCGGCAGGTGGATCGACGTGATGCGGCGGTTCACGCCGGAGCCGCAGAAGCTCTACACCTGGTGGAGCTATCGCGCCGCCGACTGGGCGGCGGCGAACAAGGGCCGGCGGCTCGACCACGTCTGGGCCTCGCCGGCGCTGGAGCCGACGCTGTCCGGGGCCCGGGTGATCACGCAGGCGCGCGGCTGGGAAAAGCCGTCGGACCATGCCCCGGTGATCGCGACGTTCGAGATGTGAGGGCGGGGCTTATCCCGCCGGGGGCGACCGCCCGGCGCGGGGAACTCCCGCGATCAACCCTCATCCGGCCTTCGGCCACGTTCTCCCGGTCTCGGGAGAAGGGAAAAGGTGGCAAGCGGTGGTCCTGAGCGCAAGAAGGCCGCCGCGTGCCCGGCGGGCGACGCGGCGGCTTGCGGAGCGGCGGGATCAGAGGCCGAGCTTCTTGGCGCGGTTGCCGAGGGTGCGCAGGCGCAGGGCGTTGAGGCGGATGAAGCCGGCGGCGTCGCGGTGGTCGTAGGCGACCTTGCCTTCCTCGAACGTCACCAGATCCTGATCGTAGAGCGAATAGGGCGACTTGCGGCCGGTGACGATGACGTTGCCCTTGTAGAGCTTCAGCCGCACCGTGCCGGAGACGCAGTCCTGGCTCTTGTCGATCATCGCCTGCAGCATCTCGCGCTCCGGCGAATACCAGAAGCCGTAATAGACGAGTTCCGCGTAGCGCGGCATCAGCTCGTCCTTGAGGTGGGCGGCGCCGCGATCGAGGGTGATCGACTCGATGCCGCGATGGGCCTGCAACAGGATGGTGCCGCCGGGGGTCTCGTAGACGCCGCGCGACTTCATTCCGACATAGCGGTTCTCGACGAGGTCGAGGCGGCCGATGCCATTGGCCTTGCCGAGCTCGTTGAGCTTGGTCAGCAGGGCGGCGGGCGACAGGCGGACGCCGTCGATGGCGACCGGGTCGCCCTTCTCGAACTCGATCTCGATCTCGGTGACGACATCGGGGGCGTCCATCGGCGAAATGGTGCGCTGGTGGACGTATTCCGGCGGCTCGACCCACGGGTCTTCCAGCACCTTGCCCTCGGAGGAGGAGTGCAGCAGGTTGGCGTCGACGGAGAACGGCGCCTCGCCGCGCTTGTCCTTGGCGATCGGAATCTGGTTCTTCTCGGCGAAGTCGATCAGCGCCTCGCGGCTCTTGAAGTCCCACTCGCGCCAGGGAGCGATCACCTTGATCGACGGTTCCAGCGCGTAATAGGTGAGCTCGAAGCGGACCTGGTCGTTGCCCTTGCCGGTGGCGCCGTGGCAGACCGCGTCCGCGCCGACCTGGCGCGCGATCTCGATCTGGCGCTTGGCGATCAGCGGCCGCGCGATCGAGGTGCCGAGCAAATACTGGCCCTCGTAGAGCGCGTTGGCGCGGAACATCGGGAACACGAAGTCGCGCGTGAACTCCTCGCGCAGGTCGTCGATGAAGATGTTCTTCGGCTTGATGCCCAGGAGCTCGGCCTTCTTGCGCGCGGGCTCCAGCTCCTCGCCCTGGCCAAGGTCGGCGGTGAAGGTGACGACCTCGCAGTTGTAGGTCGACTGCAGCCATTTCAGGATCACCGAGGTGTCGAGGCCGCCGGAATAGGCCAGCACCACCTTCTTCACATCGCCCTTCGCCGGCCCGGATTTCGGGGCCGACACCTTGACCTTCGCGCTCATTTGTTAACCTGTCCGAGGAGGTAGGAAGGCCGGGAGTATAGGCACTGGCCACGCCGCATCAAGCGTGCGATTCCTGCGGAGCAGCGAGGAGAAATTATGGCCAGAACAACGCTTTACGGGTTCCGACGCAGCGTCTATGTGCGCATCGTGCGCCTGGCGCTGGCGGAAAAGCGCATCGCCTACGACCTGGTCGAGATCGACCCCTTCGCCGCCGAGGGCCTGTCGGCGGACTACCTGGGGCGCCACCCCTTCGGCCGCATCCCGGCCTTCGAGCATGACGGGTTCCGGCTCTACGAGACCGGCGCCATCGCGCGCTATATCGACGAGGCATTCTCAGGCGCGGCCTTGCAGCCGAAGGCGCCGCGTGAGCGCGCGCGCATGAACCAGGTCATCTCGATCCTGGACAGCTACGCCTACCGACCGCTGGTCTGGGACATCTTCGTCGCCCGTTCCAGGCCGAATCCGGACGAGGGCGCCATCGCGCTCGCCGCGACGCGCGCCGATGCCTGCTTCGCCGCGCTGGAAGACCTGATGGGCGACGCGCCCTTCCTTGCGGGCAGCGCGCTGACGCTCGCCGACCTGCACGCCGCGCCGATGATCGCCTATGTCCGCCGCACGCCGGAAGGCGAGGCGCTGCTGAAGAAGCACAAGCCCATCGCCAGGTGGTGGCAGGCGATGGATGCGCGGCCGAGCATGGCGGCGACGCGGTTCCCGGTCGAGGAAGGGCCTTGAGCTATTTCAGGTCGAAGCCGCGCCGGCGCACATAGGCGCCGAAATCGGCGCGCTCGAGATCGGCGTACTGGCGGAATTTGTCCTCGGACCAGCCGTAGAACGCCGCCTCGCCGAAGCGCGCGGGATGTCGCTGCTTCATCGGCGGCTGCAGCGACGCGCGGCGATGGTCGTAGCCGTCGACCTGGGCCTGGACGTCCTTGTCGTCGAACCGGTCGACATGCAGCGTCGTCGCGATCGGCAGGCGCGGGCAGATCCAGCCCTCGCGCGCCGGCCAGCCCAGCGCCAGCCCGGCATAGGGAAACACATGGTCGGGCAGGCCGAGCAGCTCGCTGACCTGTTGCGCGTTGTTGCGGATCACGCTCAAGGGGCAGCAGCCCAGCCCCGCCGCCTCGGCCGCATTGATCAGCCAGCCCAGCACGATGGCGGCATCGGTCGCGGCATTGAAGAACGGGTCGAGATGGTCGTTCGGATAGGGCTGTTTGCGCCACTGGTGGAACTGGCGCTGGCGGCGGTTGTTGCCGCAGACCACCATTAGTGCCGGCGCGGCGGGCAGCCAGTCCATGCCCGGGATCATCGCGTCGAGCTTCCTGCGCGTCGCCTTGTCCTCCACCAGCACGATGTCGCGCTGCTGCAGGTCGCTCTTGCTCGGCGCCGAGAGCGCGACGGCGGCAAGAAAGCGCAGCAGGCCGGCATCGACCGGCTTGTCCGCAAACGCGCGATGCGTGCGGTGCGCCGCCATGGCGAGCAGTGTTTCCTGGCCCCGCAAGTTGGCGGGCACGTCGGGCGCATCGCCGAAGCGGCGGTCGAGCGCCGCCTTGATCGCGTCGCGTGTCGTCTCGGTCATCGATCGATCCCCTGTTCCAGTACCGCCGCGTAGGTTTCCAACGCCTTCAGCCCGTTTGGCGACAGGCCGTAGACGCCGCGCTCGATCCGCTCGAACCAGCCATAGACGTCGTCCTGCAGGATCCTGCCCGCGTTCGGCGCGTGGCCCGTCGCGCGCAGCAGCTTCGGGCTCGTCTTGCCGTCGCGGCGCAGGATCTGGCAACAGCGCAGGGCCTCCTGGCGATAGGCGGTCATGATCTTGACCCGCGTCACCCCGCCGACATTCGGATCGCCCACGCGGCGCGCGTGCTCGCCCAAGAGACGGCCGATGCGGCGCTTGTTCTGGCGCGGCTTGTAGGGCGCGGGGTCGAGCACTACGTCGACGCCCGCGCCCTTCTTGCGCGCGGGAAACACCAGCAGCAGGCCGAGGCCCAGGCGGCGGCAGAGCTTCTTGACCGCGCGGCCGTCGGGCCGGTCGCGCCGGCCGCCTTTCGCGCCGTCGCCGTCGACCGCCAGGTAGACCGTGTCGCTGAGCGCCAGGCGGTCGACTCCCTGCAGGACAAGGTCGAGGCTGAAGCGCTTCTTCAGCTCGACGATCACCGGCGGCTCGTCGCCGCGCCGGGCCACCACGTCGCAGCCCTTGACTTCGGCCTTCACGCTGTAGCCCTGGGCCTCGAGATAGGCCTTCACCGGCGCGTAGAGCTCGCGCTCGGCAGCGACGGCGGCCATGGCCGCTAGCGCTTCGCCTTGCCTTTCGCCTTCTTGGCGCGGTTGCGATGCGCGTCGGCGAGCAGGCACAGGATCTCGAACATCATCGTGGCACCCACGACCGCCGTGTTGCCAGAGGGATCGAAGGGCGGTGCCACCTCGACCACGTCGCCGCCGACCAGGTCGAGGCCCTGCAGGCCGCGCAGCATCTGCTGCGCCTCGGCCGTGGAGTAGCCGCCGATCTCCGGCGTGCCGGTGCCGGGCGCATAGACCGGGTCGAGCCCGTCGACGTCGAAGCTAATATAGGTGGGGCCCGCGCCGACCACCCGCCGCGCCTCCTTGATCACCTTCTCGACGCCGAGCTTGAAGAACTCCTCGATATAGATGACGCGGATGCCCTGGCGCTCGCCCCAGTCATTGTCGGCCTCGCCGTAGAGCGAGCCCCGAATCCCGATCTGGATCGTGCGCTTGGGGTCGAGTAGCCCTTCCTCGATCGCGCGGCGGAACGGCGTGCCGTGGGTCAGCTTGTAGTCGCCGAAATAGCGGTCCCAGGTATCGGTGTGCGCGTCGAAATGCACCATGCCGACCGGCCGGTCCTTGGCGATGGCGCGCATGATCGGCAGCGAGATCAGGTGGTCGCCGCCCGCCGTCAGGGGGATGCACCCGGCGCCATGCAATTTGGCGAAAAACTTCTCGACCTTCTTGATCGTGTCGTTGAGGTCGATCGGGTTGACCGGGCAGTCGCCCACGTCGCCGCAGCGCGCGATGTCGTAGGGGCTGATCCGGCTGACATGGTGAACATAGCGCATCAGGCAGGACGCGTCGCGCAGCGCCCGGGGCCCGTGGCGCGCCCCGGCGCGGTTGGTCGTCCCGCCGTCCCAGGGCACGCCCGAGATCGCGATATCCAGGCCCTTGGGGTCCTGGAACACCGGCAGGCGCATGAACGTGGCGATCCCGCCGAAGCGCGGCACCACCAGCCCGCTGAGGGGTTTGGGATTCGTCGACTTTTCCGCCATGATTGCGCTCCGGCCCTGCTGCTATAACATGAGCTATAGAGAGGGGCCGGCGCGACGGCAACCGTCGCGTCCGGTAAAGGGGTAGGATCTCGCTTGGCCGATCATCTCGATCTCGTCATCGTCAACGGCATGGCCGCAACGCCCAACGGCATCGGGCGCTGCGATATCGGTGTGCGCGACGGCCAGATCGTCGCGCTGGGCGATCTGGGCAAGGCCAAGGCGGCCGAGAAGATCGACGCCAAGGGCCTGCACATCCTGCCCGGCGCCATCGACACGCAGGTGCATTTCCGCGAGCCAGGCAACGAGCACAAGGAAGACCTGAACACCGGCACGGCCGGGGCGGTGCTGGGCGGCGTCACCTGCATCTTCGAGATGCCCAACACCAAGCCGCCGACGCTGACCCAGGCGGCGCTCGAGGACAAGCTGAAGCGCGCCGACGGCCGCGCCTGGTGCGACCACGCCTTCTTCATCGGCGCCAGCGCGTCGAACGTGGACGAGCTGGCCGACCTCGAGATGCTGCCGGGCTGCTGCGGCGTGAAGATCTTCATGGGTTCGTCCACCGGCGGCCTCTTGGTCGAGGATGACGAGACCCTGGAGCGCGTGCTGGCAGGCGGCTATCGCCGCGTCGCGGTCCACGCCGAGGACGAGCCGCGCCTGAAGCAGCGCCGGCCGATCGCCGACCAGTCGCAGGACCCCGCCTCGCATCCCGAGTGGCGCGACGCCGAGAGCGCGATCCTTGCAACGCGCCGCCTGCTGCAGATCGCGCGCAAGGTGCACCGCCGCGTCCATGTGCTGCACGTGACCACGGCCGAGGAGATCGACCTCCTGGCCGAGCACAAGGACATCGCCACGGTCGAGTGCACGCCGCAGCACCTGACGCTCGCCGGGCCGGAATGCTACAAGCGCCTGGGCACCAAGGCTGTCATGAACCCGCCGATCCGCGACGAGCGGCATCGCGCCGGGCTGTGGCACGGCATCGCCGAGGGCATCGTCGACGTGATCGGCTCCGACCACGCGCCGCATACGCTGGAAGAGAAGGGCCAGGGCTATCCCAAGAGCCCGTCCGGCATGCCGGGCGTGCAGACGCTGCTGCCGCTGCTGCTCGACCACTGCGCGCAAGGCCGGCTGACCCTGGAACGCGTGGTCGACCTGACCGCGACCGGCCCTGCGCGGATCTACAACATCGCGATGAAGGGCCGCATCGCCGTCGGCTACGATGCGGACTTCACGCTGGTCGACCTGAAGGCCAAGCGCGAGATCACCGACGCCGACAGCGCCAGCCGCTGCGGCTGGACGCCGTTTGCCGGCATGAAGGTGACCGGCTGGCCGATGCAGACCATCCTGCGCGGCCACACGGTCATGCGCGACGGCGAACTGGTCGACGACCCGCTGGGCAAGCCGGTGCGCTTCCTCGAGACGCTATAGCGTTGCGGCTTCCCGCAGACGCAACGCTTCTCGTCATCGATCTGCAGCACGCGATCGACGCGCCCTACTGGACCAAGGACGGGCCACGGAACAATCCGGACGCCGAGGCGGTGGCCGGACGGCTGCTGGCGGCCTGGCGCGCGGCAAAGCGCCCGCTGATCATCGTCCGCCACGATTCGCGCGAGGCGCAGTCGGCCTTCCGGCCCGGCCAGCGCGGCAACGACTTCAAGCCCGAGGCGCGCCCCCTACCTGGCGAGACCGTCGTGGCCAAACAGACCACCAACGCCTTCATCAATACCGGGCTGGAGCAGCTGTTGCGCGATGCCGGATGCACGACGCTGGTCGTCTGCGGCGTCAGCACCAGCAATTCCGTCGAATCGACGGTGCGAATGGCCGGCGACCTGGGCTTCACGGTCCATGTCGTCGAGGACGCCTGCTTCACCTTCCCCAAGCACGACTGGGCCGGCACGCTGCGCAGCGCCGAGGAAGTCCATGCCATGGCGCTGGCGAACTTGAGCGGCGAGTTCGCGACCATCACCACCAGTGCGACGGTCCTGGCCGCCGTGCGATAGCCCACGGCTGGACCTGGCGGCGCAAACCCTTTAACAGGGCGGCGCCATGTCCCTCAACCTGTCCCATCACGTCGGCGAGCTGATGCGCCTCGCCGTGCCGGTCATCGTCGCGCGCACCGGCAT
This sequence comes from Hyphomicrobiaceae bacterium, assembly GCA_016793065.1. GTDB lineage: Bacteria > Pseudomonadota > Alphaproteobacteria > Rhizobiales > Ancalomicrobiaceae > JAEULV01. The sequence goes on from JAEULV010000112.1 coordinate 39,619, forward strand.
CATGACCATGGCGCTGGTCGACGTGGCGTTCCTCGGCCACGCCGGCGCGGACCAGGTCGCCTACATGGCGATTGCCGGCGTGGCGATCGGCACGCTGATCGTGTCGTCGATCGGGCTGATGGTCGGCACGATGGTCGAGACGGCGCAGGCCTATGGCGCCGGGCGCTTCGCCGAGTGCGGGCCGGTCTGGCGCCGGTCGCTGGCCTATGCCGCCGCGGCCGGGCTGATCGGCGCCTTCCTGTGCCTGTTCGGGGCGCCGCTGTTCCGCGCGACCGGCCAGACGCCGGACCT
>JAEULV010000103.1 GCA_016793065.1 Hyphomicrobiaceae bacterium
CTCTCCACCGGCGAGGTGCTGGTGATGCATCTCGGCATGTCCGGCTCGTTCCGGATCGAGGGCGACGTCGCCGGCGCCTTCCACCACCCGCGCGGCAAGCTCGCCAGCCACGACCATGTCGTCTTCGCCATGTCGAACGGCGCCACCGTCACCTACAACGATCCGCGCCGCTTCGGCTTCATGCAGCTGATCCCCCGCCGCGACCTTGGCGCCCATCCGCTGTTCCGCGACATCGGCATCGAGCCGCTCGGCAACGAATTGTCCGGCGCCCTGCTCGCGACGCTGTTCGCCGGCAAGGCCGCGCCGCTGAAGGCCGCGCTTCTCGACCAGAAGCTCATCGCCGGGCTCGGCAACATCTATGTCTGCGAGGCCCTGCACCGCACCGGCCTCGCCCCCACCCGCGCCGCCGGCGAGCTCGACGCCGCCGCCGCAGACCGCCTTGCGGCGACGATCCGCGCCGTGCTCGAGGAAGCCATCGCCGTCGGCGGCTCCTCCTTGCGCGACCATGTCCAGGCCAATGGCGAGCTTGGCTATTTCCAGCACAATTTCGACGTCTACGACCGCGAGGGCGAACCCTGCCGCCGGCCCGGCTGCGGCGGCAGGGTTGCCCGCATCGTCCAGTCGGGGCGGTCGACGTTCTTCTGCCCCGCCTGCCAGCGCTGAAAGCGCGGCGAATACGCATTTCGACGTTGCGACCTTGCGGCCAATTGCAGACTTCGGACCTTCGCGAAAATGCGATATGGCAGTGCAATATGAATGTCCGCTTCGCCAATGGCGCCAGCCAAGGAACCCGAGATGTCCTATGAAACCCTGATCGTCGAAATCCGCGGCCGTGTCGGCCTCGTCACGCTCAACCGCCCGCAGGCGCTGAATGCGCTGAATTCCCGGCTGATCGGCGAATTGAACGGCGTGCTCGACGGCTTCGAGGCCAATGACGAAATCGGTTGCGTCGTGCTGACCGGCTCGGACAAGGCCTTCGCCGCCGGCGCCGACATCAAGGAGATGTCCGGCCTCACCTATCCCGACACCTATACCCGCAACTTCATCACCTCCTGGGACCGGGTCGCCAACTTCCGCAAGCCGATCATCGCCGCCGTCGCCGGCTTCGCCCTGGGCGGTGGTTGCGAACTGGCGATGATGTGCGACTTCATCCTCGCCGCCGACACCGCCCAGTTCGGCCAGCCCGAGATCAAGCTCGGCGTCATGCCCGGCGCCGGCGGCACCCAGCGCATGACCCGCGCCATCGGCAAGGCCAAGACCATGGATCTGTGCCTCACCGGCCGGATGATGGGCGCCGAGGAAGCCGAGCGCGCCGGCCTCGTCGCGCGTATCGTCCCGGCGGCCGAGCTCCTCGATGTCGCCATGAAGGCCGCCACCGCCATTGCCGGCTTCTCCATGCCGGCGGTGATGATGACCAAGGAAAGCGTCAGCCGCGCCTTCGAGACCACCCTCAACGAGGGCCTGCGCTTCGAACGCCGCGTCTTCCACGCCATGTTCGCCACCGAGGACCAGAAGGAAGGCATGGCCGCCTTCGTCGAGAAGCGCAAGCCGCAGTTCCGCAACCGCTGATCCCGCGTTCTGCCCGCCCGGCGCCGGTCGATCCGGCCGCGCCGGGCCGGTCCCGCCCCGTCGCCGATGACGAATCCGCGACGATTGCCGCGAGCGGCGTCGAATCCGCGTTGACGGCGCAAGGGCCCTTCGCTATAGACCTCCCCACTCCGGTGGCGACCCGTTCGCCGCCGCATTCATTTTGAGCAGGTGCCGGCCTGGACACGTCGTCCGGAAAGCACCCTCGCACGAGCATCAGGAACGACCATGGCCAATACGCCGTCCGCCAAGAAGGCCGCGCGCAAGATCGAGCGCCGCACCGAGGTCAACAAGGCTCGCCGCAGCCGCATGCGCACCTATCTGCGCAAGGTCGAGGAAGCCCTCGCCGCCGGCGACGCCACCGCCGCCTCGGCCGCGCTCGCCGCCGCCGAGCCGGAAATCATGCGCGCCGCGCAGAAGGGCGTCGTTCACAAGAACACCGCCTCGCGCAAGGTGTCGCGCCTGTCGGCTCGCGTCGCTAAGCTCAGCGCCTGATCTAAGTAGATATCCTGATCGCAGCCATTGCGCTCTCGCCACCCGTTGGCCGGCAGTGTCAAGCGCTTGCGCGGAGATCGCGGATCGCAAATGCATTTAACCGAAATGCGAAAAGGCCCGGCTCGCGCCGGGCCTTTTTGCGTTCTTGTTACCCGGTAAAAATGACGATGCTTCTAAGTCGCCGGGATTCTTGACGAAATTCCCAAATGCCTGACGCAGCGTTTCCCGACAGTTGCATGATTGCGGCGAGGTGACGATATTTCTTAATAAAAAACAAATAGATAGAGTTATCCACCGGGTTTTCCCCGCCCCCTCGTGACGGAAAAACGAGTCAAGAGGGGGATCGAAAAAAATAGTTAGCGCGGCATTGCCGCCGGGGCGTTCGGGCCTGTGGGAAAGCAAGGCATTGATCGTCAACGCATTGGCCCGATTCCGGAACCCCGGGCCGATCTGTCAAGCCGAAAATCCGCCCGCAATACCGCTAGCTAGGCAAAAAAGCGGCTTGAAGGCGACGAAGCCGGCCGTGTAAAGTCATCCTCGTTGAGCGGGCATCCACTCAACCCATCCGTAAAGTACCGTAGGGCTCGACTGCAAGCGGCTTAACCGTCGTTTTCGGAGCGGAACCCTTCGTTGCCTTCGCGGCCGGGAGGATGCCGATCGATGCGGACCCGTCCGGGGCAATTGGGCGGGTTGCGCGAATTGGACCGAGGGCATCGCCGCAAGCGCTGCCCGGTTTGGGGCGTCGCCAGGCGGCGACGGGGGCTTGAAACATGACAAGTGCAACAGGATCGGCCGCTGGCGGCCCGGCCTATGCCGGAGACGTGTCTCCGCGTCAGGCTTGGGATGAGCTCAAGGCTGTTCCCAAGGCGCAGCTTGTCGATGTCCGCACCCGTGCCGAGTGGGGTTTCGTCGGAGTGCCTGACCTGGGCGAGATCGGCAAAGAACCGATCCTTCTGGAGTGGCAGTCATTCCCGACGATGACGGTGTCCCAGACCTTCGTTGACGACCTGATCGAAACCCTGAACGCCCTCAAGGCGGGTCCGGACGATCCGGTCTATTTCCTCTGCCGCTCCGGTGCGCGCAGCCGCTCCGCGGCGATCGCACTGACGGCGGCAGGCTATACGCGGTGCTACAACGTGGCGAACGGGTTCGAAGGCCCGCTCGACGCCGGCAAGCATCGCGGTTCGGTCGACGGCTGGAAGGCGCAAGCCCTTCCGTGGATGCAAGGCTGAGACCGGCAATGAGCGCAGACACGGGCCGCGATCAAACGCGGTCGGTGAAAGATCCGGTTCGTCAGGCGGACGTTTGGTCCGCCCAATGCGCCGGGACAATCGATTGGGGGCTGGTCCGACGGGAAGTGGCGGTCTCGGACGATCAGGCGGAAACACGGAATCAGGAGGCAATCACAATGGCGACGGTGGAAACCGGCTTCGATCAATGGGGCCGGATCAAGAAGCGTTTGCGCGCCGAGTTGGGCGAAGACTCCTATACCAGCTGGTTCGGGCGGGTTGATTGGGAAGGTCAGAGCGGCGGAACCGTTCGGCTGTCGGTCCCGACCCTGTTCCTGAAGCAGTGGATCCAGACCAAGTACAAGGATCGGCTCATTCACCTGTGGCGCGACGAGTGCGACGGCATTGCGGGCGTCGAGCTCTCGGTGCGCGGCGCCGCCCGTCCGCGGGTCAGCGCCGCCGGCGTCGAGGCCATGGCCGCCCAGCGCCCGAGCGCCGAGGTTCGCCATCTGCCGAGCCCGGACGAACGCCGCGCCGCCCCGGTCGCCGCCGCCGCCATCGGTCAGCCGCAGCTGGCCATGCGCGAACCCGCCGTTCGCGGCAACGCCGCCCGGGCGCTCGAGCCTGTTGCCTTTGAAGTCGCCACGCCGGTCCCGGTCGCCACCAGCGGCCAGAACGCCCTCGCCGCGACCTCCTCGCCGCTCGACCCGCGCTTCACCTTCGACACCTTCATCGAAGGCAAGTCGAACGCCTTTGCCCTCGCCGCCGCCCGTCAGGTCGCTGACGCCGCGCCGGGCGAACCGGCCAAGTTCAACCCGCTCTACGTTCACGCCGCCGTCGGCATGGGCAAGTCGCACCTGCTGCAGGCGATCGCCTGGAAGGTCCGCTCCTCGGCCAAGCGCGTGCTCTATCTCACCGCCGAGCAGTTCGTGTTCCGCTTCGTCGCGGCGCTGAAGTCGCAGTCGGCGCTCGGCTTCAAGGAGATGCTGCGCGGCATCGACGTGCTGATCATCGACGACATGCAGTTCCTCACCGGCGACAAGGTGCAGCAGGAGTTCTGCCACACCCTCAACTCGCTGATCGACGGATCGCGCCAGATCGTCGTCGCCGCCGACCGCACCCCGGCCGACCTCGAAGGCATCGACGAGCGCGTCAAGTCGCGCCTCGCCGGCGGCCTGCTGGTCGAGATCGGCGCGCCCGACGCCGACCTGCGCCGCGCCATCCTCAAGCACCGCTTCGCCGCCGCCGCCCGCACCGTCCCGGCGCTCGCGGTGTCGGAATCGGTCATCGCCTATATCGCCGAGAACGTCGCCTCCAACGGCCGCGATCTCGACGGCGCCATCAACCGGCTGGTCGCCCATGCCCAGTTGTCGAGCGAGGCGATCACCGTCGATCTCGTCGCCGCCAAGGTCAAGGATCTGATCAAGAACCGCGAGCCGCGCAAGATCAAGATCGAGGACATCCAGCGGATCGTCACCTCCCACTACAACGTCTCCAAGGCCGATCTGCTCTCGGCGCGGCGCACCCGCACCGTCGTCCGTCCGCGCCAGATCGCCATGTATCTGGCCAAGGTGATGACGCCGCGCTCGCTGCCGGAGATCGGCCGTCGCTTCGGCGGACGCGACCACACCACCGTGCTGCACGCCGTGCGCAAGATCGAGGAAATGGTCGGCGCCGATCGCGGCTTCGCCGATGAAGTCGAACTGCTGAAGCGGCTGCTCGATCAGGCTTGAGATCGCGGCCGGCCGCAACCGATTCGGCTGGAACAAAGGGGTGCGCGGCCGCGATGGCTTCGCACCCTTTCGTGCCTGAAGCCTGTCTTGGGTCGCCATTGCCGATGGCCCGGGGCCCGTTGCGGCAAAAACCGTCGATGGACCTTGTCGCCAAACCGCAATTGCTCTTGCGCCGCACGCGCGCCTAAGCCAATTTTGGCACGAATTGAAGTGGCGTGGCGCCCTCCCCGGGCGCGCCCCGCATGGTGCAGGTAGAGCCGGCGTCCTTGCCGGCATGACGAGTTCGGACAGCCCATGAAAGTAACCATCGAGCGCGCGAATCTGGTGAAGGCGCTCACCCATGTGCATCGGGTGGTGGAGCGTCGCAACACGATCCCGATTCTGTCCAACGTATTGATCCGCGCCGTCGGCAACGAATTGCGGCTGAAGGCGACCGATCTCGACCTCGAAGTCACCGAGTCGATCCCGGCCGTGGTCGAAACCGCCGGCGGCACCACCGTCCCGGCGCATATGTTCCACGACATCGTCCGCAAGCTGCCGGAAGGCGCCCAGATCGAGCTCGCCACCCGTGCCGACGGCGCCACCCTCGACATCCGCGCCGGCCGTTCGCGCTTCTCGCTGCAGATGCTGCCGGAAAGCGACTTCCCCGACCTGACCGCCGGCGCCTTCACCCACACGTTCCAGGTGCCCGCCGCCCAGCTGAAGCGGTTGATCGACCGCACCCAGTTCGCCATTTCCACCGAGGAAACCCGGTACTATCTCAACGGCATCTTCTTCCACGCCGTCGAGGCCGGATCGGACCTGAAGTTCCGCGCCGTCGCCACCGACGGCCATCGCCTCGCCCAGGCCGATGTCGTCGCCCCCCATGGCTGCGAGGGCATGCCCGGCATCATCGTTCCGCGCAAGACCGTCGGCGAGGTGCAGAAGCTGATCGAAAACCCCGACGCCAGCGTCACCATGGAGGTTTCCGATTCCAAGATCCGCCTGACCTTCGGCGAAGTGGTGCTGACCTCGAAGCTGATCGACGGCACCTTCCCCGATTACGGCCGCGTCATCCCCCAGGGCAACGACAAGGAACTGAAGGTCGACCGCGACGAATTCTCCGCCGCCGTCGATCGCGTCTCCACCGTCTCGTCGGAGCGCGGCCGCGCCGTCAAGCTGGCGCTGTCCGAGGGCAAGCTGGTGCTCTCCGTCAACAATCCGGACTCCGGCTCGGCGACCGAGGAACTGGCCGTCGACTACGATCAGGACCCGATCGATATCGGCTTCAATTCCCGCTACCTGATGGACATCGCCTCCCAGCTCGAGACCGGAACCGCCGTATTCCGCCTCGCCGATGCCGGCGCCCCGACGCTGATCTCCGACATCGGCGAAACCGGCGCCCTCTATGTGCTGATGCCGATGCGGGTCTAGTATAGACAAGCCATGCGTTGCGGGTTGGCTTGTATAGAATATAGTTAGTGATAAAATTAACTGTGGTTAACTGTTGGTCGGAGTACCGATTCGGGGGGAGTGTCTTGGGTCTCCGACGTATAATTAGTTGATCACTATACGAATCGAACGTTGCAGCCGAATGGCTGCAACGTCGAGGCGCTGAAATGGGGGAAGCGACGATGCCGCCGCCTGATAGTTTTGCTCTCTCGCCGTGACCGGTCCGGCTTGCGAGGAGCATAGGCCCTAGGGCCGGGCCGAGAGGATGAGGGTTGCAGCCCTCTTCCTCCCGGCGGGCAGATTAAGATCAGCCCGTGTGGTGGAAATGGTAGACACGGCAGCTTTGGAAGCTGTCGCCTGGCAGGCAATGTCGGTTCAAATCCGGCCACGGGCACCATTTCGAACATAACTGCGTTGATAGTCAAGCGGCCTATAAGTTTGATGCGATTTCCGTTGATGTCGCACCTTGTGGATCAATGTGGAAATTGTTCGAAAGCCAGGTTGTTCAAATGGGGACTGAAACGCAGCATTACGTGGAGTCGTCTCTATCGGACAGGCTCGATCAAAGTGGCGTCTGGAGTGGCATCGGTTAACCGCGTAGCTTCGTATCGGAGAAGAATGCCCGATCTCGACTTCGCCGCCGGTTGCGGCTAAACCCCGGCCATGCTGCAGATCATCGACCTTGTCTATCGCATTGCCGGCCGCACGCTCCTTGATGGGGCGAGCGTCGTCCTGCCCACCGGCGTCAAGGCCGGCTTCGTCGGCAAGAACGGCACCGGCAAGACCACGCTGTTCCGGTTGATGGTCGGCGAGATTTCGGCCGAATCCGGCGAGATCAAGCTGCCGCGCGCCGCCCGCATCGGTCAGGTGGCGCAGGAAGCTCCCGGCTCCGACATCTCGCTTTTGGACTTCGTCCTTGCCGCCGACATCGAGCGCAGCCGCCTCCTCGCCGAGGCCGAGACCAGTCATGACGGCCACCGCATCGCCGAGATCCACGCCCGGCTCGCCGATATCGACGCCCATTCCGCCGAGGCCCGCGCCGCCACCATCCTCGCCGGCCTCGGCTTCGACGCCGCCGCCCAGGCCCGCCCCTGTTCCGCCTTTTCCGGCGGCTGGCGCATGCGCGTCGCCCTCGCCGCGCTGCTGTTCACCGAGCCGGATTTCCTGCTGCTCGACGAACCGACCAACTACCTCGATCTCGAGGGCACGCTCTGGCTGGAAAGCTACATCGCCCGCTACCCCCACACGGTCATCATCATCAGCCATGACCGCGACCTCCTGAACAACTGCGTCGACACCATCGTCCATCTCTCCGAGGGCCGGCTCACCACCTATTCCGGCGGCTACGACCAGTTCGAGCGGCAGCGGCGCGAGCAGATGGCGCTGAACCAGAAGATGCGGGTGAAGCAGGAAGCCGCCCGCGCCCACATGGTCGCCTTCGTCGAGCGCTTCCGCGCCAAGGCCACCAAGGCCCGTCAGGCCCAGTCGCGCCTGAAGGCGCTCGCCCGCATGGAGCCGCTGGCGGCGGTGGTCGAGGATACGCTGCTGCCGATCCACTTCCCCGATCCGGTCGGCCGGCTGTCGCCGCCGATCCTGGCGCTCGACCGGATTTCCGTCGGCTACGAGGCGGAAAAGCCGATCCTCACCCGCATCGACATGCGCATCGACACCGAGGATCGCATTGCCCTTCTCGGCCAGAACGGCAACGGCAAGTCGACGCTGGCCAAGCTCCTCTCCGGCCGGCTGCCGCCGATGTCGGGCGAGATCGTCCGCGCCAACAAGCTGGCGATCGCCTATTTCGCCCAGCACCAGCTCGACGAACTGGTCCCGGCCGACAGCGCCGTCCAGCACGTCCAGCGCCTGATGCCCGACGCCCCCGAGGCCCGCGTCCGCTCCCGCGTCGCCCGCATGGGCCTGCCGACCGAGAAGATGGATACCCCGGCCGAATTGCTCTCCGGCGGCGAAAAGGCCCGCCTGCTGCTCGGACTGGTGACCTTCCACGGTCCCAACATGCTGATCCTCGACGAGCCGACCAACCATCTCGACATCGACAGCCGCGAGGCGTTGATGCAGGCAATCAACGAGTTCAAGGGCGCGGTGATCCTCATCAGCCATGATCGCCATTTGCTCGAGGCCTGCGCCGACCGCCTGCTGATCGTCGCCGATGGCGGCGTCAGCGAATTCGACGGCGATCTCGACGATTACCGCAAGCTGATCATCGATCGCGCCTCCCGCGGCGGCCGCGCCGCCGATGCCGAGGCCGACGCCGCCAAGGTCTCCAACCAGGACCGCCGCCGCCTCGCCGCCCAGCGTCGCGGCGAACTGGCGCCGCTGCGCAAGAAGATCAAGGACGCCGAAACCCGGATCGACAAGCTCGGCAAGGAGATCGACCGGATCGACGCCCAGCTCGCCGACCCGGCACTCTACACCCGCGAGCCGGCCAAGGCGGCCGAGCTGTCGCGCAAGCGCGGCGAGACCGCCAAGAAGCTCGCCGAAACCGAGGAAACCTGGCTGCTGCTGTCGGCCGAGTACGACGAGGCCGAGACCGCCGCCGCCGCGCTTTGATCCAGCCTGCCCTTCGCCCCCTCCTCCCTTTGACCCGTACCCAAAGTCGAAAGCCGGGTTATACTCCGGCCAAAACAAGCGACAAAACCAGCGACGATCGCCGGAGGAACGGGCATGGGCAACGAACTCTCACTCGCCGACAGGGATGTTCTCGCCACCGCGCAGGCCTGGGCCGAGGCCGGCCGCAAGGTGGCGCTCGCCACCGTCGTCGAAACCTGGGGCTCGGCACCGCGTCCGGTCGGCTCGCATCTGGTGATCGACGCCGACGGCAATTTCGAGGGCTCCGTCTCCGGCGGCTGCGTCGAGGGCGCCGTCGTCGCCGAGGCCGTCGAGGTGATCGACGACGGCAAACCGCGCCTGATGCAGTTCGGCGTCGCCGACGAAACCGCCTGGCGCGTCGGCCTCTCCTGCGGCGGCCGCATCAGCGTCTATGTCGAACGCCTGAACTGAGGCGCGCCCATGGACCTCGTCACGCTCCAGCGGCTCAACGCCGCCCGCCGCGCCCGCAAGGCCGCCCTAGTCGCCACCGACCCGTCGACCGGTACCCAGCGCCTGATCGAGGAGGAAAGCCTCGATCCCGCCGATCCGCTGGCGGCCGAATTCGAGGCCCGCTTCCGCACCGGCAAGTCCGGCATGATCGAACCCGCCGATGGCCCGCGGCTGTTCCTGACCGTCATCGTGCCGCCGCCGCGTCTCGTCGTCATCGGCGCCGTCCATATCAGCCAGGCGCTGGCACCGATGGCGACCGCCTGCGGCTTCGACGTCGGCATCATCGATCCGCGCACCGCCTTCGCTACCGACGAGCGCTTCGCCGGCATCGCCCTTTATCCGGAATGGCCCCAGGACGTCATCCCTGCCCGCATCGGCCTCGATGCCTACACCGCCGTCGCCGCGCTCACCCACGATCCCAAGATCGACGATTTCCCGCTGGCCGAGGCGCTGCGCCGGGGTTGCTTCTATGTCGGCGCCCTCGGCAGCCGCAAGACCCACGCCCGCCGCGTCGAGCGCCTCGCCGAGGCCGGCCTGACACCCGACCAGATCGCCCGCATCGCCGCCCCCATCGGCCTCGATATCGGCGCCCAGTCGCCGGCCGAGATCGCCGTCTCGGTCATCGCCGAGGTCATTGCCGCCCTGCGCAAGGACCGCCGTCGCGCCAAGCCCGGGGTCGCGCCGTGAAGTTCGGCCCGGTTCCGGTCGCCGCCGCCGAGGGCGCCTTCCTTGCCCACGCCGCCCAGCTCGGCCCGGGCGAAACCCCCGGCGTGCTGCGCAAGGGCCATCGCCTCGTCGCCGCCGACCTGCCGCGCCTTGCCGCCGCCGGTCTCGCCGAGGTCACCGTCGCCCGCCTCGAACCCGGCGACGTCCACGAGGACGCCGCCGCCGGCCGCCTCGCCGCTGCCATCGCCGGCCCGCTGGTGCGGGTCGATCCGCCCGCCACCGGCCGCGCCAACCTCTTTGCCGAGAGCGCCGGGGTTCTCGTCGTCGACAAGGCCCGCATCGATGCCCTGAACCGCATCGACCCCGGCATCACCCTCGCCACCTTGCCGCAATTCGCCGCCGTCGAGGCCGGCCGGATGATCGCCACCGCCAAGATCATCCCCTTCGCCGTCACCGCGACCGCCCTTGCCGCCGTCGAGGCCCTTGCCGACGCCGGCGCGCCGATGGTGGCGCTGCGCCCCTATCGCGCCCGCAAGGTCGCGGTCATCTCGACGTTGCTTCCCAATCTCAAGCCGTCGGTCGTCGACAAGACCCTGCGCGTCCTCGCCGACCGCCTCGCCGCCTCCGGCTCGACCATTGTCGCCGACCGCCGCGTCCCTCACCGCGCCCCCGCCATTGTCGAGGCGATCGCCGCCGCCCGCGCCGACGGCGCCGATTTCATCGTCATCTTCGGCGCCTCCGCCGTCGTCGACCGGCTCGATGTCGTCCCGGCGGCGATCGAGCTGGCCGGCGGCCGCGTCGAGCATCTCGGCATGCCGGTCGACCCCGGCAACCTGCTGCTGGTCGCCGATCTCGACGGCATCCCGGTGCTGGGCGCGCCCGGCTGCGCCCGCAGTCCCAAGGAGAACGGCTTCGACTGGGTGCTGGCCCGCCTGCTGGCCGATATCCCGGTGACGGCCGCCGACATCATGGCGCTCGGCGTCGGAGGCCTGCTGATGGAAATCGTCTCCCGCCCCTCGCCCCGCCTCGGCGGCGCCGAACCACGCACGCCGGCCCGCCGCAACGTCGCCGCCCTCATCCTCGCCGCCGGGCGCTCCACCCGCATGGGCGGCCCCAACAAGCTGCTGGCGACCATCGACGGCAAGCCGCTGATCGCCCATGTCGTCGATGCCGCCGGCGCCAGCTCCGCCAGCTCCGTCACCGTCGTCACCGGCCACATGGCCGATCGCATCGCCGCCGCCATCGACGCCGACGCCGTCACCCTCGTCGCCAATCCCGACTATGCCGACGGCCTGTCGACCTCGCTACGCGCCGGTCTCGCCGCCCTGCCCGACGCCGCCGAGGCGGTGATCGTGCTGCTCGCCGACATGCCGAAGGTCGACGCCGCCATGATCGACCGGCTGATCGCCGCCTTCGATCCGGCCGTCGGCGCGCTGGTCGTCGTGCCGACCTTCGAGGGCAAACGCGGCAACCCCGTGCTGTGGTCGCGCCGCTTCTTTGCCGATCTCGCCGCCATCCAGGGCGACACCGGCGCCCGTCACCTGATCGGCGCCTATCCCGAGGCCGTCGTCGAGATCGAACTCGGCCCGGCGGTCGCCCTCGATCTCGACACGCCCGAGGCGCTCGCCGCCGCCGGCGGCCAGCTTCCGGCCTGATCCGGCCGTCCTCGGGTCCGCGATTCTAAGACCAATGACATAGCCGCCGGGGAGAGACGCCCCGGCATCGGCTTGGCTATAGTTTCCCCAAAATCAAGAACGGGGAAACGAAACCGATGAGCGCGACCACCGACCCGGCCGGCGATTGCTTTGTGCGCCAGTTCCGCCAGATCCTGATCTGGCCGTTGCAGCTGATGCCATTGGTCAAGGGCGGCCCGATCGAAAACCATTGGCAGGCGCTGACCACGCCCGAGGCGCGGGAACTCTGGCGCGAGCTTGACGACGAGTTCCCCGAGAACCCCGAACACTATCAGGAACGGCATTATCGCGAGTTCGTCGCCTTCCTCCCCCACGTCCAGCGCTTTCTCTATGGCGAGCGCGCCTCCCGCTCCGGCCGCACCACCTATGGCGAATCGCCGATCCGCATCTTCCGCCGCCTCGACGTCAAGACCGCCCGGCTGACTTTCCATGACGACCCGGCGCCGCTCGACGTCGAGGTGATCCACGCCGATCTCTATTTCTTCTACGACGTCGATGTCGTCATCCCGGCGATCGAGATCGCCACCGAAAATCTCAGCCTCAAGCGCGCCCAGGATGTCATCTACCGTTTCGGCCGCGCCTATCCCGCCGGCTGGACCCATGACGGCGAGGGCACCAATTGCCTGGAGCGGGTCGACTGGCTCGACGCCGACGGCGCGATCCTCTCAAGTTCGGACTATCAGGCGCGGGCCAAGTATCTCGGTTCCGTCTGCGGCCATCAGGCGGCGACCATCTCCGCCCACTGGGAATGGCTATTGGCGCCGTTGCGGCTCAACCAGAGCCCGGAACCGGCGCTGGCCCGCTATCGCCAGCTCGAATTCCACCGCATGCCGACCATGGCCTGGCTCGCCGTCGACGATCCGACCGCCATCGCCCGGCCCGACTACATGCGCCTCGCCTTCGCCAGCGCCCCCGATGCCCCGGCCCATACCGGCCGCTTCATGTACGATTTCGAGAACCGCTACTGCTACGACCGCTTCTACGACCCCGGCCGTTCCGACAGCGTCGCCCATACCCGGATGTTGTGCTCCGGCCAGGCCTTCATCGCCGTCGGCGAGGCCGGCAAGCGCCTGTTCGTCGATGCCGAGCGCGGCTTCCTCGCCCAGTTCCGCCACCAGTATTTCCTCGTCGGCCTCATCGCCAACTTCCATCGCGCCGCGCTGCTGATGATGTCCGACCGGCTGGTCGCCACCGTCAGCCGCCTCAAGATCGAGGATCGCGAATCCGTCGCCCGTTTCCGCCACGACATTCGCAAGACGCTGGAAACCTTCCTGCGCTTCACCCACCGCTACTATTTCTCTGAAATTTCCGACCAGCTGCCGCTGCGCGACGTCTTTCGCCTGTGGGCCGGCCATCTCGGCACCGACCGGCTCTATGCCGAGCTGCGCGACGAGCTCTCCGACATGTCGTCCTATCTCGAAACCGACCTGTTGCGGCGCCAGGCCAAGACCATCCTGCAATTGACGGTCACCACGCTCCTGAGCCTGATCGGCTCGATGACCACCGGCTTCCTCGGCATGAACCTGTTCGACCTGACCGACCTCGGGCCGGTGCAGCAGATCGGCGTGTTCCTGATGGTCTTCCTGTCGACGGCGCTGCTGACCTTCTACACCGTGCGCAAGTCCCGCCGCTTCGCCGACTTCCTCGATGCCCTCGCCGACCAGAAGGCCGACTGGAACAACCGCATGAGCCTGTTCAAGAAGGTCTGGCGCGAGCGATAGCCGCGCCGGCACCGGCACCCACGCCGGCGATCAGTCCTCGTCGTCGTCCGTGGCGATCATCGCACGCAGCGCCAACCCCTCGCCGCGCTCGGCCGAAAGGCCTTCCTCGGCCGCCAGCCGGTCCTTGATCCGCAGCCGCTCGCTGGCGCTCTTCAGCTGGCCGCAGGCGGCGAGAATGTCGCGGCCGCGCGGCGTGCGGATCGGCGAGGCATAGCCGGCGTGATTGACGATATCGGCGAACTGCTCGATCGTCTCCCAGTCCGAACACTGGTACTTCGAACCCGGCCACGGATTGAACGGAATGAGGTTGATCTTCGCCGGGATGCCCTTCAGCACCCGCACCAGTTCCAGCGCGTCGGCCGGGCTGTCGTTCACCCCCTTCAGCATCACATATTCGAAAGTGATGCGCCGGGCATTCGACAGCGCCGGATAGGCCCGGCACGCCTCCAGCAATTCGGCGATCGGGAACTTGCGATTGAGCGGCACCAGCACGTCGCGCAGATCATCGCGCGCCGCATGCAGCGACACCGCCAGCATCACCCCGGTCTCGGCGCCGATCCGGGCGATGTTCGGCACCACGCCCGACGTCGACAGCGTCACCCGCCGCTTCGACAGCGACAGCCCGTCGCCGTCGGTCATGATCGTCAGCGCCTGCGCCACCGCGTCGAAATTGAACAGCGGCTCGCCCATCCCCATCATCACGATGTTGGAGACGAACCGCCCCTCGCGCGGCACGATCGCGCCGTTCGCCGCCGGCGTGCCGGGATAGTCGCCGAGCCGGTCGCGCGCCACCAGCACCTGGCTGACGATCTCCTCCGAGGTCAGGTTGCGCACCAGCTTCTGCGTCCCGGTATGGCAGAAGGCGCAAGTCAGCGTGCAGCCGACCTGGCTCGAGACGCAAAGCGTGCCGCGCCCCTCCTCGGGGATATAGACCGTCTCGATCTCCACCGGCCGGCCGGCGCCGCGCGCCGGAAACCGCAACAGCCACTTGCGCGTCCCGTCGACGGAAATCTGCTCCGACACGATCTCCGGCCGCTGGATCGAATATTTCGTGTCGAGTGCCCGTCGCATCTCCTTGGCGACATTGGTCATCCGGTCGAAATGGTCGGCGCCGCGCAGGTAGAGCCAGTGCCACAGCTGCTGCACCCGCATCTTCACCTGACGCTCTTCCACCCCGACCGAGCGCAGCGCCTCGCCCAGCTCTTCCCGCGACATGCCGATCAGGTTGGGCTTGGCGTCGCGGGTCGCGACGGTCTCGGCCTGTTTGGCGATGCCGGCGGGCAGGACGACGGAGGGCAGGATATCGGCGGCAACAGCGGTCATCGGGCGGAACTCCAGGAGCGGCGCCTTGCCCGGCGGCCTCGCGGCCCTGCCCGGCAAAAGCAAAGGCGAGCGGGCACGGGCCCCCTCGCCTCGGGATCGAACATTTGCCGGGATATAGCGCAGAACCGGGGCCGCCGGTCAATCGCCCGCGCCTCGACGCAACCGTGCTTCGCCGCGCTTTTGGCGGCTTACTTGCCGCATTCCTTGGCGGCGGCGTCGATCGTCGTGCCGATGCCTGCGAGCTGGAAGGCATAGCTCGTCGGATTGCCGCGCCCCGAGGTCGCGGCGATGGTCAGGTTCTTGCCCTTGCGCATCGCCTCGATCAGCTTCGGCTCGTCCGCCGGATTTTCCATCCAGGCGCCGTCATTGCGGGTGAACATGGTGAAGGCGGTCGCATCGACCTTGACGGTCACCTTCGAGCCTTCCTTCATCGAGTAGCCGACCTGCAGCGACGGCTCGTTGCGGACGTTTTCCTTCGGCCGGTTCTGTACGAAGAAGAACACATCGCCATGGGCAAGGCCCGGCGGCTCCAACTTGCGCGGCTTGGCGATCGAATAGCACAGCTTGCCGCGCTGGCCCTGCACCACCAGCGCCTGCCAGTCGTTCGACTTGGTGATGATCAGCTGCTCCGGCGTCGCCGGCGCTGTCGCGGCCGCCTTGGCCGGCGTGGCGGCGGTCGGCTTCTTTGCCTGGGCCGGGGCCGGGGTCTGGGCGGCGGCAAGGCCGGTGACGGCGAGCGAGACAACGAGCGCGGCGAGGGAAGTGGCCACGGACACGCGGATCATGGTCATGACGAAACGAGCGTCCTCTCTGGATGACGGCGAGCCACGGCCGCAAGCCGTGCCGCCCCTCTTGAACTGCCTTCGACGGAACCACGCTTGGGTTACCAATTCCTTGCGGCAAGCCGCGCGGATTTGAATCCAATTGTCGCGGACGTCAAAAAACCACTCGCGCTTGCTGACAATTGCCGTCGGCGGCGCGGTATGCTTGACTATGTGATGTTGGCAAATCGCGGCGGGAGTTGGGCAGCGCGCCGCGACCGGCAACGGTCGGACGCAATTCCACCCGCCGGACCGGTTGCCGCCATGGTGCTTCGAGGCGCGAATCGCGCCGGATCAGGGGTAGAATGACAGAGTCCGGGCGGACCACGCCGGCAAGCGGCGCGGAACTCCACGCCGAACTGGTCGATCGGGTTGCGCGGAATCGCGATCGCGCCGCCTTCGCGCGCCTCTACGACCACTTCGCCCCGCGCATCAACGCCTATCTCCTGCGCCTCGGCGCCGACAACGGCTCGGCCGAGGAACTCGCCCAGGAAGTCATGGTGACGCTCTGGCGCAAGGCCGAGCAATTCGATCCGTCGAAGTCGTCCCTCGCCACCTGGCTGTTTCGCATCGCCCGCAACCGCCGCATCGATGCCGCCCGCCGCGACAAGAGCGGCAAGCTCGACGCCGAGGACACCGCCCTTCACCCCTCCGCCCCCGAGGACGCCGAAGACGCCCTGAGCGCCGGCGAGCGCGAGGTCCGCGTCCGCACCGCGCTGGCCGAGCTGCCGGCCGAACAGGTCGAATTGGTGCGGCTCGCCTTCTTCCTCGACCTCTCGCACAGCCAGATCGCCGAACGCACCGGCCTGCCCCTCGGCACGGTCAAATCCCGGCTGCGCCTCGCCTTCACCCGGCTGCGCAAGCATCTCGAGGCCCGGGGTGTTGCCGAGGTGTGACGTTACGGCCACCTCGCATCGTCACGATGCCGTCGAGGCTGGAAATTCGCCGTTTCATCCGGTTTGATCGGGGCGTGGATTCGCTGCCGGTGCCCGTGCGGCGCAAGCGCGGGAGAACGTGATGAAGGCGATACTCTGCCAGGAATTCGGCCCGGCCTCCAACCTCAAGCTGGTCGAGCTTGCCGATCCCGTCCCCGGGCCGGGCGAGGTGCTGGTCGACGTCGAGGCGGTGGCGCTGAACTTCTTCGATACCCTGATCATCCGCGACCGCTACCAGCTGAAGCCGCCGCTACCGTTTTCACCCGGCGGCGAGATGGCCGGCACCGTCGCCGCCGTCGGCCCCGATTGCAGCGTCGCCGTCGGCACCCGTGTCGTCGCCTACACCAAGTTCGGCGCCGCCCGCCAGAAGCTGGTCCTGCCCGAGGACGAGGTCATGCCGGTCCCTGACGGTGTTTCTGCGGAAATCGCCGCCAGCCTGCCGATCGCCTATGGCACCACCCTGCACGCCCTGAAGGACCGCGCCGATCTGCAGCCCGGCGAAACCCTGGCGATCCTCGGCGCCTCCGGCGGCGTCGGCCAGGCGGCGATCGAGATCGGCAAGCTGATGGGCGCCCGCGTCATCGCCTGCGCCTCGTCCGACGACAAGCTCGCCTTCTGCCGCGACATGGGCGCCGACGCCACCGTCAACTACGAGACCGAGGATCTGAAGACCCGGCTGCGCGAACTGACCGACGGTGTCGGCGTCGACGTCATCTACGACGCCGTCGGCGATCGCTTTTCCGAGCCGGCCCTGCGCGCCTGCGCCTGGGGCGGCCGCCATCTGGTCATCGGCTTTGCCGCCGGCGAGATCCCGAAGATCCCGCTCAACCTGTTGCTGCTCAAGGGCTGCGACCTGCGCGGCGTCTTCTGGGGTGAGCATGTCGTGCGCGAACCGGAGCTTTTCGCCGAGAACATGGCGCAATTGCTCGACTGGATCGCCACCGGCGCCCTGAAGCCCCATGTCCATGCCGTCTACCCGATGGCCGAATTCGCCACTGCCCTCGACGACATCGCCAGCCGCCGCGCCAAGGGCAAGGTCGTGGTCCGCATCGAGCACGACTGACCCGCCCGCAATGCGACCGGATGCACCGATCGCGCCGGGTCGATCATCGTTTCGCTTTCGAATAAGGCTCGTCAGCGCTTGGCGGCGTCTTCCTGGCGCAGCGCCTCGCGCGCCGCGTCCCGATGCACCGGCAGGATATGCGCCGCCACCACGCCGATCGCGGTCAGCAGCACCGTCGCATCGTCGGTATAGCCGACGCCGAACAGGATATCCGGGATCACATCCAGCGGCACGACGAAATAGACCAGGGCCGCCAGCAGCGTCGCCCGTACCTTGGTCGGCGTGCGCGGATCGAGCGCGCAGTAGTAGGCCGCGACCACATCCTCGGCGAACGGCACCACATTGACCGCCCGCCGCATCGTCGCCCAGAAGCGCGACTTCACCCGCTCCTCGCGCTCCGGTTCGGGGCCGAGGATTTCCGGGTTGAGATAGACACGGTTGAAGCTGTCGTCGGTCATGTCCGGTTCCACCCCGTGCCATCATCATGCACGTCGCCCCAGATAACACCGATCCCGACGGCGAATTCAAGGCAGACGATCGAACGCCGCCGGCAACCGCCTTGCCACCGGTCGTGACCCGGGGCAGGGTCGCGTCACACATCCGACGCCGATTCCCTCGAAACTCGCCGCTGGACCCACATGCGCCGCCCCGCCGCCAAACCCTCCAAGGCTCTTGCCCGCGCCAATGCCGACCGCAAGGCCGGCCGGCTCGACGCCGCCGAGACGGCCTTCCGGCAGCTGACCCGCAGCCGCGACGAGGCGGCCGAGGCCTGGCTCGGCCTTGGGCGCATCGCCCTCGCGCGCGGCCTGCCGGCCGAGGCGATCCCGGCATTCGAACATGCCATCGCCATCGATCCCGGCCATATGCTCGTCCTCGCCAATCTCGGCGTCGCCTGCCGGGCGAGCGGTCGTTTTGCCGACGCGGCGCGCTGGCTTGAGGCCGTTGTCGCCCGTGGCGGTCGCGAGGCCCGGCTCTTCCGCGAGCTCGGCCGCGCCTATCTCGGCCTCGGCCAGACCGAGAACGCCGCCGCTGCCTTCCGCGCCGGCATCGAGCTCGACCCGAACGACGCCGAGCTGACCGCCTTTCTCGCCAATGCGCTGCGCGACCAGGGCGATGCCGATGCGGCCCTCGCCCTCGCCACCCGCGCCGCCGCCCTCGATCCCGCCTCGGATCTCGCCGCCTATGCCCATGCCTCCGCCCTGATCGCACTGGGCCGCCACACCGAGGGCATTGGCGCGGCCGAGCAGCTGCTGGCGCGCAGTCCCGATTATGTCGACATGCGCTTCAACCTTTCGTGGGCGCAACTGGCGCTCGGCCGCTGGGCCGAGGGCTGGGCCAATTACGAATACCGCCTCAAGGTCTATTCCCACCTCGTCGCGCCGCCGCCGGGCCTGCCGCGCTGGGCCGGCGAGCCGCCGGACGGCCGCACCCTCGTCGTCATCGCCGAACAGGGCCTCGGCGATGCGCTGCAGTTCGGCCGCTTCGTCGCCGTGCTCGCCGCGCGCGGCCACCGCGTTCACCTGCGGGTCGAGCCGCGCATGGTCGCGCTGATGCGCGACTTCGCCGGCGTCGCCGCGGTCGAGGCCTATGGCGTCGACCTGCCGGCCGATGCCAGCCGCTGGGTGCCGCTCCTGTCGCTGCCGGGCATCCTCGGCATCGATGAGGCCGCCCTCGGCGCCGACGTCCCCTATATCAGCGCCGATCCCGCCCGCATCGCCCGGGTCCGCGACTGGCTCGGCGACGGCCTGCTCGATCGGCTGGTGATCGGCGTGCAATGGCGCGGCAATCCCGCCGGCAGCATCGATCGCGGCCGCTCGGTTCCGGTCGAGGCAATGCTGCGGCTCGCCGCCCTGCCCCATGTCGAGGTCGTCGCCCTGCAACGCCCGCCGGGTCTAGACGAACTGACCGCGCTCGGAGCCGAAACCGGCATCCGCGTTGCCCCCCATGGCCTCGATCGCGACGGCGCCTTTCTCGATACCGCCGCCTACATGACCGCCTTCGATCTGGTCGTCACCTGCGACACCTCGATCGCCCATCTTGCCGGCGCCGTCGGCTGCCCGACCTTCGTCCTGCTGAAATCCACCCCCGACTGGCGCTGGATGGTCGGCCGCGACGACAGCCCGTGGTATCCGACCATGCGGCTGTTCCGCCAGGACCGCGCCGGCGACTGGGAAGCGCCGGTCGCCCGCCTGATCGCGGCGGTCGAGGCCATGACCGAGACGATGCGCGCCGGCGAGGCTGGGTTGGCGTCAGGCAACGCCGCGTGACGCCACGCCGAATGTAATACGGTGTTCCGGTCGCCATCGTCCGCCGCGCCGTCCTGAACCCCGCGCAACGACCCGCCCTGCCCTACACCGCCCCCGACATCAGCGCCCGCAAGGTCATCCGCAGCGCCAGTTCCAGCCGCTGGTCGATCTGCGCCCGCGGAATGTCCTTGTCGATGCCGATCGCCACCGGATCGATGAACCGGTGCATCACGTCGAACACGAAGATCAGCATCCGCTCGTGCGATTTGCCGTGGAATGTCTCGGTCGACACCGCCTCGTCCAGCACCCGCTCGAGGATCTGCCGCAGCCGGCGCCGGTGCTTGCGCACGATGATCCGCCCGCCCTTGATCGCCAGCAGCCACAATTCATAAAGTTTCGGTTCCGAATCGAGCCGGTCACGCATCGCCCGCGCCAGCGCCAGGATCAGCCGCTCGAACTTGTCTTGCGCCGGGTCGGGCGCATCGGCGATGCCGGTCAGCGTGTTTTCGACGCTCTTCAGCCATTCCTGCGTGATCGCGTCGATCAGGTCGTCCTTCGACGAGTAATAGCGATAGACCGCCGCGTGGCTGATGCCGGCCTCCTGCGCCACCGAAACAATGGTCGTTCGCTCCACCCCGTGCTTGCGCACATGGTCGGTGGCGATGGCGAGCAGTTTCGGGCCGGTCACGGCCCCGGAGCGTCGGGGAGTCACGGGCAGCACCACGGGGATCGGGTTCCGTTCGAGCAAGGCCGGCCGCGACGTCACGCCTGACGCGCGGCGCACCGCGCACTGATCCCGGGTACGACGGACGGAAACCGGGAATCAGTCTTGGTGACAAGTTTCACTTGTTGAAACCTGTCCCGTGATCTTGCACCGCCGCCGCGCCGGCGTCTATCCCGTTCGCGTCACCGCGACGTCGATCGGCTTGCATGCCGGGATCGGGAGCCATCCCGCCGCCGCTTGGGTTTGCCCGGCCGCTCCGATGCGGCCTCGGCGTCAGGTCTGGATGATGGCGGAATAGTCCTCGTCGCCCTTCGAGTCCGCCAGGCCGTGCGGCAGCGCCAGCCATTCGTGCGAGCGCATCTCGGTCAGCCGTGAAATCGTTCGCTGGAACTCGAACTTCTCCGTGCCCCAGCCGGCGGTATAGAGCCCGTCCGGCTCCGCCGCCGCCGAGGCCACCAGCTTGACCCGCGCGTCATAGAGCGCGTCGATCAGGTTGATGAAGCGCTTCGCCTCGTTGCGCTGCGCCTCGCCCATCACCGGAATGTCGGCGAGGATCACCGTATGGAAGGCATGGGCGATCTTCAGATAGTCCGTCGCCCCCAGCGGCTGCGCGCACAGTTCGTTGAAGCTGAACCGCGCCACCCCCTGCGCCGCCTCGCGCACCGGAATGATCCGGCCCTTGTTTTCGAGCGACGTCGATCGGCCGTGGCCAAGACCGGTCAGCCGCTTGAACACCTGATCGAGCCCGGTCGTCGCCCCGGCCCCCAGCGGCGACAGATAGACCGGCGCGCCCTCGAGCTTTTCCAGCCGGAAGTCGGTGCGCGCATCGAGCTGCACCACCTCCACATGGGTCTTCAGCAGCGAGATGAACGGCGTGAACAGCGAGCGGTTGATGCCGCCCTCGTACAGCAGGTCCGGCTCGACATTCGACGTCGCCACCAGCACCGTCCCGTGCTCGAACAGCCGGGTGAACAGCCGCCCGAGGATCATCGCATCGGCGATATTGGTGACGGTGAACTCGTCGAAGCACAGCAGCCGGGCTTCCTCGGCGATCTCCGCCGCCACCGGCGGGATCGGATCGTCGCCCTTCAGCTTGCCGGCGATGATCGCCTTGCGGGCGTCGTGCAACCGGTCCTGGGCATCGGCCATGAACTCGTGGAAATGCATCCGCCGCTTCCGCCGCACCGGCGACAGTTCGTAGAAGTGATCCATCAGCATGGTCTTGCCGCGCCCGACCTTGCCCCAGACATAGAGCCCCCGGATCGGTTCCGGCTTCGGCGCCTTGCGCGAGAACAGCCACCCCAGCGCCGAATGCTTTGACGCCAGCCGCTCGTCGGCGACTCGCTCGTTGATGCGGTCGAGCTTGGCGACCAGCGCCACCTGCGCCGGATCCCGCTCGATGTCGCCGGCATCGACCAGCGCCTGGTACCGCTCGGCGACGGAGCGCATCAAGGTCGACTTTTCTGCCGCGTGCCCGTCCACTGATCCCTCCGCCCGAAGCGTTTTGCATTCATAGGGGCGTCAAGCCGGCCGGTGCAAGTCAAACGATGGGGGAAGAGCGGCAGCTTCAGGCGCTCCTGCAACGAGAAGCATGAACCGGTTGCAGAATGTCCAAGGTTGCAAATGGCGTTTTGATGTCGTAGGTCAGAACTTCACCGTCTGGATGGTTTTCATGTATCTGGCTTATGTCGACGAAAGCGGCGACCCCGGCTCCCAGCCCGGCAAGGGCAGCCCCTATTTCGTTTTGAGCGCGCTCGTCGTCAATGCCTCCCATTGGGGCGAACTGGTTCGCCATCTGTTTCGGATTCGCAAGACGATCAAGGCCGAATTCAATATCGGCATGCGTGATGAGATCCACGCCGGTGAGTTCATCAGTCGGGATCCCAAGCTTCGGCGTTCCGATGGCAAGCCCATAAGCCGTTGGGAGCGCCTTTGCGTCATCCGGCAGGTTGCCGAACATATAGGCAAGTTCGAGCACGTTCACATCGTCAATGTCGTCCTGGACAAACGCGGTTTTGCTGAAACGACCCCGATCTTCGACATGGCGTGGGAGCAATTGCTTCTGGCAATCGAAAGCCTGTTCATCGGTTCCGGCCACGACCATCCGGCATTGCCACTAAACGGCAAATGCGTCTTGTTCTGTGACGACACCAATGGCGATCAATTGCGGCGGGTTTTCCGCAAGGCCTGCCCGGTCAATCCGCTGCCTTTGCCGGACTACACCGGCGAACTGGGCGATGCCTATCCCGTCTCCGTCGTGCTCGAAGATCCGAGCTTGCGCGACAGTCGCCACAGCTACCTGATACAGGCTGCCGATCTTGTGGCGTACCTGCTCTATCAGTCGCTGGTTCCGAACAGCTTCTTCCGCAGCAAGGGCGCAACCCGCTATGTCGACCTGCTGACAAAGCGCATCGTTCGCACCGCGGAAATCGCCTGCCAGGATTGAGCCGGATACCGACAGCCACCGTTACGGCTTTCGGTTGTACCGAGACAAATGGTAAAGGGGAGAAGCAAGCTTCTCCCCTTTCCGGCGGACCCTACTACTGGGGAAGAGCCCCGCCTCAGGTCGGGATTAGATATAACCGCAAATCCTTTTTGCGTCAAGAATCATCTTGACTCCGAGAAAACCCATATTCGACAATTGCATACGAGTCGCCAAATCGCTCCCTTGGGCATCCGCGATACGCCATCAGCAATCCGGAGGTTGTTGTCTTGGATCGGTTCTGGCAGGAATTTCAAGGCCCTGGTTCGACACCGGTCAATACCGTTGACGCCCCAGGATTTTAGCCGGTTGCATGCGCCCGAACAATTTTGCCCCTCCAAACACCAATCCGCGGCGCACATCGCAAGATCAATCCACAAGGATATCCACAGATTGAAGCACCCTTTGATGGGTGTCGTTACGGGATATGCACCTGATTCGCTCGCCCCTCCCGCGGCCGCGCTCGTTTTCCCACCCGCCACGCCGCCCTTGCGTCTTTCGCCCGAAGCGCTAGAAGAAGCCGCGAAATCTCCTCGTTAAGGGATATGACCCCATGGCCTTCAAGGGCGACGTCAAGAAGGTCGTTCTCGCCTATTCCGGCGGGCTCGACACCTCGATCATTCTCAAGTGGCTGCAGCAGACCTATGGCTGCGAGGTGGTGACCTTCACCGCCGATCTCGGGCAGGGCGAGGAGCTGGAGCCGGCGCGCCGCAAGGCCGAGATGCTCGGCATCAAGGAAATCTTCATCGACGACCTGCGCGAGGAATTCGTCTCCGACTTCGTCTTCCCGATGTTCCGCGCCAATGCCCTCTATGAAGGCCTCTACCTGCTCGGCACCTCCATCGCCCGGCCGCTGATCGCCAAGCGCCAGATCGAGATCGCCCGCGACACCGGCGCCGACGCGGTCTGCCACGGCGCCACCGGCAAGGGCAATGACCAGGTCCGCTTCGGGCTCACCTATTACGCGCTCGAGCCCGGCATCAAGGTGATCGCGCCGTGGCGCGAATGGGACCTGACCTCGCGCACCAAGCTGATCGAATTCGCCGAGCAGCATCAGATCCCCATCGCCAAGGACAAGCGCGGCGAGGCGCCGTTCTCGGTCGATGCGAACCTGCTGCACTCCTCCAGCGAGGGCAAGATCCTCGAGGATCCCTGGGAGGAAGCCGACGAGATCGTCTACCAGCGCACGATCGCGCCCGAGGCCGCACCCGACAAGGCGACCTACATCACGATCGACTTCGAGAAGGGCGACCCTGTCGCGATCGACGGCGTCGCGATGTCGCCGGCGACCTTGCTCACGAAGCTCAACGAGCTGGGCAAGGCCAACGGCATCGGCCGCCTCGACCTGGTCGAGAACCGCTTTGTCGGCATGAAGAGCCGCGGCATCTACGAGACGCCGGGTGGCACGATCCTGTGGGCCGCCCATCGCGGCATCGAATCGATCACGCTCGACCGCGGCGCGGCGCACCTCAAGGACGAGCTGATGCCCAAGTACGCCGAGCTGATCTACTACGGCTTCTGGTACTCGCCGGAGCGCGAGATGCTGCAGGCCCTGATCGACAAGAGTCAGGAGAATGTCACAGGCACGGTGCGGCTGAAGCTCTACAAGGGCAACACCACCGTGGTCGGCCGCAAGTCGCCGAAGTCGCTCTACTCGATGAAGACCGTGACCTTCGAGGACGACCAGGGCGCCTACGACCAGCGCGACGCCGAGGGCTTCATCAAGCTCAACGCGCTGCGCCTTCGCCTGCGTGCCACCGGCCAGGGCGGCCCGAAAACCTGACCGGAGCCGTTGATGCCATTCGACGACGAGGAGCGCCGCCAGCCGGGGGGCCGCGGAACCGGTGAGCGGGCGATCAACCTGCCGCCCGCCGTGCTCTGGCTGATCGGCATCAACGTCGCCATCCAGCTCCTGCGCCAGCTCCTGCCCGAGCAGGCCGACCTCGAGATCCTGGTGCAGTTCGGCCTGGTGCCGCTGGCCTACACGTCGGGCAACGGCGACCTGCTGTCGCTGATCGCCGCCCCGATCACCTACCAGTTCATCCACGGCGGCTGGATGCATCTCGGCATCAACATGCTGACCCTCGCGGCCTTCGGCGCACCGGTCGAGCGGCTACTGGGCGTCAGGCGGTTCGTCGCCTTCTATCTCGTCTGCGGCATCGTCGCCGGCGCCGTCCACATCCTGGTCTATCCCGACTCGCCCGACCCCGTGGTCGGCGCCTCGGGCTCGATCAGCGGCGTGTTCGGCGCGGTACTGATGCTGATGCGCTATGTCGGCAGCCTGACCTCGCTGCTGCCGGTGGCCGGCATCTGGATCGGCCTCAACGTCTTCTTTGGCCTGTTCGGCGGCGCACCGGGCGCGGGCGGCGAATCGATCGCTTGGGTGGCCCACATCGCGGGCTTCGTGTTCGGCCTC
Source organism: Hyphomicrobiaceae bacterium (assembly GCA_016793065.1). Taxonomy (GTDB): domain Bacteria; phylum Pseudomonadota; class Alphaproteobacteria; order Rhizobiales; family Ancalomicrobiaceae; genus JAEULV01. The sequence continues at coordinate 25,621 of JAEULV010000103.1, forward strand.
GCCGCCATCCGCTTCTTCGCCCCGCGCGTAACATAAGCCCGCTATAGTCGGCGCATGGCCGACCAGGCGATCCCGTTCCGCCGCACCCTCGTCGCCAACGCCGTGGCGCTGGCGCCGTCGTGGGGCGCGCTGGCGATCCTGTGGTGGGCGGGCGAGCTCGGCGGCCGCGCGACGCTTCTTGCCATGGCGGGCATCGCCGCCGTCACGATCTTCCTGGTGCAGCGCTACCTCGCCACGCTCGCGACCTTCGCCCGCTTCGTGGGCGAGCTCTCCGACGAGCGCGAGCCGGTGATGCCGCGGCTCGCCTTCGCCCCCGCCACCGAGGAGCTGGCGAGCGCGGCGGCGACGCTGTCGATCGGCTGGCGCCGCCAGCGCGCCTCGATGGACAGCCTCGCGGCCTCGGCGCAGGCGATCGTCGACGGGCTCCCCGATCCGCTGATCGCGCTCGACCGCCAGCGCCGCATCGTGCGCACCAACCTTGCCGCAGCACTTCTGCTGGGCAATATCGGCCCCGAGCGCGACGTCTCGACCGTGCTGCGCCAGCCGCAGCTCCTCGCCGCCATCGACGCGCTGCTCGAGACCGGTGCCGACGGCAACTTCGCCGGCCCCGACCAGAGCGCCGTCGAGCTGGTGCTGGCGGGCCCGCCCGAGCTCGACATGATGGCCCATCTCCGCCGCCTGCCCAGAGCCGCGGCCGACGGCTCGCTGGCGCTGATCGTGCTGCACGACACGACGGCGCTCCGGCGCGCCGAGCGCATGCGCGCCGACTTCGTGGCCAATGCCAGCCACGAGCTCAAGACGCCGATCGCCGGACTGGCCGGCTTCATCGAGACCCTGCGCGGGCCGGCGCGCGACGACGCGGCCGCCCGCGAGCGCTTCCTCGGCATCATGGCCGAGCAGGCCGA
>JAEULV010000004.1 GCA_016793065.1 Hyphomicrobiaceae bacterium
TCTCGGACTTTGGGCGCTCTCCTGGGCGGTGCGGCTGGGCTTGCCGTTGAACTTGCCCGGTCGGGCGGCTTGGTTGCTGAAAGCCAGCAATCTCTTCGACCGTTTCGGCAGCGCCGATGGCGGCATGTTCATGATCCTGCAAGGGCTGGATCATGCCGGGCGCGCGCTCACGCGCCGCTGGTTCATGATCGCCAAGGATGGCGAGGGGCCGCGCATCCCCACCGTTCCGGCAATTGTACTGGCACGCAAGGCAGCGCGCCGGCAGCTTGCCTTCACCGGGGCGCGGGCCTGCGTCGGCCTTGTCACGCTCGACGAATATCTTGCCGAGCTTGCCGCTTTCCCGATCGAGACGTTTTCGGATCGCGCGCCCGTCTGATGCCCCGCCATGGGCGACGGCATGCGGGGCAGCAGCCTGAGTGCCGGCTCACTCCCCCTTCCACACGGGGTCGCGTTTTTCGGTGAAGGCGCGGAAGCCTTCGAGCATGTCGGTGGAGCCGTAGAGGCGGTCGACGGTGGGGAACTGGCGGCGGGTGACGCGGTTCAGGATGTCCTGGAACTTCATCGCCTCGGCCTCGCGGACGATTTCCTTGATGGCGGCGAAGACCAGCGGCGGGCCGCTTTCCAGCAGGCGGGCGGTGGTCCAGGCTTCCTGCATCAGGCGGTCGGCGGGGTGGATGTGGTTGACCATGCCCCAGCGGTGGGCCTCGCCGGCGTCGATGAAGCGGCCGGTGAGCAGCAGCTCCATGGCGACGTGGTAGGGGATGCGCTTTGGCAGCTTGATCGAGGCGGCGTCGGCGACGGTGCCGGAGCGGATTTCCGGCAGGGCGAAGGTGGCGTGTTCGGCGGCGAGGATGATGTCGCAGGAGAGCGCGATCTCCAAGCCGCCGCCGCAGCAGATGCCGTTGACGGCGCAGATCACCGGCTTGTTCATGTCGCGCAGTTCCTGCAGGCCGCCGAAGCCGCCGACGCCATAGTCGCCGTCGACGGCGTCGCCGGCGGCGGCCGCCTTCAGGTCCCAGCCGGGGCAGAAGAACTTCTCGCCGGCGCCGGTGAGGATGGCGACGCGCAGGTTGGGGTCGTCGCGAAAGCGCTGGAACACCTCGCCCATCACCCGGCTGGTGGCGAGATCGATGGCGTTGGCCTTGGGCCGGTCGATGGTCACTTCGAGAATGCCGCCGTCGATGCGGGTGCGGATGGGGGCGGACATGGCGGGCTCCTGTCGGGGTGGTGGCCTTCAGCGGCGGGCGAGACGGACAAGCGCGTCGGCGGCGAAGGCGCCGTCGGCGGTGACGATCAGCGGGTTGATGTCGAGTTCGACGAGGTCGGCGGCGTGGGCGGCGACGAAGCGGCCGACGGCGTCGATGGTCTCGACCAGCGCCTCGACATCCGCCGGCTTGCCGCCGCGCCAGCCGGCGAGCAGCGGAGCGATCCGCAGGCCGGCGATGGCGACGCGGATCTCGTCGCGCGAGACGGGCGGGATGAGGATGACGCTGTCGCGCAGCAGCTCGGCCAGCACGCCGCCGGCGCCGACGACCAGATGCAGGCCGAGGGCCGGATCGCGGGAGGCGCCGACGATCAGCTCGGCGACCGGGCCGGCGACCATGCGTTCGACCAGAATGGTGTTGGAGAGGCGCGAAAGCCGGGCGAAGGCCGCCCGGGCGCCGGCCGCGTCGGCGACGTTCAGCATCACCGCGCCGGCCTCGGTCTTGTGGGCGATGCGGGTCGAAACCGCCTTGACGGCGCAGGGGCCGAGCGCCGCGACGGCGGCGACGGTCTCGGCCTCGCTGGCGCAGAGCCGCCCTTCCGGCACGGCGACGCCAAAGCCGGCGAGCAGCGCCTTGCCGGCGGCCTCGTCGAGCAGCATCGCCTCGCCAGGCAGCGGCGGCGGCAGCGGGGCGAACGCGGGCGGCGCGGACTTCGCCTCGGCGGCAACCCGGAACGCCGTCATCGCCTCGGCGACGCCCATCAGCGGGGCGACGCCACGGGCGGCAAGCGAGTGGCCGGCGGCTTCGGGCAGGCATTCCGGCACGGTGGCGATCACGGCGGCGGCCGACGACGTCGCCCGGGCGGCGGCGCAGAAGGCGTCGAGCGCCTGATCCCAGCCGGTGGCGTCGCCGAGTTCGGCCTTGGGGAAATCCAGCACAAGCGCGGTCACGGCTTGCGGCCCGGCCATCACCGCGGCGAAGGTCGGCTGCAGCCGCTCGGGCTTGCCCCAGTCGAAGGTGTGGTAGTCGAAGGGATTGGAGACGGTCACCAGTGGGTTGACCGTCGGGCGGACACGGGCGACGTCGGCATCGCGCAGGGGCGGCATCGGCACGCCGGCGCGGGCGGCGGCGTCGGCCATGATCGAGGCTTCGCCGCCGGAACAGGAAAGCGTCAGCAGGCCGCTGGCGCCGATCGGACCGCCGACATGCAGGAACTTGGCGGTTTCCAGCAGTTCCGGGATGGTCGAGACCTCGGCGATGCCGAGCTTTTTCAGGAAGGCCGAGCCGACGCCGGCGCTGCCGGCGAGCGAGGCGGTGTGCGACAGGGTCATGGCCTGGGCGCCGGCGCTGGCGCCGACCTTGAGCGCGATCAGGTGCTTGCCGGCGGCGCGGGCACGCTGGGCGGCGGCGGCGAAGGCCGCCGGGTCGGCGATGCCCTCGATGTGCAGGGCGATGACGCTGACGCGGGGATCGTCGGCCATGCCGGCGATCGCCTCGGGCAGGCCGGTGACCGCCTGATTGCCGAGGCAGACGACATAGGCGATCGGCAGGGCGCGGCGGCCCATGGTCAGGTTGATGGCGATGTTGGAGGATTGGGTCAGGAAGGCGACGCCGCGCTCGACACGGTCGCAGCCGTGCAGGTCCGGCCACAGCAGCGCCCCGTCGAGGGCATTGATGAAGCCGTAGCAGTTGGGGCCGAGCACCGGCATGGCGCCGGCGGCGTCGATCAACGCCTGCTGCAGGCCGTCGCCCTCGCCGCCGGTCTCGGCGAAGCCGGATGCAAAGCACACGGCGCCGCCGGCGCCGCGCGCGGCGAGTTCGGCGATGACGTCGATGGTGGCATGACGGTTGACGCCGACGAAGGAGGCATCCGGCGCGGCCGGCAGCGCCGCGATCGACGGAAAGGCGGCAAGGCCCTCGATCTCGGCCTTGTCGGGGTGCACCGGCCAGATGGCGCCGGCAAAGCCCATGCGCTTCGATTGGCGGATGACCTCGCGCGCCCAGCCGGCGCCGAACACGGCGATCGAGCGCGGGCGCAGCAGGCGGGAGAGGTCGGCCATGGGGAGGTCCTGAAGCATCGAGAAGGCTGGCGGCGGCAATCGCGCGGTGGGGCGGCGGCTGGTCAGGCCCCGAGCGGGCGCAGCAGGTCGCGGCTGATGATATGGCGCTGGATTTCGGATGTCCCGTCCCAGATGCGCTCGACGCGGGCGTCGCGCCAGAAGCGGGCGAGCGGCAGGTCGTCCATCAGTCCCATGCCGCCATGGATCTGGATCGCCTCGTCGGTGACGCGCGCCAGCATCTCGCTGGCATAAAGCTTGGCCGAGGCGATCTCACGGGTGGCATCGCGGCCCTGGTCGAGCTTCCACGCGGCGGCCAGCGTCAGCCAGTCGGCGGCGTCGATCTCGGTGATCATGTCGGCGAGCTTGAACGAGACGCCCTGGAACTTGCCGATCGGCTGGCCGAACTGCTTGCGCCCGGCGGCGTAGGCGAGCGCCAGATCGAACACCCGCCGCGCCCGGCCGACACACATGGTGGCGACGGTGATGCGAGTGGCGGCGAGCCACTCGTTGGCGACATCGAAGCCGCGATGCACCTCGCCGAGGATCTGGCGCTTGTGCAGGCGGCAATCGTCGAACGACAGGATGCAATTGTGATAGCCGCGATGGCTGACGGAATTGTAGCCCTTGCGGATCTCGAAGCCCGGCGTGCCGCGATCGACGAGGAAGCAGGTGATCTTCTTCTTCACGCCCGACCGGGTCTGTTCCTCGCCGGTGGCGACGAAGACGATGACGAAGTCGGCGAGATCGGCATGGCTGATGAAGTGCTTGGTGCCGTTGACGATCCAGTCGTCGCCATCGGGCCGCGCATGGCACTTCATGCCGCGCACGTCCGAGCCGGCGTCGGGCTCGGTCATGGCGAGGGCATCGACCCGGTCGCCCCGGGCCGAGGGCAGCAGGTAGCGCTCGCGCTGTTCGCCCTCGCAGGCCATGAGAATGCCGGAGGGGCGGCCCCAGAACACCGACAGCGCCATGGAGGCGCGGCCGAGCTCGCGTTCGAGCAGGGTGAATTCCAGATGGTTGAGGCCGCCGCCGCCGACCTCGACTGGGAGGTTCGGGGCATAGAACCCCAGCGCCTTGACCTTGGCCATGATGTCGCGGCCGAGTTCGAGCGGCACCTCGCCGGTGCGCTCGACCTCGTTTTCGTGCGGATAGAGTTCGGTCTCGACGAACCGACGCACGGTGTCGACGATCATGTCCTGTTCTTGCGTCAGACCGAACTGCATGGCGATGCTCTCACTTCGGTTGGCCGACGGCGCGACCGGCGGCGGCAGGTTTCGGCAGGGCGGCGTGACCGGCGGCGATGGCGGCGAGCCGTTGCGCCACGGGCGGCGCCGGATCGCAGGGCTTGCCGGCGCCGACATGGATCAGCATGTGCTCGCCGGTGGCATGGCGGGTGCCGTCGGCGCCGAGGACGGTGTGGAACAGGTGCAGCCGCTTGCCTTCGCCGAGGAGCACCTGGGTCTCCACCGTCAGCGCCGCGCCGAGCTTGGCCTCGGCGAGATGACGGATGTGGGTTTCGACGGTGTAGTAGCTCGATCCGGCGGCGGCGGTTTCGGCGTCGATGCCGATCACCCGCAGCAGCGCGTCGGTGGCGTCCGCCATCACCTGCAGATAGCGGAATTCGGTCATGTGGCCATTGTAGTCGATCCAGGCCGGATTGACGCGGACCTGATGCAGCAGCAGCGGCCGGGTGACGTCGAGCGGGGCGTCGCTTGCCTTGGCCCTGGCCCACAGGCCGGCCTCGAATTCGCCAAGCAGCTTGCCGGCGCCCCAGCCGCGGCCTTCGTCGCCGCCCTTCAGTGCCTGCAGGATCGCCACCAGATTGTCGTCGCGGATGCGCTCGAGGTCGCGAATGCCGAGGCCGCCCGCCTGGGCGTCCGACTGGCTGGCAATCTTGTCGACCAGTTCGTCGTCCATCTCCGGCACGTCGGTGTACTTGGTCCACGGCCATTTGAGGCAGGGGCCGAACTGGGCGATGAAGTGGCGCATGCCGGCCTCGCCGCCGGCGATGCGGTAGGTCTGGAACATGCCCATCTGCGCCCAGCGCAGGCCGAAGCCGTAGCGCATGATGTCGTCGAGGGTCTCGACGTCGCAGATGTCGTCCTTGATCAGCCACAGCGCCTCGCGCCACATGGATTCCAGCAGCCGGTCACCGACGAAGGCCTCGATTTCCCTGGCGATCGGCACGCCCTTCATGCCGATGCCGGCATAGACCGCCTTGGCCCTGTCGATGGTCGCCGCCGAGGTGAGCTTGCCGCCGACGATCTCGACGATCGGCAGCAGATAGACCGGGTTGAACGGATGGGCGACGATCAGGCGATCGGGATGGGTCATCTCGATCTGCAGGTCGGACGGCAGGAGGCCCGAGGTCGACGAGCCGATCAGCGCATCGGGCCGGGCGAAGCGGTCGATCTGGTTGAGGACGCCGCGTTTCAGCTCCAGCCGTTCCGGCACGCTTTCCTGGATGACGTCGGTATCCTTGACCGCCTCCTCGATGGTTGCGGCAAAGCCGATGCGGCCGACCGGGGGGAGCGGCGCGGTGGTGAGGCGGGCAAAGGCGCGGGTTGCATTGGCCATCACCTCGCCGACGACGCGCTCGGTCGACGGGTGCGGGTCGAAGACGGTGACGTCGATGCCGGCGAGCGCCATGCGCGCGGCCCAGCCGGCGCCGATGACGCCCGCGCCGATGATGGCGGCCTTGCTGATCTCGGTCATGGCGATCACCGCTTGTTGAGCTTGAGCTTGGCGCGAACCTCGGCCGGCGACAGCAGCCGCGCGCCCATGCCGGTGACGACCTGGGCGGCGCGCTCGACCAGGAGGCCGTTCGTCGCCGGCACGCCCTTGCCGAGCCAGATGCAGTCTTCGAGGCCGACGCGGACATTGCCGCCGGCGAGCACTGCCGCTGCCGGATAGGCGAGCGCGTTGCGGCCGATGGAGAAGGCCGAGAACGTCCAGTGCCTGGGCACGTTGTGCACCATCGCCATGAAGGTCGGCAGATCGTCGGGCGCGCCCCAGCCGATGCCCATGCAGAGCTGCACCAGCACCGGATCGTCGATGGTGCCTTCCTCGGCCAGCTGCTTGGCGAACCACAGGTGCCCGGTGTCGAAGGCCTCGATCTCGGGGCGGACGCCGAGTTCGGTCATGCGGCGGCCCATGGCGCGCAGCATCGCCGTGGTGTTGACCATGACATAGTCGCCGAGGCCGAAATTCATGGTGCCGCAATCGAGCGTGCAGATTTCCGGCAGCAGTTCGGCGACGTGCTCCAACCGTTCGGTGGCGCCGGCCATATCGGTGCCGATGGCGGCCGGCGGCAGCGGCGTCTCGGTGCCGCCGAGAATGAGGTCGCCGCCCATGCCGGCGGTGAGGTTGATGACGACGTCGGTATCGGCGGAGCGGATGCGCTCGACCACCTCGCGGTAGAGCGCCGGATCGCGCGCCGCCTTGCCGGTCCGGGGATCGCGCACATGGATATGGGCCACAGCCGCGCCGGCCCTGGCCGCCTCGATCGAGGCGTCGGCGATCTCCTTCGGCGTCACCGGGATTTTCGCGCCCTTGCCGACGGTGTCGCCGGCGCCGGTGACGGCGCAGGTGATGAAGACCTCGCGGTTCATTTCCAATGGCATGGGAAGCTCCTCGGGTGGACGTGGCCTGCCGCCATGTGCCTTGCGCTTGGGGGCCGATGATCGAGCGATGGAGTCGAACCGGCAATTCCTGTCGGCTGCGACCTTGCCACCCCCCCAATCGATATGATCAACATGATCGGAAGCAAACTGGGCTTTTTCGGAATACTCTCATGTTCGCCGCCGACCCGTCGCCGTTGACGCTCGAAGTTCTGGTCCTGCCGGACGCGACGCTGATGCTGACCGCCGCCGTGCTGGAACCGCTGCGGGCGGCCAACCGCATTCTCGGCCGGCGGCAATATGCCTGGGAGATCTCCACCCCCGACGGCGAGCCGGCGCCGACCGCCAGCGGCATTCCGATCCCGGCGATGCGCGCCTTCGACCCGGCGGTCAGCGCGGCGCCGCTGCTCGTCGTCGCCAGCTACAACGTCATGGCGCAGATGCGGCGCGACCTGATCCGGCGGCTGTCGGCCGCCCGGCGCTATCGGCCAACGATCGGCGCGGTCGAATCGGCGGTGTTTCTCATCGCCGAGGCCGGGCTGCTGGCGGGGCGGGCCGCCAGCCCGCACTGGGAGGACATCGACGATTTCGCCAGCCGCTATCCCGACATCGACGTCCGCCCCGACCGGTTCATCATCGACGGGCCGCGCTTCACCGCCGGCGGCGCCTCGCCGACGCTCGACCTGATGCTGGAGCTGATTCGCCGGCGGCAGGGCTATCCGCTGGCGCTCGACGTGTCGAAGGCGTTCATCTACGACCCCAACCGGAACCCGGATCCGGCCGGGGCCGGCGTATCGCTCGGACGGCTGATCGGGTCGGACCCGCGTGTCGCGACGGCGGTGCGACTGATGGACGCGCATCTGGCCGAGCCGCTGTCGATCGAGGCTATCGCGCTGCGGGCCGGCGTCGGCGCGCGACACCTGCAAACCCTGTTCGTCAAGACGCTCGGCGTCGGCCCGCGCGACTATTACGTGGCGCTGCGGCTCAACCTGGCGCGGCGGCAAATCATCGAAACGACGCGTCCGTTCACCGATATCGCCGCCGCTTGCGGCTTTTCCCAGCTCGGCGTGTTCGGCCGGGCCTATGGCGCGCGCTATGGCGAGACGCCGACCGCCACCCGGCGCAATGCCGGCGGCGGGCGCTGAACGGCTATTGCCTCCCCTCCCCCGCCGGCACCGACTGTCGTCGCCATGCGTCAGGCGGGAGGCACCCGCGCGCCGGGAAGCCGCCTGATTGGTCACATTTTTGAATGTTTTGGCGGCATGACCAAGCCTGAGATCCGCCGGGGCGACGCTGTCATGATCGCGTCAAGCCGGCCGATTGAAGTGCCATTCGTCAAAACCGGAGGCCGTCGTGAGAGTATCCGACATCATGACCCGCGCGCTGATCACCGTCGCGCCGCAGACGCCGGCGCGCGAGATCGCGCGGCTCTTGGTCACCCATGGCATCAGTGCCGTGCCGGTGATCGATGCCGAGGGCAAGCTCGTCGGCATCGTCGGCGAGCGTGACCTGATCGGCCAGCACGCCGACCAGACATCGCCACGGCGGGAGTGGTGGCTGTCGCAGCTGGCGCAGGGCCATGCGATCAGCACCGAATTCCTCGCCAGCCTCGACCCCGCCAGCCGCAGCGCCGAAACAGTGATGACCCGCAAGGTCGTCACGGTCGACGAGGAGATGGAGGCCGACGAGGTCGCCCGGCTGATGGTCGCCCACGGGCTGAAGCGCCTGCCGGTGGTGCGCGACGGCAAGCCGGTCGGCATCGTCAGCCGCATCGACCTGGTGCGGCAGCTGAGCCTGAAGCAGGCGGACGAGGCGCCGCGTCCGGATCCGGCCACCGTCCGGCGGACCGACCCGCCGACGATCGCGCCGACGCCGGAACCGGCGGCGGTGCCGGTGGCGCGCCTGGAGTCCGGCGAGGCGCTTTCGGCCGATGGGTTTCGCGATCTCGTTTCGGATTTCCATCGCCAGCAGCGCCAGCGCGACGATGAGGTCCACCGCCTGAAGGCAGAGCAGCGGCAGAAGCGGGTGAGCGCGTTGATCGCCGAGCGGCTGGACGACGCCCACTGGCACGCGCTGTTGCGCAAGGCAGCCATCGCCGCCGGTCAGGGACTGAAGGAATATCTGCTGCTGAGCTTCCCGTGCGAGCTGTGCACCGACCGGTCACGCGCGATCAACGTGCCCGATCCGCACTGGCCGGAGACGCTGCGCGGGCTCGCCGCCGATCTCTACAGCCGCTGGCTCGATGAACTGCGCCCGGCCGGATTCGGGCTTTCCGCCCGGGTGACGGAGTTTCCCGATGGCATTCCGGCCGAGGTCGGGCTGTTCCTGGTCTGGGGCGGCTAGGCACCCGCGGCGGTCGCGGCCTCGCCCAGCGGCTTCTGCATCAGGACGCTGTCGAGCCAACGGCCATGCTTGAAGCCGACGGCACGCAGGGTGCCGATCATGTCGAAGCCGGCGGCGGCATGCAGGCGGATCGAGGCGTGATTGGCGCTGTCGCCGATGACGGCGATCATCTGGCGGAAGCCGCGACGGGTGCCTTCGGCGACAAGCGCGTCGAGCAAACGCCGGCCGATGCCCTGGCCGCCCATGTCCGGGGCGATGTAGATCGAGTCCTCGAGCGTATTGCGATAGGCCGGGCGCGGCCGATAGGGGCCGGCATAGGCATAGCCGACGACGCGGGTCGCCGGGGCGGCCGGCCCAGCCTCGGGGCCGGCGAGATCGTCGCTCAGGACCGCGACCAGATAGGGAAATCCGCCGGCGAGGAGCGTCTCGCGGCGGCGGGCCATTTCGGCGAGATCGGGCGGCTCGAGTTCAAAAGAGGCCGTACCGAAGGCGACCGCGTGGGCATAGATGTCGCGGATCGCCGGAAGATCGGCGTCGAGGGAGGCGCGGATGGTGATCGTCATGCGATCAGTTGAAATCCGCGCCTCGCGATTGGCAAGTCCGGCTGGCGAAACGCAGCCCTGCACGCCGACCGGGCTCAGGCCGCCGGCGGCGTCTGGTCCGGACCGACGGCGCGGCGATAGAGATGCCAGGTGGCATGGCCGAGCAGCGGCAGGACGAAGATCAGGCCGAGGAACATGGGCACCAGGGCGCAGGTGATCATGAAGGCGATGAAGATCGCCCAGCCGAACATCGGCCCCGGATTGCGGCTGACGACCTTGACCGAGGTGATCATGGCGGTGACAAAATCGACGTCGCGATCGAGCAGCATCGGATAGGAGACGACGGTGATGGAGAAGATCGCCGCCGCGATCATGCCGCCGACGATGTTGCCGGTGATGAAGAACGCCACGCCGGACGGGGTGGTGAACATGGCGTCGATCAGATCGACGATGGTGATCGACTTCAGGCCGAAGAAGGCGGCGTAGAGAATGACCGCCATGTCGATCCAGATGATCATCGAGAACACCGAGACGGCGGCCATCCAGCCAAGCTCGCGACCGCCCTGCTGGGCGACGGACCCGAGCACGCCCGACCAGGTCAGCGGTTCGCCGACTTCCAGCCGACGGCTGACCTCATAGGTGCCGACCGCGACGAAGGGCGCGATCAGGGCGAAGCCGGCGGCAAGCGGGTAGATGACGTAATAGACCTGGAACCAGGTGAGCAGCGCCAGCATGAACAGGCCGGCGGCGGCATAGAAGGCGCCAAAGAACAGGCTGTAGACGCCGGCTTTCTGCATGTCGCGCATGGCGGCGCTGAGCGATTCGGTGATCATCTCGTTGGTGACGCGGTTGATCACCGGGCCGCGCTTGGCCCGGGGCAGCGCGCCGACCGGGGGCTTTTCGGTCGCGGTCACCATACCCGGTGAGAAGCTCGTATCGCTCATGGTCAATTCCTCGTCTTGGCCGGCCGTCGCCGGTCACTGTCCTGAAATGCGCGACCGCCGCTTGCCGCCCCTCAACGCATCGGCGTGTCGCATTGATCAGGATCAAGCCTGACAAGGAAATTCGATCGATTCAATAGCTATTTTATTCGATTAGCATGTTTGCCCAAAAGATAGTCGTTCACTACCGCATCGCAGCAGAGATTGTGCATTGCGAGATGGATGCTGACCGATCGTCGAACCGGGCACCGGCCGACCGGTGCCCGTCATTGACGGAAGCGCGTCAGGCCGTCAGGCGGGCGGTGTGGCCAGCGATGGTCGCCTCTTCGTCGGTGGGGATGACGAAGACGCGGACGCGGGCGCCCGGCTTGCCGATTTCGCCGGCGCCGGCGGCATTGCGGGCGGGGTCGAGCTCGATGCCGAACCACTGCATCTGTTCGAGCACGCGGGCGCGGATCGACACGGCGTTCTCGCCGATGCCGCCGGTGAAGACGATGCCGTCGATGCCGGAAAGCAGCGCCGCCAGGCCGCCGATCTCGCGGCGGACGCGCCAGACGAAATAGTCGACCGCCTGGGCCGCCGCCGGATCGGCCGAGGCCTCAAGGTCGCGCATGTCGCCGGAAATACCGCCCGACAGGCCCTTGAGGCCGGAGTTCTTGTAGAGCATGTCGGAAATGGCGCCAGCATCCATGCCGCGGCTCTGCATCAGCCACAGCAGCACGCCGGGATCGATCTGGCCGCAGCGGGTGCCCATCGGCAGGCCGTCGAGGGCGGAAAAGCCCATGGTGGAGGCGACCGAGCGGCCGTTTTCCAGGCCGCACATGGAGGCGCCTGAGCCGAGATGGGCGATGATCACCCTGCCCTTGTGGACCTCCGGCGCGATGCGGCCGAGCTGGGCCGAGACGAACTCGTAGCTGAGGCCGTGGAAGCCGTAGCGCCGGACGCCGGCGTCGTAGAGTTCGCGCGGCAGGGCGAAGACATCGGCGACCCATGGGTGGGTACGATGGAAGGCGGTGTCGAAGCAGGCGACCTGCGGCACGTTCGGGAACACCTGCGCGGCGGCGCGCAGCCCCGAAAGGTTGTGCGGTTGATGCAGCGGCGCCAGCGGCTCGAACTCGGCCAGTTCGGCCATGATCGCGTCGGTCAGCACCACCGGGGCGCTGTAGCGGGTGCCGCCATGGACGACGCGGTGGCCGATGCCGGCGAGGGTCAGGCCAGGCCAGCGGGCGGTGACGACGTCGAGCACCTGCGCCAGCGCCGCCGGCGGATCGGGCATGGTGGCCGGGTCGTCGCTGGTGGTCTCGGCAATGATGGCGCCGTCGGGCGTCGTCAGCTTCAGGTGCGGCTTGCGGCCGAGGCCCTCGACGAGGCCCCGCATCAGCAGTTCGAGGCCGGCGGCGGTCTGGCGATAGAGGCCGACCTTGAGGCTCGACGAGCCGGCATTGATGGTCAGAATGTGCGACATGGATGTCTCATGCTCGGAAAGGCGCGATGCCGATGGCGGTGCGCTGGCTGGGCGACAGGCGCGCCCCGGCCGGGTGGCGGGGCGCGCGAAGGGATCAGACCAGCGACTTGCCGGTTTCCTGCCAATACTGATAGAGGCGGGCGATGGCGCAGGAGGCGAGCTTGGCGAGGGCGTTGTCGGCGCGGCTGGTCAGGATCACCGGCACGCGGGCGCCGACGACAATGCCGGCGGCATTGGCATTGGCGAGGAAGGTCAGCTCCTTGGCCAGCATGTTGCCGGCCTCGAGGTTCGGCACGATCAGCACCTCGGCCTGACCGGCGACCAGCGAGGTGATGCCCTTGGTCTTGGCGGCCTGCATGTCGACGGCGTTGTCCATGGCGAGCGGACCATCGACGATGCCGCCACGGATCTGGCCGCGTTCGGCCATCTTCGACAGGACGGCGGCGTCGATGGTCGACGGGATCGCCGGGTTGACGGTCTCGACCGCCGACAGCACGCCGACGCGCGGTTGGGGCAAGCCGAGGGAGCGGCCGACGTCGATGGCGTTCTGGACGATGTCGACCTTGGTCTCGAGATCGGGGGCGATGTTGATCGCCGCGTCGGAGATCAGCAGCGGCACGTTGCGGCCGGGCATGTCCATGATGAAGACGTGGCTGATGCGGCGATTGGTGCGCAGGCCGCCGCTCTTCTTCACCACCTGGCTCAGCAGCACGTCGGAATGCAGGTGGCCCTTCATCACGGCGCGGACGCGGCCTTCATGCACCATCTCGACGGCACGGGCGGCGGCGGCGGCGTCATCGTCGATGTCGACCAGTTCGATGGCGGAGATGTCGATGCCGAGGCTCGCGGCCATGGCGCCGATGCGCTTGGCCGAGCCGACGAAGACGGGGTTGAGCAGGCCATGCTCGCGCGCCTTCATGGCGCCCTCGAGCGAGGAGGCATCCTCGGGGCAGACGACGGCGGTGTCGAGCGCCGGAACCGTGCAGGCGGCGGCGATGTAGCGATCGAACACGGTGTGGGTTTCGATCTGGACATCCGGGATCTGGATGTCGGGCAGCGAGATCTTTTCCGGCGGCGACTGGATCAGCTCGATGCCGGTGGCAACGAGGCTGCCGTCGGGGCGGGCGATCTGCGAGATCAGCCGGATGCGACCGTCGGAGAGCTTGTCGGTGACTTCGACGGTGACGGTCAGGGTGTCGCCGGGATGGACGCGATTGTCGGAGAACACCAGTTCATGGCCGAGATAGAGCGTGCCGGGGCCGGGCAGCTTGGTGCCGATGACGCCCGAAACCAGCGACGCGACCCACATGGACGGGGCAATGATCTTGTCCTCGGCGTGGTCGTGGTTGATGTCCTGACGCGGCAGATGCAGCGGATTGACGTTGCCCGAGGCGTGGGCGAACAGGACGAAGTCGTCGACGCGCGCGGTGCGGACGATGCTGGCGCGATCGCCGACTGCGATTTCGTCGTAGGTGCGGTTCTCGATCATGGTGAGGTGTTCCCAATTCCGGGCCGACGATGCGGCCGCTTTGCTCGAGAGGATGATTCCGTCAGGCCGGTCGCGGCGCGTTTGCCGCGCGCAGACTGGCCAGTCTTGCCTTCAACTCGATGACGCCGTTCAACGCGGCGACGCTTGTGTCACGATGACGCATCATCGCGCGGCGTGCCACACGCCTTCATGGCGCATTCGATCGCCGAATAAAAGCAGCGAACTGTTGATTTGTTATGCACGGACGGATCCGACAACGTAAGCATTCGGATGTCTACGGACGACAAAGCCGTTGTTTCCACGGCATTCTGCGCAAGTAAAAACTCGCATTCCCGGCAGGTATCGACACCGATTGCCATCGAGACATCGAGGTCAGTTCTTGCCGGCACGATCGCGGCTTTCGCGGATGACGAGCGCTTCGATCACATTCGACAACTCAATCGACGATCGCCGCAAGTTTGCGGGATATTATCCGATTCGATCCTGTCGAAACTTGCGCAAGCCAATCGGCGCGCGACGCCCGGCGAAAGGGACGAAGCCCGCGCCCCTGTCGGAGGGCGCGGGCTTCGGCATCGCTGAAATTTCGTAGCGGCGAGGTGTCGCAGGCGGGCTGACGGCCCGGATGGGAAGCTCAGCTGCAGTTGCGCGAGTTGTCGGCGTAGGGAATCGTCTCGGACATGCGGGGACGCAGCATCGCGACGTCCTTCAGCTTGATGGTGTCGGTGCCGAACAGGTCCTTGGTTATCGCCGAGAAGTTCGACTTCCACTGATATTCGACCTCGGTGATGATCAGCGAGGTGTTGGCGACCTTCATCGCAGCCGGGATGTCGATGCGGCTCGGCGGCGGGCTGCCGCAACTCCACGCGGCTTCGTCGCCGCCATTCTTCGAATCGCGCCAGGTCACCTTCGGACTGCCGGAGGCATCCATCGTCACCTGGGCAACGACGATCTTCAGGCCCGACTGCGGGAAGGGCAGCATGATGGCCAGCGCGGCGTTGAACATGTTGTCCATGTCGCCGCCGGTGGCGACGGACGAGGTCTGGGTGATCAGATCGCCGATGACGCTGCCCGAGTGACTGGCCTTGCGATACATCGATACGGCCTGGCCGAGTTCGTTGCCGCCGATGAACAGGGTGATCAGGATCGGCAGGATGAGCGCGAACTCGATGGCCGAGACGCCGCGATCGTCGCGGGCGACGCCCGACAGGCGACTGGCGGCGAAGCGGCCAAGCGCGGCGCGCAGGCGGCGGAGCGGGCGGGAGGCGGCGGAAAAGGTCATGACGGTTGATCCTCAGCTCACCACGGGAACGGCTCGTTGCGGAAGGCGGTGACCCCGGACAGCAGGCGGTTGCCATTGCCGAGGTCGGCGAGGTTGAGACCGAACTTGTTGACGAACAACGGCCATTCGTAGAAGGCGCTGACCTGGATGATCTCGCCGGCCTTGCCCTGATTGTATTCGGAGTTGGTATCGAGGGTGCCGTCGGGCCTGATCGGCTTGGTGCCGCTGGCCGAGCCGAACGTGGTCAGGACCTTGACCTTGATCACCAGGTTGGACTTGCAGTTGCCGAACATGGCGACCAGCCGGTCGCAGATCTGGTCGCGGAACTTGGTCTGGCTGAAGCCCTGCTGGTGAGCCTGACCGGTGCGGATGAGGCGGCCGGCATCGATGACCGCCGTTTCCAGCATCTGGCCGGCGAAAAACACCAGCGCGGTTTCCATGATCGCCAGCACCAGCGCGAAGAACGGCAAGGCAACGATGCCGAATTCGACGGCGGTCGAGCCGCTTTCGTCGCGCCGGATTCGCCTCGGCAATTGCCAGGCGAACCAGCGATGTCCAGGCTTTTGGGTATTTTCACCGGTCTGCATCGGGCGCCCCTCGCTATGGGCTCAATCCATGAGAAGATTGACAGGCACCATAACGAAGAGGAATTGAAGAACCGTTGCAACTAATGCGCAAAAGTCTGTCTAAATTGTAAAGTAATCGGTAACCATGATCGCACCGACGCGATCATGGTCAGGTTATGCGGCGATTACTGTGCGCCGCTGCCGGACGAGAACGAGTTGCGCTGATTGACCTGGGTGCTCGACTTGGTGAAGAAATCCGGGTCGTCGCCATGTTCCAGCGACGGGGCGCAATCGGGCGTGCAGGCGAAGGTCTGACGCAGGGTCGGCCCCTTCTGGATCGAGACCAGATTGCCGCGGGCGCGCTGGACGGCGACCATTTCGTCGGCGATCGGCTGCCCCTTGGCGTCGAGAATGATCATGTTGGTCGAGCCGACCATCTTGCCGGTCAGGACGATCGTCTGGCGATCATAGACGGTGGCATCGACGATCGACGGATTGCCGATGATGATGGTTTCGGCCGGGGCCGAGATGCGCATCACCTTGGCGCGATCGATCATGACGTCGATCGGTTCCTTGGCGATGCCGGCGGAGGCGGCGAGGACGACGACGGCGCCGGCGAAAAGGGCGGAGATTTGGCGCGTACGCATGGGCTGATGACCTCGCTCGAACTTGTACTCGATCAGATTTGTCGCAGCTTATGGTGAAAAAGCCGTTAAGCACGCCGCGCTTGAAATACGTTGGCGGAAACCGGTCGATGACAGCAATCGCGCAAGTCTTTCTTCATCATGCGCGTGCCGTTCCTTGTTAACCAACGTATTAGGCGCCCCAACCATAGATGCTTTCCATGACCGAAATTAACTTGTTTGCAACGAGGGCGGCCTAACCTGCATTCAGTCAAGTCGAGAAAAACAAGTCGACAGACGCTTGCAGTCAGAGACACATGGACAAGGAGTCACCCAGATGAAGATTTTCGCTCGTTTCGCCAAGGACGAATCCGGTGCCACCGCGATCGAATACGGCCTGATCGCCGCCCTGATCTCGGTCGCCATCATCACTGCCGCGACCACGCTCGGCACCAAGCTGTCCTCGACCTTCTCGTCGGTGTCGAACCAGCTGAAGTGATCGTTTCGGACGGTACTGAACAACTTGGTGAGACGGCGGGGCTGCGGCTCCGCCGTTTTGCGTTTGGGGCAACGCGGCAAGCGCCGGGCAATGTCAGTCATTCCGGATTCACCATGACGACGACTGGCGCGATCGGAATTTTTGTTTACCGCGTTGCTTAAGCGGATTGGAACCGGATGCCGATAGATTGGCTTCAGTCGAGCGAGAGAAGCGAAACGCGAAGCTTTCGCACCCAATCGACGAGCAGGGCAACATCCAGATACTGTGGAGATCAGCATGTTCAAGAAGTTCATCAACGACGAATCCGGCGCCACCGCTATCGAATACGGCCTGATCGCCGCGCTGATTTCGGTCGCGATCATCACCGCCGCCACCACGCTCGGCACCAAGCTGTCCTCGACCTTCTCGTCGGTGTCGAACCAGCTGAAGTGATCGACGGCTGATCCCGGTTTCGACAGGTTTGAACGGCGGGGCCTCGGCTCCGCCGTTTTGGCATTTGGGGCGATCGACGCGGCGGCGTGGTCGCGGGCGCCGGCGGGGCAAGATGCCGCCGGGCAAGCCGCCAGACGCGCGGCGCCCCAGGGCAGGTCATCGTCGATTCACCATGGCTTGCGACTGTGACGCGACGGGATTTGTTTACCGCGTTGCTTAAGACGAAACGAACTTGCTGCTGCTAGGTTGGCTTCAGTCGAGCACGGGAAGCGAAACACGAAGCTTTCGCGCTCAATCGACGAGCAGGGCAACATCCAGATACTGTGGAGATCAACATGTTCAAGAAGTTCATCAACGACGAATCCGGCGCCACCGCCATCGAATACGGCCTGATCGCCGCGCTGATTTCGGTCGCGATCATCACCGCCGCGACCACCCTCGGCACCAAGCTGTCCTCGACCTTCTCGGCCGTGTCGAACCAGCTGAAGTGATCTTGCTTCTCTCCAGGAGGCACAGGCGGCGGGGCCATCGGCCCCGCCGTTTTTCGTTTATCCGGGCGCCAATCGAGGCAACTGCCGACAGGTAAAATTTACTATGCAGCCTGATGGACCCAACGCAACTCTGCTTGAAATGCGTCAATTTTGCTCAGAGCAGCGAATTCAAATCCGTTCAATATTTATCGGTCAATGTAATTCTTGATTCACTATAGGCTAATCGTCGCCGACTTCATGGATTTTTTATCATGTTTGTTAAGCGAATTCCAAGTCCCCCGGGCTAATCTAACACTCGATCGATGCGGAACCGTCCAGCAAAGAACGGCCGCCTCGCAGTCAGAGACCTGTGGACACTGGAGAATCGCTATGTTCAAGAAGTTCATCAATGACGAGTCGGGTGCTACCGCCATCGAGTACGGCCTGATCGCCGCCCTGATTTCGGTCGCCATCATCACCGCCGCGACCACCCTCGGCACCAAGCTCTCCTCGACCTTCTCGGCCGTGTCGAACCAGCTCAAGTGAGCCGACACGAAGCCAAGGGCTTCGGGATCCAGACAACGGCGGAGCCAGCGGCTCCGCCGTTTTCGTTTGTGGCAAGCGGCGGCGCGACCGGCGCGCGCCCTCTCCTGCCCTACCAGGGCTCGACGGTCAGTTCCGGCCAGATGGCCCGCATGCGGGCCGCCTTGGCGGCATGGGTGGCGCGGTTGTCGATGGCGCGGTTGGGGCGAATGCGCATGGCGAACAGGTCGTCGAGGCCGAACGGCGCCCGGACGATGACGGCATCGCCGCCCGCCGCATCAAAGCCCGGAGCGATGGGGCCCGGCGCGATCGCCACTGCGTGAACCCGCGAGGCATAGCGATCGAGGCTTTGAAGCGACGAGGTCAGCGCCGGCCCGTGCGGCGTGCCGAAACGCGCCTCGAACCACAGATGCACGCGCGCCTGGTTGCGCAGCTCGACCGGCAGGCCGGTGTCGGCGAAATGGGCTTCAGCGCGACGGATCTGGCGATCCTCGGCTTCCCAGGACAGGTCGGCGGCATCGAAATAGATCAGGTCGTAGTCCTTGATGCCGGTGCGGCGCGGGCGGCCGGTGAGGCAATTCCAGACGGTCTGATAGATCGCGCCCGACACCAGCCACGAATCCGGCAGGGCAAGGTGGCGCAAGCCGGCGAGGATCCGTATCAGGTCGGGGTCGGCGCGGACGATGTCGATCAATTGTCGTTCGAGTTGGTCCATTGCGTGCATCGTGCCGATTCGTCTTTCGTAAAACCGCCCTATCTACGAGCACGGGTTTGCAACACGACGGCAACACGACAAAGGACCACACAATGGATTGTGAAACCGCCCGCCGACTGGCGCTCGCCGGCGACCTGCTGCTGATCGACATCCGCGACCCGACAGAGTGGCAGGCGACCGGCATCGGCGATATCGCCTTGCCGATCTCGGTGCATGTGCCGGGCTTCCTTCAGACGCTCGACGCGGCGATGGGTGGCGACAAGGGGCGGGCGATCGCGCTGATCTGCGCTGCCGGCTCGCGCTCGGCGCAGATCGCGGCGCAGCTGGCGGCGCATGGCTACGGCAATGTCGCCGATGTCGGCGAGGGCATGTCCGGCTCGGTCGCCGGGCCGGGCTGGCTGCGGCGCGGATTGCCGGTGAAGACGTTCGAGGGCTGAGGGTGGTTCATGCCAAGGGCCGGAAGCTCTGACGCACCCGGCCCTTGAAGATACGCGAATTTCCCATTTGCGTCAGAGGCATGAGAAATTCGCGCAAGGAATACCATCGGTCATTTTCAAGGCCCGATGGTATCAGAGCTTGCGCAGCGACACCTGGTCGATGCGGTGATCGGCGCCCTTGCGCAGGATCAGATCGGCGCGCGGCCGGGTCGGCACGACGTTTTCGTGCAGGTTGATCAGGTTGATGTTGTGCCAGAGATCCTCGGCGATCCACAGCGCGTCTTCCTCCGGCAGGCGGGAGTAGCGGTGGAAATAGCTGTCGGGCTTCTTGAAGGCGGTTTCGCGCAGCGACATGAAGCGGCTGACATACCAGTGCTTCAGCAGGTCCTCGTCGGCATCGAGATAGATCGAGAAATCGAAGAAGTCCGAGACGAAGGGCTGGGCGGAGCCGTCGCGCGGCAGGCGCGAGACCTGCAGCACGTTCAGGCCCTCGACGATCAGGATGTCGGGACGGTCGATGGTGACGTACTGGTCCGGCACGACGTCGTAGACCAGGTGCGAATAGACCGGGGCGGACGCTGCCGCCTTGCCGGCCTTGATGTCGGTGAGGAATTTCAGCAGCGAGGCGACGTCGTAGCTCTCGGGAAAGCCCTTGCGACGCATCAGGCCCTGGCCGCGCAAGGTGGCATTGGGAAAGAGAAAGCCGTCGGTGGTGACCAGCGCCACCTTGAGGCTCATCGGCGGGCGCGACAGCAGCGCCTGCAGGATGCGGGCGGTGGTCGACTTGCCGACCGCGACCGAGCCGGCGAGGCCGATGACGAAGGGGACCTTGCTGTCGGTGACGCCGAGAAAGCGCTTGGTGACGTGGAACAGCCCCTGCGTCGCCTCGACATAGAGCGACAACAGGCGCGAAATCGGCAGATAGATGGTCTCGACCTCATCGAGCGAGATCGGGTCGTTGAGCGAACGAATCCGCTTCATGTCGTCGCCGGTCAGCGTCATCGGCGTATCGGCGCGCAGCCTCGACCATTCGTCGCGGGAGAACAGCCGGTGCGGCGACATTTCCTTCGGCGTCATCTGGTCCATCGGCGCTCACTCCGCGCTGCCCGCAAGGCGGGGCGGGTCAATCGGTCGGACGGGCGGCCTTTTCCTGCAGGCCGGTCTGGGCCGTGCGGGCGGCCAGCACGGCCATGACATCGGCCAGCGGCACATCGGCGAGCTTCAGCACCACCATCAGGTGATAGAGGAGATCGGCGCTTTCGGCGGCAAGGTGGGCTCGGTCATTGCCGACGGCGGCGAGCACGGTCTCGACCGCTTCCTCGCCCAGCTTCTTGGCGGCGTAGGGCATGCCCTTGACGACGAGCTTGCGGGTATAGGAGGCGGCATCGTCGGAAGCGGCACGGCGCGCGACGATGGCTTCAAGGTCGGCCAGGGTGAAGCTCGTCATTGCGTGTCCCGTAAGCCGTGTCCCGTGCGCCGTGTTGGCGGGCGCCGCGTTGACGCGCCATGTCCCCGCGCGCCATCGACTGGCCGCGATGCGACCCCGGCGCGTTCTCGTTCCTCGCTTAGCGGCTTCGGCGTCACGAGTCCAGCCGGACCGGGATCCCGGCGGCCTTCATGGCTTCCTTGGCCTCGCGGATGGTGAACTCGCCGAAATGGAAAATCGAGGCGGCAAGAACGGCGCTGGCGCCGCCGATGGTGATGCCCTCGACCAGATGCCGCAAGGTGCCGACGCCGCCGGAGGCGATGACCGGCACGGAGACCGCATCGGAAATGGCGCGGGTCAGTTCCAGGTCGAAGCCGGCCTTGGTGCCGTCGCGATCCATGGAGGTCAGCAGGATTTCGCCGGCGCCGAGCGCGACGACTTCCTCGGCATAGCGGATGGCGTCGAGCCCGGTCGGCGTGCGGCCGCCATGGGTGAAGATCTCCCAGCGCGGCGCCTCGTCGGGGCGCGAGACGCGCTTGGCGTCGACGGCGATCACCACCGACTGGCCGCCGACCTTGCGGACGGCATCGCCGACGAACTGGCGGTCCTTGACGGCGGCGGTGTTGATCGAAACCTTGTCGGCGCCGGCTTCCATCAGGTTGCGGATGTCGTCGAGGGTGCGGACGCCGCCGCCGACCGTCACCGGCATGAAGCAGACCTCGGCGGTGCGGCGGACGACATCGAGGATGATGCCGCGATTCTCGTTAGAGGCGGTGATGTCGAGAAAGGTCAGTTCGTCGGCGCCGGCGGCGTCATAGGCCTTGGCGGCCTCGACCGGGTCGCCGGCATCGCGAAGGTCGACGAAGTTGACGCCCTTGACGACGCGGCCGCCCTTGACGTCAAGGCAGGGAATGACACGAAACTTGAGCATGAGAACCACCCCGGGCGACGCCTGATCCGGCGGCGTTGTCATGTGATCGCCGACCGATTTGCTCTAGCGCCTCGCCGCGGCGGCGTCCAGAGCGAGACGCGCGGTCTCGGCGGCGAGGTGCTTGTGCAGATGCACCATGAAGATGGTGGCGAAGACCGGCGTGATCAGGTTGAGGACCGGCACCGACAGGATGCCGGCGACGATGAGGCCGGCGAGCATCAACGTGCCCGCATGACGCCGGCGCAGGATCTCGGCTTCGGCGCGGGGGCGATGGCGGAGCGCGGCGAGTTCGAAATATTCGCGGCCGAGCAGGTAGCCGTTGCTGAAGAAGAAGGCGACGAGGTTGATCCCCGGGACGAGCAGCAAGGCGAGGCAGATGGCGTTGATGGTGATGACGACGGCGGTGAAGCGCAGGGCGTTCCAGATGCTGGTGCCGAGTTCCGTCGGCGTGCCGACCGGATCGGCGGGATAGTCGCGCCGCTCGACGGTTTCGGCGACGCCGTCGAGAAACAGGCTGGCGATCAGCGTCGAAATCGGCACGATCAGGAACATCAGCCCGACAAACAGCAGGATGCCGCTGAGAAGGCCGGCGCCCCAGGAGGCGGCACCGCCGGCCCAGGACAGCCACCAGCTCGCCGGCTGGCCGACGACGGAGCCGGCCAGCCGGGCGATCAGCCAGGTGCCGCCGACCCAGACGACGGCGAAGGCCAGCAGCGTCCACATCAGCGAGCGCAGCAGCAGCGGCCGGAAGGCCGGCGACAGGGCATCGGCGATCGAACGGCGGGCAAGGGCAATCAGCATGGGCGGGGCTCCGCGGCGGGGCGACTGCGAGACGGGATCGGCGGACCGCCGGGCGGAACCGCGCGACCGGCCGAGGGGAAACGGGCGGGTTCGGGCGGGCGAAAGCTCCGATCGCCGGCGGCGGACCACCGGTGCCGGGTTCTACAGCATTGCAGGATGGCGGAAAATGGGTATTGTGCGCCGCAAAATCAGCCTTGCCAGATTGGATCATTCGCTCATGACCGCTCCCCGCCACGATGTCCTGTGCATCGGCAACGCCATCGTCGACGTCATCGCCCGCGCCGAGGAGGATTTCCTCGCCGCCGAGAGCCTGATCAAGGGCTCGATGATGCTGGTCGATACCGACCGGGCCGAATATCTCTATTCGAAGATGGGCGCGGCGATCGAGAGCTCGGGCGGCAGCGCCGGCAACACCGCCGCCGGCATCGGCTCGTTCGGCGGCAAGGTCGCCTATTTCGGCAAGGTCGCCGCCGACCATCTCGGCAAGATCTTCAGCCACGACATCCGCGCCGTCGGCGTCGACTTCGCCACCGCCCCGCTCGAAGGCGGCGCGCCGACCGCGCGCTGCATGATCGTGGTGACGCCGGATGGCGAGCGCACGATGTCGACCTATCTAGGCGCCTGTGTGGCGCTGTCGCCGGCCGACATCGACGCCGACGTGGTCGCCGGAGCGGCGATCACCTACATGGAAGGCTATCTGTGGGACCCGCCGGCGGCGAAGGAAGCGTTCCGGCAGGCGGCGAAGATCGCCCATGGCGCCGGCCGCAAGGTGGCGATCACCCTGTCGGATTCATTCTGCGTCGACCGCTATCGCGACGAGTTCCTCGAACTGATGCGCAGCGGCCAGGTCGACATCGTCTTCGCCAACGAGACCGAGCTGCACGCGCTCTACCAGACCGCCGATTTCGATACGGCGATCGCGGCGCTGCGCGCCGATGTGGGCATCGGCTTCGTCACGCTCGGCTCGAAGGGCGCCATGGTCGTCGCCGGTGACGAGACCGTCGAAGTGCCGGTCCGCCCGGTCGAGCGCGTGGTCGACACCACCGGCGCCGGCGATCTTTTCGCCGCCGGGGCGCTGTTCGGGCTGGCGCGCGGGCTCGATTACGAGACCTGCTGCGAACTCGGCGGGCTGGCCGCCGGCGAGATCATCTCGCATGTCGGCGCCCGACCGGATGTCAAGCTCATCGATCTGGCGCGGGAGCGCGGCTTCGAGATCTGAGGCGCGGCGTCTCGCCGGATCTTCGACAACCGCGCCGGAGGGGCCACGGCTTCCCGGCGCTACATCCAGTCGCCGGGCCAGAACGCCTCGCGGACATGGACCGGCAGCTTGCCGGGCAGGACCGCGACGATGTCGTAGCGGCGGTCGAGATGGGCATAGTCCGGGTGCATCTCGACCCAGAGGTCGGCGGCATTGGCAATGCGGGTCTGGGCCTTGCGGCCGACGGCCTCGAGCGCGGCCTCGATGGTGCGGCGGGCCTTGACCTCGACGAAGATCAGGGTCTGGCGGTCGCGGGCGACGATGTCGATCTCGCCCGAGCCCATCCTGGCGCGGCGATCGAGCACCCAATGGCCGGTGAGGCGCAGCATCCAGGCGGCGGCGGTTTCGGCGGAAAGCCCGAGACGATAGGCGGCAACGCGTTCGGTCGTCTCACTCATCGCTCGTTTCCCTCCTGCCCGCCCCCCGGTCATCCGCCCTTCAGTTCCAATGCGCGGCGATAGAGCGCCTTGCGATCCTGCCCGGTCAGGCGGGCAACCTCGGCCGCCGCCTTGCCGACCGGCTGGTGGGCGAGCGCCGCCAGCAGCAGCGCGTCGACATCGCCGGCGCCCGTCGCTTCCTCCTGCGGCGGGCCGATGACCAGCACCACCTCGCCACGCGGCGGCACCGCCTCGGCCCCCTCGGCAAGCGCCTTCAGGCCGCCGCGCCGGCATTCCTCGAACTTCTTCGTCAGCTCGCGACACAGGGCGGCCGGGCGATCGGCGCCGAGGATTTCGGCGAGTTCCGCCAGGGTTTCCGCCGTGCGATGCGGCGCTTCGTAGATGATGAGCGTCGCGTCGACCGGTTTCAAGGCCTCGATGCGCTGGCGGCGGGCCTCGGAGCGCGACGGCAGGAAGCCGACGAACAAAAACCGGTCGGAAGGTAAACCGGCCGATACCAGAGCCGTTAAAACCGCCGAGGCGCCGGGGGCGGCGATGACCTTGTGGCCGTGGGCGATGGCCTCGGTCACCAGCTTGTAGCCGGGATCGGAGACCAGCGGCGTGCCGGCATCGGAGACGAGGGCGACGCTCTTGCCCTCGGCGAGCGCGTCCATGATGCGGGGGCGCATCATTTCGGCGTTGTGCTCGTGATAGGCGCTGAGGTGGTTGCGGATGGCGTAGCGATCGAACAGCACCCGGGTGACGCGGGTATCCTCGCACAGCACCATGTCGGCGCCGGCGAGCGTCTCGAGGGCGCGGATCGTGATGTCGCCGAGGTGGCCGATGGGGGTCGCGACCACATGCAGGCCGGGATCGATCCGGGCGGCGGTGAAGGCGACGCTGGCGATGGCATAGCGCGGTTCGCGCCGCTCGCTCGACTGTTCCATGGCGGTCAATGGCCTTCCGTGCGGCGAATCCGGCGTTAACCCTGTTTGCAGAACATGGTAAACGGTTTTTGACTTGCGATCCCGAATTCTTCAGGATCAGAGGGAAATTCCGTCCCGCCGTCGTCCCGGGCCGACCGGTTGCGGCGAGGTGTGGCGTCGGTTGTCTTTAGCCATGCCGGCCTTGATTGGCCAGATGGCGTGTGACATGGTCCGCGCGCTTGAGGAGGCACCCCGTGTATCGCGTCACTCGTCATCCGTCGCTTCGCCGTCGCGTCATCGCCGTCAGTGTCGGCGTCGCGGGGCTCGTCCTTGCCTCGTGCTCGCAGACGAGCACGCCCGGCGGCTTCGGCAACACGCCGGTCACCCCGACCGGGCCGTCCACCGCCCAGCCGGGCTCGACCATCGGCACCGGGCCGGTGCGGGTGGCGCTGATCCTGCCGCTGAGCGCCGGCAATGTCGCCGGCAACACCGCGCGCGACCTGAAGAACGCCGCCGAACTCGGGCTGAAGGACTTCCAGCAGGGCATGGAGACCGTCACCATCCTGGTCAAGGACGATGGCGGCAGCACCGAGGGCGGACAGGCCGCCGCCCAGGCGGCGATCGCCGAGGGCGCCCAGGTGATCCTCGGGCCGCTGTTCGGCCTCGGCGTCAAGGGCGCGGCGGTGCCGGCGCGGCAGGCGGGTGTGCCGATCGTCAGCTTCTCGTCGGATACCAGCGTGGCGACGCGCGGCGTCTATACCTTCGGCTTCCTGCCGGGCACCGACGTGGAACGCATCGTCAGCTTCGCCGCGACCCAGGGCAAGAAGTCCTATGCGGCGATCCTGCCGGAAGGCGCCTATGGCACCGTCGCCGAGGCGGCATTCCGACAGGCGGTCGGCGCCAATGGCGGCCGGGTCGTCGCGGTCGAGAAGTACAGTTCATCGGCGCAGCTGCCGCAGATCGGCGCGAACATCGCTCGAATCGCGCCGCAGATCGACGCGGTGCTGGTGCCGGACGTGCCGGCAAATGCCTCGGCCGTTGCCCGGTCGCTGCGCGATTCCGGCGTCGACCTCGCCCGCATCCGCCTGCTCGGCTCCGGCCAGTGGGATGATCCGTCCGGCTATTCGGCGCAGGCCCTGGCGACCGGCTGGTTCCCGGGGCCGGATCAGGCCGGCATGCAGGCGTTCCGCAGCCGCTATCGCGGCGTCTATGGCAGCGACCCGAGCCGCGTCTCGGTGCTCGGCTACGAGGCGGCGGTGCTGGCCGCCGGGCTGGCGCGCAGCGCCGGCGCCAATCCCTATCGCGAGGATGTGCTGCTGTCGCGCAACGGCTTCCTCGGAACCACCGGCATCTTCCGCTTCAACCCGGACGGCAGCAGCCAGCGCGGTCTCGCCGTGTTCGAGATGACCGGCGGGGCGGCGCGCGTCCTCAGCCCGGCGCCGCGGTCGTTCGCCGGCGGTTGATCCGGTCGCGCCGCCGCGACCACGGTCCGCGACGATCCGACGCGGACCGGCGCCGGTCGCTTGCGGATTCCGTCCGGCCGGCGTCAGGATCGGCGCGAGGGCACGGGCGGGAGCGAACGCAATGAATTGGGGCGATTACGACCACTACGGCTATGCGGCGATCGCGCTGGTCGGCACTTTCGTCGCCGCCGGCGGGCTGCTGTGGCTGATGGTGCGGTCGCGCCATGCCGGGCTGTTGCGAAGCTTTCACGGTGTGGTGCCGCCGTTCATCAACATTGTCGGAGTGCTGTTCGCGCTGACGCTGGCGTTTCTCGCCAACGACACCTGGAACGCCCATGACCGGGCGATCAACACCGTCTATCGCGAAGCCGACAGCCTCAATTCGCTCAAGGCACTGGCGTTGAAGCTGCCGCGTGCCACGGCGGAGCGGGTCGACACGGCGATCGATGCCTATGCCCGTTCGGTGGTCGAGATCGAATGGCCACTGCTCGGCCAGCGGCGGTCGAGCCCGGAAGCGGCGCTGCGGTTCGGCACGCTGCTCGGCGTGCTGTCGGGCGACGATGTCGCCAGCAGCGCCGGGGCGAGCGTGCATGCGCTGATGCTGGCGCAGGCGATCGACGTGCGCGATGGGCGCGAACTGCGGATCGCCCTGTCGCAAACCCACGTCAACCCGCTGAAATGGCTGGGAATGGCGTTTCTCGGCTTCCTGACGATGGCGTCCGTGGCGATCGTCCATGTGGAAGCGCCGCGAGCGGCGTTCGCGGCGGTGATGCTGTTCGCCGTCTCGGCGGCGCCGACGGCGGCGATCGTGCTGGTGCAGGGCAACCCGTTCCAGCACCCAAGCATCGTCGCCTCGACGCCGATCGCCGGGGTCTATGGGCCGAGATAGCGGCGACGGGAAGCCCCGATTTCCCTCCCCTTTATGGGGAGGGTGGCGCCGAAGGCGCCGGGTGGGGTGGGTTGCGCGGAGAGGGGCTTAGAGACCGCGCTCCGGGCCGGCTACCCCCACCCCCTCGCTTCGCTCGGGACCTCCCCATAAAGGGGGAGGAAAGCCGGGGCCCAAATAGAGGAAGGAAGCCGGGGCTCCATGACCGGGGAGGAAAGCCGACGTGGATCAGGGGCGCGATCAGGCGGCGGACTTGAACTCGGCGTCGACGATGCGGACGATGTCGGCCATGATGTCGTTCAGCTGGAAGTCCTTCGGCGTGTAGACCGCCGCGACACCCATCGCCTTCAGCCTGGCTTCGTCCTCCGGCGGAATGATGCCGCCGGCGATCACCGGAACGTCGTCGAGGCCGGCGTCCTTCATCCGGGTCATGACGTCCTCGATCAACGCCAGATGCGAGCCCGACAGGATCGACAGGCCGACGACGTGGACGCCCTCTTCCAGCGCGGCGTTGACGATCTGCGCCGGGGTGAGGCGGATGCCCTCGTAGACCACTTCCATGCCGGCATCGCGGGCGCGCACGGCAATCTGCTCGGCGCCATTGGAGTGGCCGTCGAGGCCGGGCTTGCCGACGAGGAACTTAAGCCGGCGACCGAGCTTCTTCGACACCGCGTCGACGGCGACGCGCACCGGGGCGAGATCGCCGGCGGCATCGCGGGCGGCGCGGCCGACGCCGGTCGGGGCGCGGTATTCGCCGAACACCTCGCGCAGGCAGTTGCCCCATTCGCCGGTGGTGACGCCGGCCTTGGCGGCGGCGATGGACGGCTCCATGATGTTGCGGCCTTCCTGGGCGGCGGCGCGCAGTTCGGCGATGGCCGACGCGGTCGCCTTCTGGTCTCGGGCCGAGCGCCACGCCTTCAGCCGCTCGATCTGCTCGACCTCGACCGCCGGGTCGACGGTCAGGATCGAGCCCTCGCCGGTGGTCAACGGCGACGGTTCCGTCTCGATCCACTTGTTGACGCCGACGACGATCTGCTCGCCCTGCTCGATCGCCTCGAGCCGGCGGGTGTTGCTCTCGACCAGCGCCTGCTTCATGTAGCTGGTCTCGACGGCGGCGATGGCGCCGCCCATCGCCTCGATGCGGTCGATCTCGGCGCGGGCCTCGGCGATCAGCGCCGCGACCTTGCCGGCGACGACGGTGGAGCCGTCGAACAGGTCTTCGTACTCCAGAAGGTCGGTCTCATAGGCCAGCACCTGCTGCAGCCGCAGCGACCACTGCTGGTCCCACGAGCGCGGCAGGCCGAGGGCCTCGTTCCACGCCGGCAATTGCAGAGCGCGGCAGCGGGCCTTCTTCGACATCGTCACCGCCAGCGCCTCGATGAGGATGCGGTAGACGTTGTTTTCCGGCTGCTGCTCGGTGAGGCCGAGTGAATTGACCTGGACGCCGTAGCGGAACAGCTTCTGCTTCGGATCGGTGACGCCGTAGCGCTTCTCGACGATTTCTTCCCACAACTCGCCGAACGCCCGCATCTTGCACATCTCGGTGACGAAGCGCATGCCGGCATTGACGAAGAAGGAGATGCGGCCGACCACCTCGCCGAACATGCCGTCCGGCACCTCGCCGGAGGCCTTGACGGTGTCGAGAATGGCGATGGCGTTGGCAAGGGCGAAGGCGAGCTCCTGCACCGGCGTCGCGCCGGCTTCCTGCAGATGGTAGGAGCAGACGTTCATCGGGTTCCACTTCGGCACGTTGCGGGTCGTGAACAGGATCACGTCCTTGGTCAGCCGCATGGACGGCGCCGGCGGGAACACATAGGTTCCGCGCGACAGGTATTCCTTGATGATGTCGTTCTGGGTGGTGCCCTGCAGCTTGTCGCGCGGCGCGCCCTGCTCGTCGGCGACGGCGATGTAGAGCGACAACAGCCAGGCGGCGCCGGCGTTGATCGTCATCGACGTGTTCATTTCCGACAGCGGGATGCCGTCGAACAGGCTGCGCATGTCGCCCAGGTGCGAGATCGGCACGCCGACCTTGCCGACCTCTCCGCGCGCCAGGACGTGATCGCTGTCATAGCCGGTCTGGGTCGGCAGATCGAACGCCACCGACAGGCCGGTCTGGCCCTTGGCGAGGTTCTTCCGATACAGCTCGTTGGACTTGGCGGCGGTCGAGTGGCCGGCATAGGTGCGGATCAGCCAGGGCTTGTCGCGCTTGGTCATCGAAGGGGGGCTCCCAATTGTGAACTGGGTTTCTCAAATAGCGATATCCGCGCCGTTCGTCGACGCGTTCATTGGTCGGAGACATGAAAAGGTTTGTCAGGTTCAGCGACGAGCAATTGCACGAACTGCGGTAAGCGCAAGTAATGACATTACACCGCCAGACAATCCACACATGAACCAAGTTACCGGGATGGCGTGACGATACGCCACATAATGTTTGATCAAGGCGTAGTCGAACAGGAAAATACCAGCCAGACCGCCGAGCGCCAGAACCAGACCGTTACCGAGAATGCCGTAGCTGAGGTCGGAAAGAATAGCATCCGTGACGTAGCCCATCGCGAAGGCGAGGGAGACCACGATCATGTACAGCATCAACCAATCGGCTTGATGGAGCTGCGAAAGCATATCTTGAACCCGAAACCTTTGAGGTGTGTGCGCTGCACACGAGGAGCGGATCGGCGCGTAAAACAACAATGGACAAAAAAAGTTCAAATCCTATTAATTCACAACAACATCGTTGTGAACGCGGTTTGCATTCCTTGGCGTCGCCCGCCAGCGCGGGTGGATTGCTGCGGCGCAAGAGGCGGCGAACGCGGGCGGCCTTGCGCTAAAGTCTGAGAAAAATTCAGCAATTCGTCGAATAGCAGCAACAAGAAACAGTCGCCAATAATCCGCCGGCCAAAGGGAAAAGGGTCTTGCTCCGGCGGTCAATGCAATCGATATTATTGCATTGCACAAAAATTCTGTCATCAAAGGCCCACAGCGTCCGGCAGACCCGGACGAACCACGAAACACAGAACCGGGAAGGACAGTCATGGCGTCGAATGCGCTCGCTGAAACGCCCGCCGCGACCGGCGTGCTGAAGGACCTCTACGAAGTCGGCGAAATTCCGCCGCTCGGCCATGTGCCTGGGAAAATGTATGCCTGGGCGATCCGCAAGGACCGTCATGGCCCGCCGCTTCAGTCATTTCAGCTCGAAGTCGTTCCCACCTGGGAAATCGGCGACGATGAAGTCCTGATGCTGGTGATGGCCGGCGGCGTCAACTACAACGGCGTCTGGGCCGGCCTCGGCCAGCCGATTTCGCCGCTCGACGGCCACAAGCATCCGTTCCACATCGCCGGGTCCGATGCCGCCGGCGTCGTCTGGGCGGTTGGCCGCAAGGTCAAGCGCTGGAAGGTCGGCGACGAAGTCATCGTCCACTGCAATCAGGACGACGGTGACGACGAAGAGTGCAATGGCGGCGACCCGATGTTCTCGTCGTCGCAGCGCATCTGGGGCTATGAGACGCCGGACGGCTCGTTCGCGCAGTTCTGCCGGGTGCAGTCGCGGCAGCTGATGGCGAAGCCGAAGCACCTCGCGTGGGAAGAGGCGGCCTGCTACACGCTGACGCTGGCCACCGCCTATCGCATGCTGTTCGGCCACCCGCCGCACACGCTGAAGCCGGGCGACAACGTCCTCGTCTGGGGCGCCTCCGGCGGTCTTGGCGTGTTCGCGGTGCAGCTGATCGCCGCCGCCGGCGCCAATGCCATCGGCGTCGTCTCGGATGAGTCGAAGCGCGACTACGTTCTCGGCCTCGGCGCCAAGGGCGTGATCAACCGCAAGGACTTCAAGTGCTGGGGCCAGATGCCCAAGGTGAATTCCGAGGAATACGTCACCTGGACCAAGGAAGCCCGCAAGTTCGGCAAGGCGATCTGGGATATCACCGGCAAGAAGGACGTCGACATGGTGTTCGAGCACCCTGGCGAGGCGACCTTCCCGGTGTCGTGCCTGGTCGCCAAGCGCGGCGGCATGGTGGTGTTCTGCGCCGGCACGTCCGGCTTCAACATCACCTTCGACGCACGTTACGTCTGGATGCGGCAAAAGCGGGTGCAGGGTTCGCACTTCGCCCATCTGAAGCAGGCCTCGGCGGCGAACCAGTTCGTCATCGACCAGCGCGTCGACCCGTGCATGTCGGAAGTGTTCCCGTGGGACAAGATCCCGCTGGCGCATGACAAGATGCTGAACAACCAGCATGCCCCGGGCAACATGGCGGTGCTGGTGTCGTCGCCGAAGACCGGCCTGAAGTCGCTCGAGGATGTGGTCGCGGCCTGGGAAGACTGAGCCAGCGCATCAATCCGGATGATCAAGCCGCCGGTTCCTGACGGGACCGGCGGCT
>JAEULV010000022.1 GCA_016793065.1 Hyphomicrobiaceae bacterium
CGCCCTCGCCGGACCAGCCGGCGGCGATGTACTTGCGGCAGGCGGCCTCGGCCATCTTGAACTGCTCGAACAGCATGGCGGTGTCGGCGTGTTCGAAGTTGTGGCGGGAATATTCCTTTTCCGCCTGCAGGAACACATCGCCATAGGTGACCTTGCGGTCGCCGTCATAGCCGTTGAAGTTCAGGTCGTAGACGCGATCGACGCCCTGGATGTACATGGCGAGGCGCTCGAGCCCGTAGGTGAGCTCGCCCGAGACCGGCGAGCACTCGAAGCCGGCGACCTGCTGGAAATAGGTGAACTGGCTGACTTCCATGCCGTCGCACCAGCACTCCCAGCCAAGACCCCAGGCGCCGAGCGTCGGGCTCTCCCAGTCGTCCTCGACGAAGCGGATGTCGTGAACCTTGGGATCGAGGCCGATGGCATAGAGCGACTTCAGGTACAGGTCCTGGATGTCCTTCGGCGACGGCTTCAGGATCACCTGGAACTGGTAGTAGTGCTGCAGCCGGTTGGGGTTCTCGCCGTAGCGGCCGTCCTTGGGGCGGCGCGAGGGCTGGACATAGGCGGCGTTCCACGGGCGGGGGCCGAGCGAGCGCAGGGTGGTGCCGGGGTGGAAGGTGCCGGCGCCGACTTCCATGTCGTAGGGCTGCAGCACGACGCAGCCGTAATCGGCCCAGAAGCGCTGCAGCGTCAGGATCAGGCCCTGGAACGACCGTTCGGGGCGCAGATGCGGCGGGGTTTCGAGGGCGGTCGGGTCGATCGTCATGGCCAGCGCTTCACTGAGGCCCCGGTATATGGCCGGAGCGTGCTTGCGACCCGTCGACAGGCCGCGCCAAGGAGGCCCCGGATGGTCGTCCGGGGGATGAATTGCGGCGCAAGCTAGTCGAAAACGATCCGAAGGGAAATGCGAATTTCGACCGGCCGGGATCAGGAATTCCGGCGCGGCCGGTAGATGCCGTCCGGCCCCGGCTCCAGCGTCGCCGAGGGCGCCTCGTCGGCTTGCGGGGCGACGCGCGTCGGGTCGACGCGGTCGAGATCGCGGCCGATGCGACGGCCGGAGCGGTTGAGCAGGCGCATGCCGACGACGAAGATGGCGCCGGCGGCGGCAAGGGTCCAAAGGGGCGGCATGGCGTCTTCCTTTCGAAAATCGGCGATCTAAAATCGGCGACATGGGGCCGGTTGCCGGCCCCATGTCGGACGAAGCGGATCACAGGCCGAGACGGGACCAGAGGGCGCGGGCCTCGACCGTCTCGGCGGCGGCGGCGACGGTGGCGCCGGCGAAGCTCGTGACATCGGCGCCGAACAGCCGCTTCAGCAGGCTAATGCGTTCCGGGTTGACGAGAACAGGCAGAACCTCGTCGCCGTATTTTTCGCGCAGCACGCCGCGCAGGTCGCCGAGGCGATCGACGAGGCCGAGTTCGACGCCGCGCTTGCCGGTCCAGAACAGGCCGGAGAAGGTTTCCTCGCTCGGCGTGAGCCGGTGGCCGCGCCGTTCGCGGACGATCTCGACGAAGGTGTCGTGGACCTCGGCCTGAATGGCGAGCAGGTGGGCGATGTCGTCGGGCTTTTCCGGCTGGAACGGATCGAGCGTCACCTTGCGCTCGCCGGCGGTGTGGACGCGGCGATCGACGCCGAGCTTGTCGATCAGGCCGGTGAAGCCGAAGCTGGCGGAGACGACGCCGATGGAGCCGACGATGGAGGAGGGATCGGCGATGATCTCGTCGCCGGCGCAGGCGATCATGTAGCCGCCGGAGGCGGCGGCGTCCTCGACGAAGACCAGAACCGGCTTTTCCTTGTCCTCGGCGAGGAGGCGGATGCGCTGGTAGATCAGGCGGGACTGGACGGCGGAGCCGCCGGGCGAATTGACGATGATGGCGACGGCCGGGGCGCGCTCGACGGCGAAGGCGCGATCGAGGGCGCCGGCGACGGCGGCGATCGACAGGGTGACGCCGCCATTGAGGGTCGAGGGCATGCCGATCGGGCCCGACAGGCGCACGACCGGAACGACCGGCGCGTCGCGCCGGGCCCAGGCGGGCAGGCGGGCCTTGAGGCGTTCGATCAGGCTGGTGGATTTCGGCATGGGGTATCCGTGGGTTCAGGCGCGGGAGGCGAAATGACGACGGGCGCGGCGGGCCGGCCCGTGGGGCTCATTCGCCGCGATCGTAGGTGATGTCGCGGGCGACGGTGCGGATGGTGACGGTGTAGCCGGCGATCATGTCGATGAAGCTGATCACCATCAGGATGAAGAACACCGAGGTGGCGGCGCGGGCGACCAGCAGGAACTCGATCAGATAGGCGACGAAGACGAAGGTCGAGATCAGATGATCGACGATGGCGAGCGAGGCGCGCCGGGTTGCCTTGAGGATCTCGAAAAACAGGAACACCAGGCCGGCAACGATGAAGATGTCGCCGCTCAACAGGGTGAAGCGGGCATCGGAGATCATCGGCACGGTCATGACCGGCGAGACCCAGGGGTCGCCGGCAAAGGCGCCGAACAGGCCGAATGCCACGAGATTGTAGACGATCAACGGCGCCAGGGTGAGCGGGATATTGATGAACATCGGTTTTGTCTTCCGTCGGGCTGCGAACCGGCGCTTGCACGATCGCGTTTCGGCGATGAAGCGAGCCGGCGGCGATGTCGCCGGCAGGCTACGATTGCCATCGGAATGCTCATGCATTTCCTGCGGCCTGTACATGGCGAATTTGCGATGGCAGGCGATGGCGGCGGGCAGGGCCGCCATGCGGGCGCGGGGCTGGCGTCGAAACCGCCGGGAGACGCGGCGGCTCAAGCGGAGGGGCAGAAACGAAAATGGCGGCGCCAACCCGGGGGTCGGCACCGCCATTTCCGTTCAAACTCGCGCTGGCGCGATCCCCGTGACGAGGATCAGTCGGCCTGCGGCTCCAGAACCTGCTTGCCGCGGTACATGCCGGACTTCAGGTCGATGTGGTGCGGACGGCGCAGTTCGCCCGAGTTCTTGTCTTCGACATAGGCCGAGCCCTTGAGGGCGTCAGCCGAGCGACGCATGTTGCGACGCGACTTCGAGGTTTTCTTCTTCGGAACGGCCATCGCACGTGCTCCAGACTCATCTCAACGTAAACAGGGCTCCGGCCCGGCCAGGCGCCAGGGGAGCCCCTCGTAGCTCTTCGAGTGGCGGGCTATTAGCAAAGTCGGAGTGGTTTGACCATAGCCAAGTGGCAAGGTCGATGCGTTTTTCTAAGGCCAGGGTCGAATCAGGGTGAAACGCGGGCCGCGGGCAGGCAGCCGACATAGGGATCGGCGCCACGGGCGCGGCGCTCGATGATGGCGGCGAGGGCGCGGTGGCGGCTCGACGGGCGGTTGGCGAGGCGCAGGATCGGGTTCGGCAGGGCGGTGGCGAGCAGGGCGGCCTCGCGGGCGGTGAGGGCGGCGGCGGGCTTGTTGAAGTGGTGGCGGGCGGCGGCCTCGGCGCCGAAAATGCCTGGCCCCCATTCGGCGATGTTGAGATAGATCTCCAGCATGCGCGATTTCGACCAGACCAGATCGGTCCAGTAGGCGAGCGGCAGTTCGAGCCCCTTGCGCAGCCAGGAGCGGCCCGAAAGGAAATAAAGGTTCTTGGCGGTCTGCATCGAAATGGTGGAGACGCCGGCGACCGGGCGGTGCCGACGCTCGGCCCGACGCACCGCATCGGCAATGGCGTCCCAGTCGACACCCCAATGGGCGCAGAAACGGGCATCCTCGGAGACGACGACGGAGCGGACCAGATGCGGCGAGATCCGCTCGATCGGCGTCCAGTCGCGGCTGGCGGCGCGGCCGGTGAGCCAATGTTCCAGCATCAAGGCCGAAGCCGGTGGCGGCACGACGGCATAGACCAGCGTCAGGGCATAGGGCAGCAGCAACAGGGCGGCGAGCGTCAGGGCCGCGCGACGGGCCCATTGCTGCCAGCCGGGCGGGCCGCTCGCGACGTCGCCCGAGGGTCCGGGCGTGGCCGGTGCCGGCGCCGGCGGGACCACGATCGCGGCGTCGCTGGCGTCGGTGGTCGCATCCGCCGCCTGGAGTGTCGGCGGGTCCCGGCGCGGGGCGGGCAGGGGTGGCGACAGGTCGGACATCGATGTGCGGGCCGCTGGTTCCGGGAATTGGGGGAAGCCTAACACGGCGCCGCTGTCGCGGGCGACCCCGGCGTTCGGCCGGGTGTCGCAAAGCCAACAAGGCCGACGGTCGGGCGGCTTGCCGCATGGCGCGACGGTCATGGCGGCGTGATTCGGACGCGGCGATGTCGGATGTCGGCCGCCGCGACAATCCGTCGCTGGTGGTTCGCGGTTGCATCCGGAACTTCAAACGGTTCGAAAAGCCAAGTGATTGATTGCGTCTAATTCGCAACTGTCCGGGCCTTGTGATTTGCGGCCGAGGGTACTACCTCAGGGTCGCATTTCGGGGTCGGTCCGGCATTTCAGTCATACGGTTGGCATGCGGACTGCCTGTAGTCCCCAGGGGCGTCGTCGGCTATCGACCCGGGTGTCGGCCGGGCGGGGTGGCGACGGCGCCAGCTGCGTGCCCGGCGTCGCGACCGCGACGCGGCCGGATTGGATTCGTCAAGCGCCGCTTGTGGCGGCATCAGAACGCGAGGAGTCATCGCAATGTTGGGTATCGGGGAAAAGTTGCCGTCGTTCAGCGTCACGGGCGTCAAGCCGGGCTTCATGGCGCATCAGGAGAACGGCGAGAGCGCGTTCGAGACCATCACCGAGGCGAGCTTCCCGGGCAAGTGGAAGGTCATCTTCTTCTATCCGAAGGACTTCACCTTCGTCTGCCCGACCGAGATCGCCGAATTCGCCAAGCTGGCGGCCGATTTCGAGGACCGCGACGCGGTGGTGCTCGGCGGCTCGACCGACAATGAATTCGTCAAGCTGGCCTGGCGCCGCGACCACAAGGATCTGGCCAAGCTGCCGATCTGGCAGTTCGCCGACACGACCGGCTCGCTGACCGACGGCCTGGGCGTGCGCTCGCCGGCGGGCGTCGCCTACCGCGTCACCTTCGTCGTCGATCCGGACAATGTCGTCCAGCACATCTACGGCACCAACCTGAATGTCGGCCGGGCGCCGAAGGACACGCTGCGCGTTCTCGACGCGCTGCAGACCGACGAACTCTGCCCGTGCAACCGCGAAGTCGGCGGCGACGTGCTGAAGGTCGCCTGAGGTATCCGAACCATGATCGGAGGCCGCGCATCTGGCGCGGCCTCGACATTGACACGCGGTGTCGCGGGCGGGGTCTCGCCGCCGCGACGATCAGGACCGGTCCGGGGCGTCGGCCAGCCTCGCGCGGTCAGACGCGATCGCCAGGCGCCAGCGGGCCAAGTGCCGCTTTCGCAGCCGGTCATCGCCCAATTGTGGAGCAGATTCCATGTCGATCGAAGCGCTGCGCGCGCGCCTGCCGGATTTCGCCAAGGACGTTCGTCTCAATCTCGGCACCATGGCCGGTGACGAGCAGCTGCCGCCGCAGCAGAAGTACGGGCTGTTCGTCGCCTGCGGCATCGCCTCGCGCAATGCCGCCGTCCGGGCGGCGATGATCGCCGAAAGCGCGCCGCACCTGTCGGATGCCGCCATGGCCGCGGCCAAGGCGGCGGCGGCGATGATGGCGATGAACAACGTTTATTACCGCTTCACCCACCTCGTCTCCAACCCGGTCTACAAGACGCTGCCGGCCAAGCTGCGGATGAACGTCATCGCCAATCCGGGTGTCGACAAGGTCGACTTCGAACTGTGGTCGATGGCGGTCTCGGCGATCAACGGCTGCGGCATGTGCATGGACAGCCATGCGGCCCAGCTGGAGAAGCACGGGGTCGATCCGGTGGTGGTGCAGACCTCGGTTCGCTATGCCGCCATCATCCAGTCGGCGGCGGCGGCGCTCGAAGCGGCGGAGTGATCCGGGCAAGGTCCGGATCAGGCCGCGAGGGGCTGCGACGTCAGCGGTTGGCGCCGATGGTGTCGCGCAGCAGCATCAGGTTGGTGCGGTTGTCGGCCTTGGCATTGAGAAAGCCCGACGCCGGCTTGTTGACCGTGGCCTTGATGGCGACCGGCTGATACTTGCCGGCCGGCAGCGAGGCGAACGAGGTCGCCGTCTGCTTGCGGCTGACGGTCGGGGCGATGTCGCGACCGACGTTGCGGTCGACGGTGGCGACGCGGGTGCGCTGGCGGCGCTCGGCGACGACCGGGAGGTCGCCGGCACCGCGCTGGATCACCACCTGGGTGCGGCCGAGGCCGTATTCGCGGACGAGATTGTAGAACGCCTGGGCATTGGCCGGGTGCAGCCGGATGCAGCCGTGGGAAGCTGGATTGCCGAGGTTGCGGATGGCGGTGGTGGCGTGGATGGCGTAGCCGCCGGAGAAGAACACGGCGTGGGGCATCGGCGCGTCATACTTGCGCGAATGCCAGTGCTTGTGGGCGCTCTTGGCCGACCAGCTGCCGGTGGGGGTGGAGAAGCCGGCACGGCCGGAGGACACCGCCCATTCGTGCTGGACGGCGCCATCGACGATGACCTGCATGCGCTGGGTGTTGAGGTTGACCTTGGCAACGACGCCGGCCTCGGCCGTGGCAATGAAACCCAACACCACCGCCAGAGCGGCGACAAAACGCATGAAGAAACGCATGACTGACCCCCGAACGCAAACAACGCGGGCTCCTGATGCCGATCGGCGCCTTCGACCGCCCGCGAGGGGGTCAGGAAGACGACGGAGTCAGCGGGAGCCTATCCCGAGGGCACGGTGCGGGAGGATCGCGGCAAACGCAAGTCCGGCGGGGTCGCGACTTGTTTTCGAGGTAAATCAATTCCGCATATTCTGTTAAGCAAGTCTAAACGTTAATCAGGTGTCGTGGCGGCGAATTCGCCAATACTTCGCTGAAAATCCGGAAGGTATCGACCATGACATTCCCGCGCCCGCGCCTCGCCCATCTGGCGGCAGCCCTGATCCTCGCCGGTACCGGCGCGGCGATCGCCGGACAGTTTCCGCAGTCGCTGGTGCCGGAGCTGATCGGCGTCGAGCGCGAGGTGTGCAAGTCGGCGGTGGCCTATGGCAAGCGGTTCGAGAACTATCTCGACATCAACGGCGACAAGCGCGTCGACATCGTGCTCGACTACCGCGACACCAATTGCTACCCGAATCCAGACGTGTTCTGCCCATCGGGCGCCTCGGGGGCGTGCCTGCTCAAGGCCTATGTCGCCGACAAGGGCGGCTGGCGGAAGGTCTACGAGGGCCGCGCCAAGTCATGGTCGATCGATCCGGCCCGTTCGGTCCTGATCATCGACGGCAAGCCGCTGCAGCCGTGAGGCGACGGCGGCGACGGTCGTCATGAGTTCGCCGATCGAATAGGGTTTTTCCAGCCAGGCATCGACGCCGGCCGGCAGGCGCGCCGGGCGGCTGTGGCCGGTCGAGGCGATGACGCCGAGGCCGGGGCTCAGCCCGGCCAGCGCGGCGGCGAGGACGAGGCCGTCGTCGCCGTCGAGGGAGACGTCGACCAGGGCGATGTCGCAGCCATCGACGACGGCGGCGCGGGCGGCGGCGGCATTGCCGACGGCGGTCACCCGATGGCGCGCCGCCGATAGCACCGCGCCGAGCATCTGGCGCTGGGCGGCATCGTCGTCGACAACAAGAATGCGCAATCCCGTCCGATCCGTGTCGCTGCCGTTCACGGCGGGTTCCCCCGTTTTCCCGACGGCATCAGAGCATAAATTCACGGACGCGCAAGCCGACGGCGGTGCCATCCCGGCGCGACGGCATGCTTGAAGGTGGATTGGTTTTCGGGTTGCGGCTTTCCATCCGGCGGAGGTCGTGGCAGAAGGCGCGCGTTCACCCCTTCAGGAAGGACCGTACCATGACGCTGACGCTTGCTCCGAAAACCGCGAGGGACCGGTTGATCCTGGCGCTGGACGTGCCGAACGTGGATGCGGCCAAGCGCGCGGTCGAGGCGACAGACGGCGCTGTCGGCGTCTACAAGGTGGGGCTGCAGCTGGTGTTCGCCGGCGGGCTGCCGTTTGCCGAGGAACTGGCGCTCAGCGGGCACCGGGTGTTTCTCGACGTCAAGCTGCTCGACATCGACAATACGGTGGCGCACGCGGTGCAGTCGATCATGGCGATGGGCATGACGTTCGTGACGCTGCATGCCTATCCCAAGGCGATCCGCGCCGCGATCGAGGCGAAGTCGCTGGCGGGTCGCGGCGGCGGGGCGGGGCCGTGCCTCCTCGGCGTGACGGTGCTGACGTCGATGGATGACGGCGACCTCGCCGATGCCGGCTATGCCGTCGGCGCGCGCGAGCTGGTGCTGAAGCGGGCGCGGGATGCGCGCGCCGCCGGGCTCGATGGGCTGGTCTGCTCGCCGCAAGAAGTGGCGGCGGTGCGCGAGGCGGTCGGCGCCGGCATGGTGCTGGTGACGCCGGGCATCCGGCCGGCGGGCGACGCGGCCGGCGACCAGAAGCGCATCATGACGCCGCGCGATGCGATCCGGGCGGGGTCCGACTATCTGGTGATCGGCCGCCCGATCATGGCGGCGGCGAACCCGCGCGCGGCGGCAGAGCGGATCGTCGAGGAAATGGCCGGGGCGTGAGCGCCCACGGGCGCGTCCGGGTCGGCGAAGCCGCCGAGGCGGACGTCAAGGCGCAGCATGGCGTTACCGACCGATCGCGACGAGATCGATCCCGGCGGCGGCGGCAACCATCAGCACCTTGTCGAACTCCAGCGTCGGCTTGCCGTTCTTCAATTCCCACGGGAAGCGACGGCCGCCGCCGGCGAGGTGATCGACTGACCGGACGCAAGATGGCATGTGCCCATACGGGGGCAGAGTTGAATTTTACTGTTCCCGTTCAGGATCATCTGGAGACGAAAGTCGCGATTGAGGCGGGTTTAATCCCGAACGGGAGCGTAGGTTGGTGATGGTCCGATTGAAGGACAATTGCAAACGCCGCGCGTTCGGCTTGGCGAAGCGCGCGGCGTTTGGATCGGGGCGAGCTGGCAGGGTCGGCGATCAATCCGCGAGGATCGGCCGCCGATCCGTCGGCCTTACTCGGCGGCGGTGGCCGCAGCGGCGGCCTTGGCTTCGTCGGCTTCGCGGCGTTCCTGGTTCTTCAATTCGTCCATGCGCGGCATGGCGACGATGTTGTAGCCGGCGTCGACGAAGTGGATTTCGCCGGTGACGCCGGAGCCGAGGTCGGACAGCAGGTAGAGCGCGGTGCCGCCGATTTCCTCGATGCCGACGGTGCGGCCGAGGGGGGCGTTGCGCTTTTGATAGTTGAACATGACGCGGGCGTCGGAAATGCCGGCGCCGGCCAGCGTGCGGATCGGGCCGGCGGAGATGGCGTTGACGCGGATATTGTCGAGGCCGAAATCCATGGCGAGGTAGCGCACCGACGACTCAAGCGCCGCCTTGGCGACGCCCATGACGTTGTAGTTCGGCTGCACGCGGGTCGAGCCGCCATAGGTCAGGGTGATCATCGAGCCACCCTCGGTCATCAGGGCGGCGGCGCGCTTGGCGATCTCGGTGAACGAGAAGCACGAAATCACCATGGTGCGCGTGAAGTTGTCGCGCGAGGTATCGGCGTAGCGGCCCTTGAGCTCGCTCTTGTCGGAAAAGCCGATGGAATGGACGACGAAGTCGAGCTGGCCCCATTCGGCCTTCAGCGTCTCGAACAGGGCGTCGACCGAGGCGAGATCCTCGACGTCGCAGGGCAGGCAGAGGTGATTGCCGCCGAGGCCCTCGGCGAGCGGCTTGACGCGGCGGCCAAGCGCCTCACCTTGATAGGTGAAGGCGATGCTGGCGCCGGCTTCGGCGAGCTTCTGGGAAATGCCCCAGGCAATCGAGTGATCGTTGGCGACCCCCATGACGAGGCCGCGCTTACCTTGCATCAATCCGGACACGCGCGTCTCCTGCGCTCTCTGGTTCTTGTCGGTGGTCCGGCCGCGCGTCGTGATGAGCCGCAGGTCCGGACGCGAGGAACGATCGATCCACATGGGTCAACACCGTCGCCGGGAAAGGACTGATCCGGCCTGATTGCCACACCCGTGCAATGATCGCATGACAGCGGGACCGAGCCCGCTGTCATCTTGATATCAAGGGCTTAGCCGTTGTAGCGCGCCATGGCGATGGTGGCGTTGGTGCCGCCGAAGCCGAAGGAGTTCGACAGGACCGTATCGATCCTGGCATTGTCGATACGCTTGCGGACGATCGGCAGGTCGGCGAAGGCCGGGTCGATCTCCTGGATGTTGGCGCTTTCGCAGATGAAGTTGTGGTTCATCATCAACAGCGTGTAGATCGCCTCCTGCACGCCGGTGGCGCCGAGGGAGTGACCGGTCAGCGACTTGGTGCCGGAAAGATAGGGGACCTTGTCGCCGAACACGGCGCGGATCGCCTCGATTTCCTTGATGTCGCCGACGGGGGTCGAGGTGGCGTGCGGGTTGATGTAGTCGATCGGCGCCTTCACGGTGGCGAGCGCCTGCTTCATGCAGCGGATGGCGCCCTCGCCCGAAGGGGCGACCATGTCGTAGCCGTCGGAGGTGGCGCCGTAGCCGATGATCTCGCCATAGATCCGGGCGCCGCGGGCCTTGGCGTGCTCGAGTTCCTCGAGCACCAGCACGCCGGCGCCGCCGGCGATGACGAAGCCGTCGCGGTTCTTGTCATAGGCGCGCGAGGCGGTCTGCGGCGTGTCGTTGTACTTCGACGACATGGCGCCCATGGCGTCGAACAGGTTCGACATGGTCCAGTCGAGATCCTCGCAGCCGCCGGCGAACATGACGTCCTGCTTGCCCCATTGGATCAGCTCATAGGCGTTGCCGATGCAGTGGTTGGAGGTGGCGCAGGCCGAGGAGATCGAATAGTTGACGCCCTTGATCTTGAACCAGGTGGCAAGCGTCGCCGACGCGGTCGAGCTCATCGCCTTGGGCACGGCGAACGGGCCGATGCGCTTGGGGCCGCCCTTGGTGCGGGTGATCTCGGCGGCCTCGACGACGATGCGGGTCGACGGACCGCCGGAGCCCATGACGATGCCGGTGCGCTCGTTGACGATGTCGCCCTCTTCCAGCCCGGCGTCCTTGATCGCCTGATCCATGGCGACATGGTTCCAGGCGGTGCCGGTGGCGTGGAAGCGCATGGCGCGACGATCGACCAGCTCCTCCGGGTTCAGCGTCGGCCGGCCATGGACCTGGCAGCGGAAGCCGAGTTCGGCATAGCTTTCGGCGCGGGTGATGCCGGACTTGGCCTCGCGCAAGCTGGCGACCACTTCCTCGGTGTTGTTGCCGATGGACGAGACAATGCCCATTCCGGTGACGACGACGCGGCGCATGAGCCGTATACTCCTCTGATGGATGCGAATGTCACGCCTTGACAGGCGGCATCAGCCGAAGCGGTTCTGCCCGGCGGTGGGCGGCAGAACAAGGAAAATGAGCAGGATGATCGGGCCGACGACCGGCACCAGGCAGAGCAGCAGCCACCAGCCGGTCCGGTCGATATCATGCAGGCGACGGGCGGCGACCGCCAGCGACGGCAGGAAGACGCCAAGCGCGAAGATCAGGTAGAGCGGCGCGAAGATCACCGACAGCAGCAACGACACCAGGAAGGTGAACAGGGTGTACCACCAATATTCCGAGCGCGAGGCGCGGCCGGCAAAGGTGGCATACTTGCTGAAGGCAAGCTTGATGGCCTCGACAAAGCCGATGCCGGGCGTCGCCGCCATCTCGGGGGCAAAGCCGACGCCGGCGGCGCCGTAGCTGTTGGAATTGAAGCCGGCGGAATTGAAGCTGGCGGGCCGGGCCGTGGCCGCCGCCGCGCCGCCGTAAAGCGACGCGGGCGTGATGCCGGGCGGGCCCGGCGGCGGAAATGGCGCCGAAGCCGGGCTGAGCAGCGAGCCGAGCGGGGACTGGGCCATGGCGATCCACGTCTCCATGCCCTGC
Organism: Hyphomicrobiaceae bacterium; assembly: GCA_016793065.1. GTDB lineage: Bacteria > Pseudomonadota > Alphaproteobacteria > Rhizobiales > Ancalomicrobiaceae > JAEULV01. The sequence goes on from JAEULV010000022.1 coordinate 11,904, forward strand.
GTCCAGAACAGGGTGGAGGGCGTCAGGCGGCCCTGCTGCGCCAGATCGCGCAGCGCATCGATGTCGATCGGGCCGACGCGCTGGTCGCCGATCATGACATAATAGAGCTTCCCGTCGCTCATGAGCGTCTCCCTGGGCAACCGCAAGCGGATGAGCGGCGTGGACGATGCGCATCAGGCCTGGAACAGGCCGACGCGCATGTCCTTGACTTCATAGATGGGCTTGCCGTCGGCGATCAGCGTGCCGTCGGCGATGCCCATCTTCAGGCGGGTCTTGAAGACGCGCTTCAGATCGACACGATACTCGACCAGCTTGGTGGTCGGCAGGACCTGATCGGCGAACTTGACCTCGCCGACGCCAAGGGCGCGGCCGCGGCCGGGCAGGCCGAGCCAGCCGAGGAAGAAGCCGGTCAACTGCCACAGGGCATCAAGGCCGAGACAGCCTGGCATGACCGGGTCGCCGTGGAAATGGCACGGGAAGAACCAGAGATCCGGACGAACGTCGAGTTCGGCCCGGACGAAGCCGGCGCCGTGGGCGCCGCCGGTCTCGGAAATCTCGACAACCCGGTTGAACATCAGCATCGGCGGCAGCGGCAGCTGCGCGTTGCCGGCACCGAAAAGCTCGCCGCGACCGCAGCTGAGCAGTTCCTCATAGGAAAACGAGTTCTGGCGATCCACCATTCCGGTCCCGATTCGTTGTTCTTGTCCGTCGACGCCCGGCATCGGCCGCGCCGTTGGAGCAGATGTCGTCCTGATCCGCCCGGTCGGCCTGGTGTACCCGTGCCATGCCGATTGGGATCGAATCCAAGTTTGCGCCGCCCGGCGCGTTCCCTTGCGGTCGCGAAGGCAGAAACAGCGCCTCGTTAACACGAAGGCGCCCATCCCGAAAGACCACAATGACGCGAGCCGGTGCGACCCGAGGCATCATTTCGGGGCGTTGGCGGCCGATGTGCGGGGAATTCCGGATATCCGCCCGTCTTGTCGGCATCACGCTGCCTGATCGGGCGGAATTGGCGTGACGCCGCCCAAGGTCGAGCCGGTGCGACATACGCGGCGTTGCGGGTTGCGCGCGGATGGGTGCCGCCCTATCATATGCGAATGATTGGCAAGAGCAGCGGTGATCTGCGCATCGATCGCGCCGGCTGCGGCAGTCGGCAAGTCGCCCGGCCCCGCGCGAGGGCGTTCCGCGCGGCCGAGGTGCCAAGCGGCGCCAGATGTGGTACGAAGTCTGGCAGTGACCTGAAGAGAGTGAATTGATGACCGAGATCGCGACACGGCTTCCGACGATCCTGCGTACCAGCCTCAAGGATTCGCTCCCCCCGGCGAGCAAGCCGGCGGCGGGCAAGTCGCCGTGCGTCACCGGGATGATGCGCAAGGTCGGCCTGCGGCCGACGCGGCAGCGGCTGGGGCTGGCGTCGCTGCTGTTCGGTCAGGGCGACCGGCACATCTCGGCGGAGATGCTGCATGAAGAGGCTATCCGGGCGCGGTTGCCGGTGTCGCTGGCGACGGTCTACAATACGCTGAACCAGTTCACCGAGGCCGGGCTGCTGCGCGAGCTGGCGATCGACGGGTCGAAGACCTATTTCGACACCAATGTCGGCGATCATCATCACTTCTTCATCGAGGGCGAGAACGTGGTGTTCGACGTCCAGCCGGGCGAACTCGGCATCGACCGGTTGCCGACCCCGCCCGAGGGCATGGAAATCGCCCGCGTCGACGTGGTGGTGCGGTTGCGGCCGAAGAAGAAGCAGTAAGACCTGCTCCCGGTCGACCGCCGTGCCGCGGCGGGGCCGGAGACGTTTCGCGACGAAGAGACATGCGCCTTGGCCATCGCCGGGCGCATTTTCGTTTTTGAGGCGCCGGCTTGCGGAAGGATCGCGGCAGCGTCGGCGCGGACGGGCGCCGGTCCGTCCAATCCTATTTCTTGGAAATGCGCCGGATGGGTGTTAGAAGGCGCCGTCCTGAATTGAAACGGCTGAAGATGACCCAATCGCTCTCGCATATCCGCAATTTTTCGATCGTCGCGCATATCGATCACGGCAAGTCGACGCTGGCGGATCGGCTCATCCAGACGACGGGTGGGCTGGAGAGCCGCGAGATGGTCGAGCAGGTGCTCGATTCGATGGATATCGAGCGGGAGCGCGGCATCACGATCAAGGCCAACACTGTCCGGCTGAACTACAAGGCGAAGAATGGCGAGGACTACGTCCTCAACCTGATGGACACGCCCGGGCATGTCGACTTCGCCTATGAGGTGTCGCGGTCGCTGGCGGCGTGCGAGGGCTCGCTTCTCGTGGTCGACGCCTCGCAGGGCGTCGAGGCGCAGACGCTCGCCAATGTCTATCAGGCGCTGGACGCCGGACACGAGATCGTGCCGATCCTGAACAAGATCGACCTGCCGGCGGCGGAGCCGGAGCGGATCCGGGCGCAGATCGAGGAAGTGATCGGGCTCGATGCCTCGAACGCGGTGATGATCTCGGCCAAGACCGGCATCGGCATCGACCTGGTGCTGGAGGCGATCGTCGAGCGGTTGCCGGCGCCGAAGGGCGACCGCGCCGCGCCGCTGAAGGCGCTGCTGGTCGACAGCTGGTACGATACCTATCTCGGCGTGGTGGTGCTGGTGCGGGTGATCGACGGCGTCCTGAAGAAGGGCAGCCGCATCCTGATGATGGGCACCGCCGCGACCTACGAAGTCGAGAAGATCGGCGTTTTCGGGCCGAAGATGAAGGATGTCGCCGACCTCGGGCCGGGCGAGATCGGCTTCATCACCGCCTCGATCAAGGAAGTCGCCGATACCCGCGTCGGCGATACGATCACCGAGGACAAGCGGCGGACGGCGGCGATGCTTCCGGGCTTCCGGCCGGCGCAGCCGGTGGTGTTCTGCGGCCTGTTTCCGGTCGACGCGGCCGAGTTCGAGGATCTGCGGGCGGCGGTCGGCAAGCTCAGGCTCAACGATGCGTCGTTCACCTACGAGATGGAAACCTCGGCGGCGCTGGGCTTCGGCTTCCGCTGCGGCTTCCTCGGGCTGCTGCATCTGGAAATCATCCAGGAGCGGCTGGAGCGCGAGTTCAATCTCGACCTGATCGCGACGGCGCCGTCGGTGGTGTACAAGCTGTACCTGACCGACGAGACCGTGCTCGAGCTGCACAATCCGGCCGACATGCCGGAAGTGACCAAGATCGAGAAGATCGAGGAGCCGTGGATCCGGGCGACGATCATGACGCCGGACGAATATCTCGGCTCGGTGCTGAAGCTGTGCCAGGACAAGCGCGGCATGCAGATCGATCTCAGCTATGCCGGGTCGCGGGCGATGGTGGTCTATGACCTGCCGCTCAACGAGGTCGTCTTCGATTTCTACGACCGGCTGAAATCGGTGTCGAAGGGCTATGCCTCGTTCGACTATCAGATCACCGACTATCGCGAGGCCGATCTGGTCCGGATGCAGATCCTGGTCAATGCCGAGCCGGTCGACGCGCTGGCGATGCTGGTGCACCGGACCCGGGCGGAAAGCCGTGGCCGGGCCATCTGCGAGAAGCTGAAGGACGTGATCCCGCCGCACATGTTCCAAATCCCGATCCAGGCGGCGATCGGCGGCAAGATCATCGCGCGCGAGACGATCCGGGCGCTGCGCAAGGACGTGACAGCCAAGTGCTATGGCGGCGACGCCACCCGCAAGCGCAAGCTCTTGGAAAAGCAGAAGGAAGGCAAGAAGCGGATGCGGCAGTTCGGCAAGGTCGAAATTCCGCAGGAAGCCTTCATCCAGGTGCTGAAGGTCGAGGCCTGAGCCGGGCGGCCCGCGGGGTCGCGCCGGGGCGGAGGAAAGACGCAAGGCCGGGGTTCGATCAAGGCGACGCGGTGGCGATCGGCTAGATTGGGCCAGCGGCCGGCACCGGACGTCGCCGGCCTGCCGCCGGGCCGACGCGAGGTCGCGGTTGCGGGGAGTGCGTCATGCGATTGACCCATTACACCAATTATGCGCTGCGGACGCTGATGTACGCGGCGATGCGCGGGCCGGACCTGGTGCGGGTTCAGGACGTCTCCGACGCCTATGGCATTTCCCGGGCCCACCTGGTCAAGTGCGTGCACCAGCTCGGTCTGTGGGGCTATCTGGAGAACGTGCGCGGGCGCAATGGCGGCTTTCGCCTGGCGCGGGCACCGGCGGTGATCACGGTCGGCGAGATCGCCCGCAAGACCGAGGACTGCCAGGATCTGGTGGAGTGCTTCAATCCGGCGGTCAATACCTGCCCGATGGTGACAGTGTGCCGATTGAAGACGACGTTTCAGCGGGCGCAACTGGCGTTTATGGCGGTGCTGGACGATGTGACGCTGGCGGATCTCGTTGCCAATGCCCATGAACTGGCGCCGCTGATCGGGCTGGATCGGGCCGAGCTGGCGGCCGAATAGTTGTGATCACTTTGTGGGCAGTGAATTGTCACGACATTATATTGACGCCGCGTAATATGATTAAATACGTGGTCGACCGAGACCCTGAAACTTCAGTATACCGTTGCGGCATAACAAGTTTTTATCTGTCATATTGGCATAATTTTACCTTCCGTTCACCAAAGGCGACGACCCTGCAACCAGCTGTCAACTCGCGGTCGGACAAGGGCGCATGCCTTGCCGGGGCGAGAACGGATTCCGAAGTCGCGCTTGTCTCGCCGAGTCGGCGCCGCTCCAGAAGGGGTCGAAGATGTCCAACAATGCCGCCGCCATTCTGTCGTTCCTGACTTCGGCCATGGGCAAGGACGATCGTCCGGCCTCGCTCTGGCCGACGATCGAAAAGCATCTGGCGGAGGATCTCGGGGCCTTCTACAGCCAGATCCAGAATTTTCCCGAGCTTTCGGACATGATCCATGGCCCGGCGATGGTCGAATCGCTGAAGCAGCGGCAGCGCGAACACTGGCAGAAGACGCTGGGGCAGGAAGCGACCCGGGAGAGCCAGGAAGCCTCGGCCAAACTTGGCGGCGTGCATGCGCGGGTGGGGTTGCCGCTGTCGTGGTATGTCTCGGCCTATGGCTGGCTGCTGATGCGGATGATCCCGCGCCTGACCAGCCAGCACCGGTTGTCGAAGCGCACTCTCGACACGGCGCTGAAGACGCTGGTTCAGCGGATGTTCGTCGACATGGCGTTGTCGAGCACGGCCTACGAATCCGGCATTCTCTCCGGCAAGCAGGCGCATGTGGAGCGCGAGGGCGACCTGCGCAATCTGAAGAACCTGTCAGGCACGGTCGCCGACGTCAACGACGTGGCGTTCGACCTCGCCTATCTGACGCGCAACACCGACGAGATGGCCGGCAATGCCCAGGCGATCGCCTCGTCGGCGGCGGAACTGGTGGCGTCGGTCGAGGAGATTTCCCGCAACAGCGAGGGCGCCGCGCATGACGCGGCCGAGAGCGACCAGTCGGTCGAGTTCGGCCGGCGCTCGGTGCAGGCGGTGGCGGAAGCGATCGGCAATATCGCCGGGGCGGTGGAGGAGACGGCGCGCAGCGTCGACGCACTGTCGGATGCCTCGACCCAGATCGGCCAGATTCTGACGGTAATCGAGGGCATTGCCGAGCAGACCAACCTGCTGGCGCTGAACGCGACGATCGAGGCGGCGCGGGCCGGAGCGGCCGGCAAGGGCTTTGCCGTGGTGGCGGCCGAGGTGAAGGGGCTGGCGGGCCAGACCTCGAAATCGACCGAGGACATCGCCCACCGGATTGCGTCGTTGCGTGAGGGGATGTCGGCCATCCTGTCGACGATGAACCGCTCGAAATCGGCCGTCGTCGAGGGACAGGCGGCGATCGAGGAAGCCAATTCGACGATGCAGACGATCGCGGCGCAGGTCGGATCGGTGTCGGACAAGATGAAGGGTGTCGCCGACATCCTGTCGCAGCAGAAGGGCGCGTCGATGGAGATCGCCCGCAACATCGATCAGGTGGCGCGGACCGCGACCTATTCGCGCGAAGTCCTCGGCAAAATGTCGGGCAAGCTGCATGACAGCAATACCCGCTTCGCCGACAGCGCCAAGTCGTGGTTCAAGGCCGATTCACACCGGGCCCTGTGCGAGATGGCGAAGATCGACCATGTGCTGTTCAAGAAGCGGGTGGTGGATTCGCTGATGGGGCGGGAAGGCTGGGATGCCGGATCGGTTCCCGATCATCACGGCTGCCGGCTCGGCAAGTGGTACGACAGTGTGCAGGTTCCGGAAATCAAGGCACTATCGGCCTATCGCAATCTGGTCGAGCCGCATCAGCGGGTGCACGCGGCGGCGAAGAAGGCGCTGGTTGCGCAGGGACGCGGCGACATGGACGGCGCAATGGCGGCACTGGGCGAGATGAACGTCGCCAGCCAGGACGTGCTGGGCGTGCTGGATGAGCTCTCGGAGAGCCTGTTCGGCGAACTGGCGCAGGTCGACCGGCGTGAATACGAGCGGCAGAAGGTCGAGAAGCGTATCGCGGTCGAAGTCGGCGGCGAGACGCGATCGCTGACGGTGAAGGATATCTCCCGTGGCGGCGCCAAGATCGAGGGTCTGACCAGCCGCGACATCGGCAAGCCGGTGCGGTTGACCGGACACGATGCCTGTTGCGAGGGCGTCACGGTGTGGTCGGACGGCAATTCCGGCGGCGTGCAGTTCCGGGCGACGGCCGCCGAGGAAGCGGTGCGCAAGCTGGTGCTGCGCAAGTCGTAGGCGAGGCTGAACGAAGAACGACGACCGAAGAACGGCGAAAAGGCCGCCGCACGGATGTGCGGGCGACCTTTGCCTTTTCCCGGGACATTTTGACACCAGACCCACACCCGCCGAGGGCGCGCGGGGCGCGGGCTGGCCGCCACCGGCAAAAAAGAACGCCATCGCGCAGGACCAGTGCGCGATGGCGTCAACGGCACCTTGACGATCGATGGCGGACCTCCGGATCCCGTCCACCCGGAGTGTTTTCGATCATCCAAGCTGCCACGGCGCCTTCTCAGGCACGCGGCGCCGTAAGGGCTTCGATCCGCTTGGCGATCCAGATCGCCAAGGGAATGGCGACGGCAAAGCCGGCAAGCGATACGATCGGAATGAGCTTCATGCCCTGACTGGCGAGGCTCGGCATGGCGAGTACGACCATGAGGGCGCTACCGGCGAGGGTGGTGCCAAGCACGATCCAGACGAGCGTTGCGATTTTCCACATGACTGCCTCCAAAGTTCCTGATCGCATATTGCGGTCGGTGAAGGGCAGTGACGTTGACCTGGATCAATAACATCGAAAAAATTTCGAACTTTAAAATCCAGGCAGCGATCGCGAACGGATTCTGCCTTTGGCGCGCTTCCCCCGCCCGGCATCTCGGGATAGGAAGACCGCAATTCGAAGCGAGATTGGAAAATCCGATGATCCTGTTTCCGGCCATCGACCTGAAGGACGGCGTGTGCGTGCGCCTGAAGCTGGGCGACATGAACGAAGCCACCGTCTACAACACCGATCCGGCGGCGCAGGCGCGGGATTTCGAGGCGATGGGGTTCAAATACCTGCATGTCGTCGACCTGAACGGGGCGTTTGCCGGCAATTCGGTCAATGGCGCGGCGGTCGAGGCGATCCTGCGGGCGGTGAAGATGCCGGTGCAGCTCGGCGGCGGCATCCGGACGCTCGACGCGATCGAGGCGTGGCTCGACAAGGGCGTGACGCGGGTCATTCTCGGCACGGTGGCGGTGCGCGATCCGGCGCTGGTCAAGGCGGCCTGCGCGCGGTTCCCCGGCCGCATCGTCGTCGGCATTGATGCCAAGGGCGGCAAGGTGGCGGTGGAAGGTTGGGCCGAGGCCTCGAGCCTGAGCGCGATCGACCTGGCGCGGAAGTTCGAGGACGCCGGCGTGGCGGCGATCGTCTACACCGACATCGACCGCGACGGCGTGCTGAAGGGCATCAACTTCGAATCGACGCTGGCGCTGGCGGAGGCGGTCTCGATCCCGGTCATCGCCTCGGGCGGGCTTGCCTCGATCGCCGATATCGAAAGGCTGGTGCAGCCCGACTGCGCCCGGCTGGAAGGGGCGATCTCGGGGCGGGCGATCTATGACGGACGGCTCGATCCGGCCGAGGCGCTGGCACTGATCGGCGCGGCGCGGCGCTGATCAGGCGCGCGGCAGGTTGGCGACGGCGGCGGAGTCCATGTTGACGATGTGGCGCTTCAGCCAGTCGGGGAACATGTCATTGAGCCAGGCGCGGGCAAAGACGATGCGGCCGCGCTGGGCCTGGCCGACGAAGCGGGCGAGTTCGGCAAGGGCGCGGCCGTGCTCGGCGCGATGTTCGGCGAGGTTGCGGTCGCCGCTGTCGAGCATCAGGCGCTCCTCGCGGTCGAAATGATCGATCAGGTGCTTGGACAAGGCGGCGAGATGATCGGCGAACTGGCTGTCGTCGGCCGCTTGCGCCGCCTTGAACAGCATCAACGCCTCGCGGTGATCGGTGTCGATCGACCCGTGTCCGAGGGTGACTTCCGGGGCAAGATTGCCTTCGATCAGCATTTCGTCCCTCCGCCGGACCAGCCGTCCGCGCGTCGCGGCGGCGGCAGATGAAACTCCCGTCGCGAAAACAGGGGTCCCGATCGCGGACCGCGGCGACCAGACCTCCCGAATGACAGAAACGTGAGGATTCGGAAAGGTGGCAATCCGCACGATCGCACGCAAACGGGCGCCTGCGTCGATCAGGCGCGACGTTTTGCCGTCACCTCGATCTCCACCTGCATTTCCGGGCGGATCAGGCCGGCAACGATCATGGTCGCCGCCGGACGGATCCCGGAGAAATAGCGGCCAACGACGGCAAATACCGCGTCGGCATGGGCGGCATCGGTGACGATGTAGTTGGCGCGAACGACGTCGGCGAGGTCAAAGCCGGCGTCGGCAAGGGCGCGGGCGATGGTCCCCATGGCGTTTTCGGCCTGCTCGCCGACCGTTTCCGGCATGACCATGCGGGCATAGTCATAGCCGGTGGTGCCGGCGACGAAGCACATGTCGCCCTCGACGACGGCGCGCGAATAGCCGGCGACCTTCTCGAACGGCGAACCGGTGGAGATGAGCCGGCGGGTCACCGGATCAGGCCCAGGGACGGGCGGCGGCGGCCTTGGCCTCATAGGCGCCGATCACCGGGGCGCGCTCGAGGGTGATGCCGATATCGTCGAGGCCGTTCATGAGCTTGTGCTTCTTCATCGGGTCGATGTCGAAGCGGACGACGCCGCCGTCGGGGCCGCGGATTTCCTGGGCGGCGAGGTCGACGGTCAGGGTGGCGTTGGCGCCGCGGCCGGCATCGTCGAGCAGCTTGTCGAGATCGTCCTTGGCGACGACGATCGGCAGGATGCCGTTGTTGAAGCAGTTATTGTAGAAGATGTCGGCAAAGCTGGTGGAGATGACGCAGCGGATGCCGTAGTCGAGCAGCGCCCACGGCGCATGCTCGCGCGAGGAGCCGCAGCCGAAATTGTCGCCGGCGACGATGATCTGGGCGCCGCGCCAGCCGGGCTGGTTCAGCACGAAGTCAGGCCGTTCCTTGCCGTTTTCATCATAGCGCAGCTCGAAGAACAGGCCGGCGCCGAGGCCGGTGCGCTTGATCGTCTTCAGGAACTGCTTGGGGATGATCATGTCGGTGTCGACATTCATCATCGGCAGAGGGGCCGCAACGCCGGTCAGCTGGGTGAATTTCTGCATCGGATGGATCCGCCTGAGCGCTAGAAGGAGCGGCCGCGAACGGCCGCCGAACCGGGCGGTTATATGTCATGCGCGGCCGGGTGGCCACAACCCCGACCGCGGCGGATCGCGCGGCGGCAGGCCCAGATCGCGCAGTTGATGGTCGGACAGCCGCTCAAGCGGCAGGCGGTCAGGGTGCGGGCGGCAGCCCGGTGGCACCGCGAAGCTTCGCGCCACCTCAAGCCAGTGGCGCCAGAAACCGAGCAGGACGACCATCGGCGCTCCCCTCAACGGATGAGCCGCAAGCATCATCAATTCGATATTGATTTGACATTTACACTTTTGTTCAATTTCCATTCAGAAATGCATAATCAACCGCCCAACTGGGACGACTATCGGGTCTTTGCCGCCATCGTCGCGGAGGGGTCGCTGAGTGCCGCCGCCCGGCGCCTGGGGCTGAGCCAGCCGACCATGGGCCGGCGGCTGCAGGCCCTGGAGACCGCCATCGGCGCCAAGCTGCTGGACCGGGTGACGGGGGCCTATGTGCTGACCCCGCGCGGCGCCGAATTGCTGCCGCTGGTCGAGCAATTGGTCGAGGCCGGCCAGGCGATCGAGCGGGCGCGGCCCGACCTGGCGGAAACGGCAACCGGCCTGGTGCGGGTCGCCGCCGGCCCATGGAACAGCCGGTTCCTGGCCCGCCGCCTGCCGGCGTTGCTGGCCGACATGCCGGGCATCCAGGTCGAGCTGCTCAGCGGCGGCGTCTTCGCCGACCTGTCGCGCCGGGAGGCCGATATCGCCATCCGCAACCGCCGGCCGGGCGAAGGCCGGCTGGTGCGGCGCGCGTTGCCCGAACCGAGCTATGCCCTGTTCGCGTCGCGCGGCTACGTCGCCGCGAATCCCGCCGCCCTTACCTCGGGCCGGTTCCACGACTGCCGCTGGATCAGCCTGGACGAAAGCCAGGCGCATCTCGCCTCGGTGACCTGGATCGAGCGGCACCTGCAGCGCTCCGCCCACATCCGCTGCAGCAGTTCGGCCAACATCCTCGACGCCATCCTCGGCGGCGGCGGGATCGGCATCGCGCCGTGCTGGATCGGCGCCGAGGAGCCGGACCTGGTGCAGCTCGGCGCGCCGCTGGAGGATATGGAGACCGACGGGCTCTGGCTGGTCGTGCATGAGGACCTGCGCAACCGCCCGCGCGTGCGCCTGGCCGCCGACCGCCTTGCCGCGCTGTTCCAGCGCAATCGCAACCTGTTGCAGCCGGAGGGCGCGGGATGAGCTTGACGATCACCCGCCTGCAGCCGGACTCGCCGGAGGCCGAGCTTGCCGCGCGCTGGCGCTACGACGCCTTCTTCGGCGACAGCGGCGAGACGTTCGAGGCTTCGCGCGCGGCGCTGTTCGATTTCCTGCGCCGGCATGAAGGTTACGAGATCGGGCTGCTGGCGGTATGCGATGGCCAGCCGGCCGGGCTCTGCCTGTTCGTGCGCGAAGAAGTGGAGCCGAACCCGCGCCCGGACCTTTCGCCTTGGCTGGCAGCGCTCTACGTGGCGCCGGAGTTCCGCAAGCGCGGCATCGGCGCGGCGCTGGTAAGGGCCATCGAAGCGCACGCGCGCAAGGTCGGCACGGTCACGCTGCATCTCTACACCTCGGAGGCGGAGGGATTCTATGCGCGGCTCGGCTGGCGGATGGCGGGCCGCTTCGTGCAGGCCGGCGAGACCTTTGCGCTCATGGCGCGGGACATCGCCTAGGTCGCTTCCGAGTCGGAAGCCACGACCAGCCTCAGGCCGAGCGGCCGCCAGCGCGCGAATTGTTCCGGGCGGAAATCGGCCGGCAGGTCGCGCAGGGTTTCGAATTCCATCACCGCCAGCATCTTGTCGACACGCCGGCCGTCGCCGGAAAGCGGCAGGATAAGACTGGTGTAGCGGCGCCAGAAATTGTCGACCCAGAAGGCGCGGCCGCGATTGATCACCGGTTCGCCCTGCGTCGCCACATGGTCGTACATGGCGAGGATCTCCGGCGTGCCATCGCCGAACAGGCTCTGGTCGACGATCCGGCCGGTGGCGTTGTTCTTCAG
>JAEULV010000035.1 GCA_016793065.1 Hyphomicrobiaceae bacterium
GAAGATCGCGCTGCCCGCCCCGCGAATGCGCGGGCGCTGGTTGTGATCGATGACGAGGACGACGTCGTAGAGCCGGTCGTCGCGGCGCATCGTCTCGTGGCCGGCGGCGAAGGGGGCGCGGGCCGGGCGGTTGTAGAGCGCGTGGCGCGGATCGTCGCACCACAGGTCGCCGGGCCGGATCGGCGCCAGCGGCAGGGCGCAGCGCGGCCGCGGCGCGCGGTCGGCGCGCCAGTAGCCGGCGAGCAGCCGCCAGCGGCCGGCCGGCGTGCCGCCGTCGCCCTCGCGCTTGCGCCGGACGATTCCGGCGGGCCCGAGCGCGCAGGGCAGGACCAGCGCGCCGAGATGCAGGCGGCCGCGGCCTCTTGCGCCCGGCGTCGCGGCAACCCGGATGATCTGTGTCTCCATCGCCGCCCGCCCCGCCCCTATGCCTCGGCCCGGCGCACAGATTATGATGCGGCCCCGAGTCGGGGCGAGCCCCCCTTCGGATGAAACGGGGGACGCTCTGATGCCGCAGCGGCGACGCATCCTGATCACCGACGATGATCGGGACCTGCGACAGGCTCTGGCCGAACAGCTGGCCCTGCACGAGGAGTTTCAGGCGAGCGAGGCGGAAACCGCGGCCGGCGCGCTGGCGGCGATGCGCAGCGAGGCGCCCGACCTGATCCTGATGGATGTCGGCCTGCCCGACATGGACGGGCGCGAGGCGGTGAAGATCATGCGCCGCGACGGGTTCAAGAACCCGATCATCATGCTGACCGCCCACGACGCCGACGCCGACACGGTGCTCGGCCTCGAGGCGGGCGCCAACGACTACGTCACCAAGCCGTTCCGCTTCGCCGTGCTGCTGGCGCGCATCCGCGCCCAGCTGCGCCAGCACGAGGCGAGCGACGACGCCACCTTCCAGATCGGCGGCTACACCTTCCGGCCGGGGGCCAAGCAGCTGGTCGACGCCAAGGGCGGCAAGCTGCGGCTGACGGAGAAGGAGACGGCGATCCTGCGCTTCCTCTACCGCGCCGGCGGGCAGGTGGTGACGCGCGACCGGCTGTTGCGCGACGTGTGGGGCTACAACGCCGCCGTCACCACGCACACGCTGGAGACGCACATCTACCGTCTGCGCCAGAAGATCGAGCGCGATCCGGCCAATGCGCAACTGCTGCTGACCGACGCCGGCGGCTACAAGCTCGTGCCCTGATGTCGCTCGAACAGGACATCCGCCGCCTCGCCCGCACGCCGCTGCTCGGCGCGGTGACGGCGGACGCGCTGCGCCTGATCGCCTTCTCCGCCGAGCCGGTGGAGCTTGCGCCCGGCGACGTGCTGTTCCGGCGCGGCGATGCGGCGGACTGCGCCTATTTCATCGTCTCCGGGGCGATCGGCTTCCATGACGACGACCAGCCCTATGACGATCCGCCGCGCCACCGCGCCGGGTCGGACTCGATGATCGGCGAGACGGCGATGATCGCCGAGGTGGAGCGCCCCGCCACGGCGCGGGCGCTGGAGCCGACCCTGGCGCTGCGCATCCCGCGCACGATCATGAAGCGCGTGCTCATCGAGTTTCCCGAGGATGCGGCGCGAATGCGGGCGCGGCTCGCCCGCCAGCTGGTCGCCTTCGGCGAGGAGCTGGCGCATGCGCGTTCGCGGAGCATCGAGCCGGGCGAGTGAGCGAGGCGGCGCAGCGCGGGCGCTTCACGCGGCTCGCCCTGTCCTTCGACGGCGTCGCCAGCGCGCCGCACATGGATCGCACGGCGTTCCGGGCGCGGATCATCTTCGCGACGCTCGCTGCCGACGCGGCGAGCGCCAATCTGAAGCTGACGCCTGAGGATCAGGCGATGAAGACGATGCTCGCGCCGGAGGCGTTCACGCCCGTGGCTGGCGGCTGGGGCGCCATGGGCTGGACCTGCGTGCGCCTCGCCGCGCTGTCCGACGCCGAATTGCTCGACGCGCTGCGCCTCGCCCATGCGCTCGCCACGGCGCCGCCGCGCCGGGCGCGCCGGCGCTGAGGCGTCACGCCACCAGCGCGCCGTGGCAGTGCTTGAATTTCTTGCCCGAGCCGCAGGGACAGGGCTCGTTGCGGCCAACCTTGCCCCAGGTCGCGGGATCGGCCGGGTCGCGCTGCGTCGCCGCTTCGGCGGCGAAGCCGGACGCGCCGGCCGAGAGCGCCAACGGCGAGAACTCGCCCGCCGCGATGCGGGCGTTGATCTCGGCGAGTTCGTTCTCGTCCATGCCGGTCGTCGGGTCGAGGTGCGACATCTGCATGTCCGGCAGCTGGTTCGGCGGCTGCTCGAACGACACCTCGACGCGCGCCAGCTGGCCGGTGGTGATCTCGTCCCAGCGCGTCATCATGCCCTGGAAAAGCTCGAAGGCCTCGGACTTGTATTCGTTCAGCGGGTCGCGCTGGGCGTAGCCGCGGAAGCCGATCACCTGGCGCAGATGGTCGAGCACGACGAGATGCTCGCGCCAGAGATGGTCGAGCACCTGCAGCACGACCTGTTTCTCGGCGTAGCGCATCACGTCCGGCGTGTTGCGCTCGACGCGCGCGGCGTAGGATTCGTCCGCCGCCTTGACGAGGCGCTCGCGCACCTCCTCCTCGGCGATGCCCTCCTCCTTCGCCCATTCGTCGACCGGCAGATCGAGATTGAGGATGGCGGAGACCTGCTCCTTGAGGCCGGCGACGTCCCAGGCCTCGGCATAGGCGTCGGCGGGGATGTGACGCGCCACCAGATCGTCGATGACGCCGTGACGCATCTCGGTCACCGTCTCCTCGACGCTCGCCTGATCCATCAGCTCGCGACGGCGCTCAAACACCACCTTGCGCTGGGCGTTCATCACGTCGTCGTATTTGAGGATGTTCTTGCGGATGTCGAAGTTGCGCGCCTCGACCTTCTGCTGCGCCTTCTCCAGCGCCTTGTTGATCCAGGGATGGACGATCGCCTCGTCCTCCTTCAGGCCGAGCTTGGTGAGCATCGCGTCCATGCGCTCCGAGCCGAAGATGCGCATCAGATCGTCCTGCAGCGACAGGAAGAACTTCGAGCGTCCGGGATCGCCCTGACGGCCCGAACGGCCGCGCAGCTGGTTGTCGATGCGCCGGCTCTCGTGGCGCTCGGTGCCGATGATGTAGAGGCCGCCGGCGGCGAGCGCCTTCTCCTTCAGAGTCGCGACCTCGGCGCGGATGTCCGCCTCTTTCGCGCCGCGCTCGGCCTCGTCCGCGACGCCGGCGAGCTCCTGGGCGACGCGCATCTCGACATTGCCGCCGAGCTGGATGTCGGTGCCGCGGCCGGCCATGTTGGTGGCGATGGTGATCGCGCCCGGCACGCCGGCCTCGGCGACGATGTAGGCCTCCTGCTCGTGGAAGCGGGCGTTGAGGATGGCGAAGAGTTTCGACGGCTTGCCGCTGCGCGCCGCCGCATAGAGCTTCTGCAGCGCCTGCGGCTCGCCGAAGTCGATCTGCTTGTAGCCGTGCGAGCGCAGGAACTCGCCGAGCTGCTCGGACTTCTCGATCGACGTGGTGCCGACGAGCAGCGGCTGCATCTGCGCATTCGCCGCCTCGATCTCGCGCACGATGGCGCGCAGCTTCTCGGGGGCGGTGCGGTAGACCTCGTCATCCTCGTCGAGGCGGCTGACGGGACGGTTGGTCGGAATCTCGACGACGTCGAGCTTGTAGATTTCGGCGAACTCGTCGGCCTCGGTCGCCGCCGTGCCGGTCATGCCGGCGAGCTTGGCGTAGAGGCGGAAATAGTTCTGGAAGGTGATCGAGGCGAGCGTGGCGTTCTCGGGCTGGACCTGGACATGCTCCTTGGCCTCGAGCGCCTGGTGCAGGCCTTCCGAATAGCGGCGGCCCGGCATCATGCGGCCGGTGAACTCGTCGATGATGACGACCTCGCCGTTGCGGACGATGTAGTCCTTGTCGCGCTGGAACAGCTTGTGCGCCTTCAGCGCCTGCTGCACGTGATGGACGAGCGTGACGTTGGAGGCGTCGTAGAGCGAGCCTTCCTTGAGCAGGCCGAGCTCGCGCAAGAGCCCTTCCATCTTCTCGTTGCCGGCCTCGGTGAGGTTCGTGGCGCGCTGCTTCTCGTCGAGATCGTAATCCTCGCGCACCAGCGAGGGGATCAGCCTGTCGATGGCGTTGTAGAGATCGGACCGGTCGTCGGAGGGGCCGGAGATGATCAGCGGCGTGCGCGCCTCGTCGACGAGAATCGAGTCGACCTCGTCGACGATGGCGAAGGCGTGGCCGCGCTGCACCATCTGCGACAACTCGTATTTCATGTTGTCGCGCAGATAGTCGAAGCCGTATTCGTTGTTGGTGCCGTAGGTGATGTCGCAGGCGTAGGACTCGCGGCGCTGCTCGTCGTCGAGGCCGTGGACGATGACGCCGACGCTCATGCCGAGGAACTTGTAGATGCGCCCCATCCATTCCGCGTCGCGGCGGGCGAGGTAGTCGTTGACGGTGACGACATGCACGCCCTTGCCGGCGAGGGCGTTGAGATAGCAGGCGAGGGTGGCGACGAGCGTCTTGCCCTCGCCGGTGCGCATCTCGGCGATGGCGCCTTCGTGCAGCACCATGCCGCCGATCAGCTGCACGTCGAAATGACGCTGGCCGAGCGCGCGCTTGGCCGCCTCGCGCACGGTGGCGAAGGCGGGCACGAGAATGTCGTCGAGCGTCTTGCCTTCGGCGAGTTGCTCCCGGAAGGCCGCCGTGCGGGCGCGCAGCGCCTCGTCGGAAAGGCCGGCGAGTTCGGCCTCCATGGCGTTGATCGCCGCAACCCGCGGCGCGTAGGTCTTCAAACGCCGGTCGTTGGAGGAGCCGAAAATCTTCCTGGCGAGCGAGCCGAACATCCAGAACCCCTGTGGCGGCGAGACCCGCGCGAACTGGCCGCCCGATCCGGACGCAGACGGCGGGGCGGGCCGCCGGATGTGGGGATGGGACGATCCGGCCAGGACCTTGGCAGGCGCCGAAAAGACGCGGCAGAGATAGGCGCCGCGTCCGGCGATGTCAACGAAACCGGGGCGCTGGCGGCGTCCAGCCTCGCCCCGGCGGCGCGAACTGACTTGATCGTGATCGCCAAAGGGCGCAGTACCGCCGCAATCGCGCGGGATGACCGTCCGATTCCCCCGGCCCTCGACAGGAAACGCCCATGGCCTCGTTCCGAACCCTCACCCCGGTTCTCGCCCTCGTCCTCGGTCTCGCCGCCGCGCCGCTGGCGGCGCAGGCCAAAGTGCTCGCCAAGGTCGATGGCGTCGAGATCACCGACGCCGACGCCCAGGCCGCCGCCGAGGATCTCGGGGCGGCGCTGCCGCAGCATCTGCAGGGGCCGCAGCGCGAGGCCTATCTGGTCGAATATCTGATCGACGCGAAACTGGTGGCCAGGCACGCGGAGAAGGAGAAGTTCGGCGAGGGGCCGGACTTCGCCCGAAAACTCGAATTCCAGCGCCAGAAGATCATGATGGAGGCGCTGCTGACCAAGGTGGCGAAGGACGCGACCTCCGATGAGGCCCTGCGCAAGGTCTACGAGGAGGCGCTGAAGGCGCAGAAGCCCGAGGAGGAGGCGCATGCCCGCCACATCCTGGTGCCGACCGAGGACGAGGCCAAGGCGGTGGTCAAGCGCCTCGAGGGCGGCGAGGATTTCGTCAAGGTGGCGACCGAGGTGTCGAAGGACCCGGGGTCGCCCGGCGGCGATCTCGGCTGGTTCACGCGCGAGAAAATGGTGCCGGAATTCAGCGAGGCGGCCTTCAAGCTCGAAAAGGGCAAGCTGTCGGCGCCGATCAAGAGCCAGTTCGGCTGGCACGTCATCCGCCTCGAGGACAAGCGGCAGAAGCCGTTCCCGGGATTCGATCAGGTCAAGGACCAGGTCGAGCGCTATGTGCAGCAGAAGGCGCAGGCCGAGCTGATCATGAAGCTGCGCGAGGGCGCCAAGATCGAGCGCACGGATGCGCCGCCGGCCGAGGCGCCGAAGAAGAACTGAGCCGCCGGGGCCGGGACCAAAGGAAAAAGGCGGGCGCCCGCGGCGCCCGCCCTTGTTTCGTTCGGCCGTGGCCTGACGCCGTCAGACGGCGCGCGCAACCTGCTTGCGGCGACGCGTGGTGAAGGCCAGACCGGCGAAGCCGATCAGCATCATCGCCCAGGTCGCGGGCTCCGGCACGCCCGGCACGACGACAGGGCCGGTGCCGACATTGATCAGGCCGCCGTCGACGCCCTGCGTGAAGTCGTAGTAGTTGTCGTAAGGGTCGACGTCGTTGATCCAGAACTTCACCGAGCCGGTCTGCAGCTCGCCGAACAGCGTCGCCAGAGTCGCCGCGTTGGCGGTCTGGAAGAAGCCGGTCGACAGATCCTGGTTCCGGAAGCCGACATCCGTGTTGAACACCGTCAGACCGTTGGACGAGGTGTTCTCGGTGTTGACCACCGACCAGTTGCCGAAATTCGCAGCCGAGGCGAAGCTCGACCCAACGTGGAACGTATTGTTATTGAAGTCGAAATTGCCCGAAGCGGTGTCGCCGTCGAACAGCGTGATGCGGATCGAGGCGGCCGACAGGCCGCCGCCGAGCGCGCCGAGCACGGCCGGGGTAAAGCCGCCCTGCGCGCCGAACGAGAACGGGTTGCTCGGAGCGTACCCGACGAACAGCGACGAAGCCGCCGCCTGCGTCACGACGCGGACGCCGTTGAGGCCTTTCAGATCCATGACCACGCCGCCGATCTCGGTGACTGCGGCCGGAAGCGCCCCGCCGGTCGGCGAGGTGCGGGTAAACGGCGAAGCGGTGGCGACGGTCGTCAGACCCGCCAGCGCCGCCAAGGCAAGTGCGATTGTGCGCATTGTCGTCTCCAGACACCCCCATCGGTCGCCACCTTAACGCTTTGTTAGCCATTATCAAACGTGATTTTCACCTCACAGTGAACAAAATTCAGACCGGTTTCGCCGGCTGAAACGCTTGACGAATCCCGAGTCGGGCGGGGAACTTGGGCCGCGTCCCCCCGCCGGAAGTCCGCCCATGGCCAAGCCCGCTCCCCTTTCCCCGCTCGCGCCGAAGTCCTTCCCCGATCTCCCGGGCGTGGACGGTGTTCGTTTCGCCGCCGGAGAGGCCGGAATTCGCTACAGGAATCGCACCGACGCGATGCTGGCGATCATGGACGCCGGCACGCAGGCGGCCGGGGTGTTCACCCGGTCGAAATGCCCCTCCGCCCCGGTCGACTGGTGCCGGGCCAGGCTGAAGGGCGGCAAGGCGCGGGCGCTGGTCGTCAATTCCGGCAACGCCAACGCCTTCACCGGCAAGGTCGGCGCGGCGGCCGTGAAGCGGACGGCCGAGATCGCCGCGGCGGCGACCGGGGCGAAGCCGGCCGAGATCTTCCTCGCCTCGACCGGGGTGATCGGCGAACCGCTCGACGCCTCGAAATTCGACGGCGTGCTGGAGCGCCTCGCCGGCGCGGCGCGGCCGGACGCCATGTTCGAGGCGGCCAGGGCGATCATGACGACCGACACCTTCCCCAAGGTCGCGACGGTCGCCGTCGAGATCGGCGGCGTCGCGGTGACGATCGCCGGCATGGCCAAGGGGGCCGGCATGATCGCCCCCGACATGGCGACGATGCTGTCCTTCGTCTTCACCGACGCGCCGATCGCCGCCGCCGCGCTGCAGACGATGCTGTCGAAGGCGGTCGAGACCTCGTTCAACGCGGTGACCGTGGACAGCGACACCTCGACCTCCGACACGCTGATGCTGTTCGCCACCGGCGCGGCGGCCAAACGCGGCTGCCCGAAGATCGCCGCCGCCTCGGACCGGCGCCTCGCCGGCTTCAAGGCCGGGCTCGACGCCGTGCTGCGCGACCTCGCCCAGCAGGTGGCGCGCGACGGCGAGGGGGCGCGCAAATTCGTGACCGTGACCGTCGAGGGCGCGGTCAGCGCGAAATCGGCCAAGCGCGTCGCGCTGTCGATCGCCAATTCGCCGCTGGTGAAGACGGCGATCGCAGGCGAGGACGCCAATTGGGGCCGCGTCGTCATGGCGGTGGGCAAGGCCGGCGAGCCGGCCGAGCGCGATCGCCTCGCGATCTGGTTCGGCGACATCCGCGTCGCGCAGAAGGGCTTGCGCGATCCGTCCTACGACGAAGCGCAGGTCTCTGCCTACATGAAGGGCGAGGCGATCACGGTGAAGGTCGATCTCGGCCTCGGCAAGGGAAGCTTCACGGCGTGGACCTGCGATCTGACCAAGGAGTATGTCGCGATCAACGGCGACTACCGGTCGTGAGACAGGTTGCGCGCGCGCCTTCCCGCGTCATGGCCGGGCTTGTCCCGGCCACCCGCGCGGCGCCGAAAGGCGTGGATGGCCGGGACAAGCCCGGCCATGACAACCGGGGAGCTCTGGCGGCCGTCGTCATCCTCGCCGCCCTGGCGCTCTCCGCCTGCCAGTCGACCGAGCCGAAGACGGTGAAGATCGACTCCGCCTTCGATCCGAAGGCGGCGGCCATCATCAAGGCGCAGGGGACGACCCGCATCGACGGCCACGCCTTCATCAAGAAGCCGAGCGGCACGCCGGCCTTCGCGGTGGGCGAGATCGTCCGGCTTGTGCCGGCGACGCCCTATGCGAAAGAGAGGTTCGACAAGCTGTTCGGCGGCAAGAAGTTCGTGGCGGCGACGGCCTATCCGAAGGCCGAGGACACCGATCCACGCTACGCCGAATTCACCCGAACGACGAAGTCCGAATCGAGCGGGCGCTTCAGCTTCGAGAATGTTGCGCCCGGGACCTATTACGTGACGACGCAGATCGTCTGGCAGCCGGAGGAGAACAAGCCGCATCGCGGCGGCGCGGTCTACGAGATCGTCACGGTCACCGGCCGCGAGGACAAGCCGATCAAGGTGATCCTGAATGGCGTCTGACGCGGCCCCCGGCTGCGAGGCCGCGCCCGAGCCGGCGGCCGGGCCGGCGCGGCTGGTGCTGGTCGTCGCCTGCGCCCTCGTCGACGCCGACAACCGCGTGCTGATCGCGCAGCGGCCGCAAGGCAAGCAGCTCGCCGGGTTGTGGGAGTTCCCCGGCGGCAAGGTCGAGCCGGGCGAGCGGCCGGAGGCGGCGCTGATCCGCGAATTGCGCGAGGAGCTGGGGATCGAGACGCGCGCGCCGTGTCTGGCGCCGCTCGCCTTCGCCAGCCACGCCTATGAAGACTTCCACCTGTTGATGCCGCTGTTCGTCTGCCGCAAATGGCGGGGCTTCGTGCAGGGCCATGACGGGCAGGCGCTCAAATGGGTGCGGGCGGGCCGACTGCGCGACTATCCGATGCCGCCCGCCGACGCGCCGCTGATTCCGCCGCTGATCGAGCTGCTCGGCCCCTGAGGGTCGAAGCGCATGTCGACATGCGGGATGCCGTCTTCGTCGTAAGGCTCGCCGTCGATTCGGAAGCCGAGCGGGGCGTAGAGGCGCTCGACCAGATGGGCCTGCGCCGACAGGGCGATCGGCGCGGCGGTGTCCTCGGCGAGGAGGATGCGCATCGCCTCGATCATCACCGCCCGGCCGAGACCTTTTCCGCGCTCCGACGGCGCGGTTGCGACGCGGCCGATGGCGCGCGGCCAGTCGGGCGACGCCGGCAGCAGGCGGGCGCAGGCGACGAGCGCGCCGGCCCGGGTTCCCAGAAGATGCCGGGCGAGCGGGTCGCGGCCGTCGATCTCGGCGAAGGGGCAATTCTGCTCGACGACGAAGACGGCCTGACGCAGCGCCAGAAGATCGTGGACCTGCCGGCCGGTGAGATCGTCGAACGGCGCGAGGCGCCAGTCGATGTCCGCCACTGACTTGCCCATCGCCTCGCCCCGCCGACCGTCGCCAGCCCAAAGCAATCGCGATCGCGCGGCCGGCGCAACCCCGGCCGGCGCGGCTGCGCCCGGCGCCTCTCATCCCAAAGCCTCACCCCTGGCGAGGCCGCGCCCGGTTGCGCCGCAAAATCGCCTATGTTAGGTGACGCCCGCCTCGCGGGGGGCGGCGTTTTCGCGCGCTCGCGCCCTGCGATTTCACCCGCGCCTCGCAACCGGGTCGCGGCCGTCGCAGGACGGCCCGCAAGCTCCTGATGCGAAGGGCACAATCGGAAGCGGATCGCGCATGGCGCAGGACGAATCGATCGTATCGGGCATGGCCGGCCGCTACGCCTCCGCCCTGTTCGCGCTGGCGCAGGAGCAGAAGGCGGTCGACAAGGTCGGCGGCGATCTCGATCGTCTCGCCCGGATGATCGGCGACAGCGCCGATCTCGCCCGCCTCGTGAAGAGCCCGGTCTTCTCGGCCGAGGCGCAGACCAAGGCGATCGGCGCGGTGCTCGACAAGGCGGGCATCGGCGGCCTCGTCGGCAATTTCGTCCGCCTCGTCGCGCAGAAGCGCCGGCTGTTCGCGCTCGGCGACATGATCCAGGGTTTCCACAAGCTGTCCGACGCCGCGCGCGGCGTCACCCGCGCCGAAGTCACCGTCGCCGAGCCGCTGAGCGATCAGCACCGCGCCGCGGTCGAGGACGCGCTGAAGGCGATCACCGGCGGCAAGTCGGTCGGCATGAACGTCAAGGTCGATCCGGCGATCATCGGCGGCCTCGTCGTCAAGCTCGGCTCGCGCATGTATGACGGCTCGCTCAAGACCAAGCTCAACGCAATTCGCACCCGTATGAAAGAGGTCGGCTGATGGATATCCGCGCCGCTGAAATCTCCGCGATTCTGAAGAACGAGATTCAGAATTTCGGCAACGAAGCCCAGGTCACGGAAGTCGGCCAGGTGCTCTCCGTCGGCGACGGCATCGCCCGCGTCTACGGGCTCGACAACGTCCAGGCGGGCGAGATGGTCGAGTTCGAGAACGGCATCCGCGGCATGGCGCTCAATCTCGAGAGCGACAATGTCGGCATCGTCATCTTCGGCGCCGACCGCGACATCAAGGAAGGCCAGACGGTCAAGCGCACCGGCGCGATCGTCGACGTGCCGGTCGGCAAGGGCCTGCTCGGCCGCGTCGTCGACGCGCTCGGCAATCCGATCGACGGCAAGGGGCCGATCAAGGCCGATCATCGCGCCCGCGTCGACGTCAAGGCGCCCGGCATCATTCCGCGCAAGTCGGTGCACGAGCCGATGGCGACCGGCCTGAAGGCGATCGACGCGATGATCCCGATCGGCCGCGGCCAGCGCGAGCTGATCATCGGCGACCGCCAGACCGGCAAGACCGCGATCGCGCTCGACACCATCCTGAACCAGAAGCCGATCAACGCGACCGGCGATGAGTCGAGGAAGCTCTACTGCGTCTACGTCGCCGTCGGCCAGAAGCGTTCGACCGTTGCCCAGTTCGTGAAGGTTCTCGAGGAGCAGGGCGCCCTCGAGTACTCGATCATCGTCGCGGCGACCGCCTCGGACCCGGCTCCGATGCAGTTCCTCGCCCCCTTCGCCGGCTGCGCGATGGGCGAGTTCTTCCGTGACAACGGCATGCACGCCGTGATCATCTATGACGACCTGTCGAAGCAGGCCGTCGCCTATCGCCAGATGTCGCTGCTGCTTCGTCGCCCGCCGGGCCGTGAAGCCTATCCGGGTGACGTGTTCTACCTGCACTCCCGCCTGCTCGAGCGCGCCGCCAAGCTGAACGGCGACCACGGCTCCGGCTCGCTGACCGCTCTGCCGGTCATCGAAACCCAGGCCAACGACGTGTCGGCCTACATCCCGACCAACGTGATCTCGATCACCGACGGCCAGATCTTCCTTGAAACCGACCTGTTCTACCAGGGCATCCGCCCGGCAGTGAACGTCGGCCTCTCGGTGTCGCGCGTCGGTTCGTCGGCCCAGATCAAGGCGATGAAGCAGGTTGCCGGCAAGATCAAGGGCGAGCTCGCCCAGTATCGTGAAATGGCCGCCTTTGCCCAGTTCGGCTCGGACCTCGACGCCGTGACCCAGCGGCTGCTGAACCGTGGCTCGCGCCTGACCGAACTTCTGAAGCAGCCGCAGTTCTCGCCGCTGAAGACCGAAGAGCAGGTCGCCGTGATCTACGCCGGCGTCAACGGCTATCTCGACGCCCTGCCGGTCAACAAGGTCCGCGCCTTCGAGGACGGCCTGCTGCGCCTGCTGCGCTCGGAGCATCAGTCGCTGCTCGACGGCATTCGCGACAAGCGCGAAGTCACCGACGAACTCGGTGCCAAGCTCAAGTCGGTCGTCGAGGGCTTTGCCAAGTCCTTCGCGTGATCGCAATGACGATGGAGCCGGCGGCGCCGGCTCCTTTCGATCATGACGTGAAGCTCAAGCGGAGAGTACGGGTCTCATGCCGAGCCTGAAAACACTGCGAAATCGAATCGCCTCGGTCAAGGCGACGCAGAAGATCACCAAGGCCATGCAGATGGTCGCCGCCGCCAAGCTCCGCAAGGCGCAGATGGCGGCCGAGGCCGCGCGTCCCTATGCCGAGCGCATGAACACCGTGCTCGCCAACCTCGCCAAGGGCCTGGAAGGTCAGCCGGATGCTCCGGTCCTGCTCGCCGGCAACGGCAGGGATCAGGTACACCTGCTGCTCGTCGCCACCGCCGAGCGCGGCCTGTGCGGCGCCTTCAACTCCTCGATCGCGCGTCTGGCGCGCGATCACGCCAACCGGCTCCTCGCCGAGGGCAAGACCGTCAAGATCCTCTGCATCGGCCGCAAGGGCGCTGACCAGCTCAAGCGCCAGTTCGCCGACAAGATCATCGACATCATTGACCTCAAGGCGCTGAAGACCATCGGTTTCGGCGACGCCGACGCCATCGGCAAGCGGGTCATCGCCATGTTCGCCAAGGGCGAATATGACGTCTGCACGCTGTTCTACTCGCGCTTCAAGTCGGTGATCTCGCAGATCCCGACCGCCCAGCGCATCGTCCCGGCCGAGGTTCAGGGTACGGCGGTTTCCACCGGCGGCATCTACGAATACGAGCCGGACGAGGCGACGATCCTGTCGGATCTGTTGCCGCGCAACGTGTCGGTCCAGATTTTCCGGGCCCTGCTCGAAAATGGCGCGTCCGAACAGGGCGCGCGCATGTCGGCCATGGACTCGGCGACGCGGAACGCCGGCGAGATGATCAAGAAGCTGACCACGGTTTACAACCGGTCGCGTCAGGCCATGATCACCAAGGAACTCATCGAAATTATCTCCGGCGCCGAAGCGCTCTAACCCATCTTCCGAAAGGACCGCACCCATGGCCGACATCAAAATCGGACGGATCACGCAGGTCATCGGCGCCGTCGTCGACGTGCAGTTCGACGGTGAACTGCCGGCGATCCTGAACGCGCTCGAGACCACCAACAACGGCACCCGCCTGGTGCTCGAAGTGGCGCAGCACCTCGGTGAGAACACCGTTCGCACCATTTCGATGGACACCACCGAAGGCCTCGTTCGTGGCCAGGCCGTCACCAACACCGGCCTGCCGATCGCGGTTCCGGTCGGTGAAGCCACCCTCGGCCGCATCATGAACGTCATCGGCGAGCCGATCGACGAAGCCGGTCCGGTCGTTGGCGAAGGCACCCGCGCCATCCACCAGGAAGCGCCGAGCTACGCCGAGCAGGCCACCGAGGCCGAAATCCTCGTCACCGGCATCAAGGTCGTCGACCTGCTGGCGCCCTACGCCAAGGGCGGCAAGATCGGCCTGTTCGGCGGCGCCGGCGTCGGCAAGACCGTGCTCATCCAGGAACTGATCAACAACGTCGCCAAGGCCCACGGCGGTTACTCCGTGTTCGCCGGCGTCGGCGAGCGCACCCGCGAAGGCAACGACCTCTACCACGAGTTCATCGAATCCAAGGTGAACGCCGATCCGCACAACCCGGATCCGTCGGTCAAGTCGAAGTGCGCGCTGGTGTTCGGCCAGATGAACGAGCCGCCGGGCGCCCGTGCCCGCGTCGCGCTGACCGGCCTGACCATCGCCGAGCACTTCCGCGACCAGGGCCAGGACGTGCTGTTCTTCGTCGACAACATCTTCCGCTTCACCCAGGCGGGTTCGGAAGTGTCGGCGCTTCTCGGCCGCATCCCCTCGGCGGTGGGCTATCAGCCGACGCTCGCCACCGACATGGGCGCGCTGCAGGAACGCATCACCACCACCACCAAGGGCTCGATCACCTCGGTTCAGGCGATTTACGTGCCGGCCGACGACTTGACCGACCCAGCGCCGGCCGCCTCGTTCGCCCACTTGGACGCGACCACCGTGTTGTCGCGCTCGATCGCGGAAAAGGGCATCTACCCGGCCGTGGATCCGCTCGACTCGACCTCGCGCATGCTGCAGCCGAGCGTGATCGGTGACGACCACTACAACGTCGCCCGTCAGGTTCAGCAGATCCTCCAGCGCTACAAGGCGCTGCAGGACATCATCGCGATCCTCGGCATGGACGAACTGTCGGAAGAGGACAAGCTCAGCGTGGCCCGCGCCCGCAAGATCGAGCGCTTCCTCAGCCAGCCGTTCCACGTCGCCGAAGTGTTCACCGGCTCGCCGGGCAAGTTCGTCGACCTGAAGGACACCGTGCGTTCGTTCATGGGTCTGATCAGCGGCGAATACGACCACCTGCCGGAAGCCGCCTTCTACATGGTCGGCACCATCGACGAGGCCGTCGAAAAGGCGAAGAAGCTCGCCGCGATGGCCGCCTGATCCGAGACCGGATCGGCATCGAGCCAATCTTGACGGCGCGGCTTTCCGCGCCGTCTTCCCATGGTAGTCCATCGTGCCGCGGGGCGCACGCGCGAGGCTTGAGGCCTCGTCCGGTTCCGTCGGCTGGAGAGCGCAAATGGCGGCGTTCAAGTTCGAATTGGTCTCTCCCGAGAAGCTCATCCTGTCGGAAGAGGTTGATCAGGTCGTGGTGCCCGGCACCGACGGTGACTTCACCGTGCTCGCCGGCCATTCGCCGGTGATGACCACCATCCGTCCGGGCTTCATCGATATCGTCCGCGCCGGCGGCAAGCCGTCGAAGATCTTCATCCGCGGCGGTTTCGCCGACGTCGCCCCGAACGGGCTGACAATCCTCGCCGAAAAGGCGATGCCGGCCGAAGAGCTCAAGGCCGACGTCATCGCCGCCCAGATCAAGAACGCCGAGGAAGACCTCGCCGACGCCAAGACCGAGGCCGCCAAGACCGCGGCCGCCGAAATCCTGGGTCAGCTCAAGGACATCCAGGCCGCCCTCGGCAAGTGATCGCGCGCCCGACGGCGACGCCCGACTGATCGGCAAGACCCGGCGCTTCGCGTCGGGTTTTTTGTTGTGGCAGCCAGCACACGACGCCCGACGCACCTGCCCCGTCCTTGCACAACACGCCCCGCGCTTCCGGCAACGCCGCCGCGTCAGGCTCACGGCCGCCCACCCCGCCCGACGCACACCAGCCCCCCCCAAACTCATCCGCCGCGCGTAAAACGCCGTCCCACCCTTGAACCGCTCCGTCGTCAACCCGATATCAGCGCCATGCACTGGCGCGCTCGCGCCGGCCACACCCAACCCGCTTGAACGGCACGCCGGCCGGCCTTCGCGTCGCCCGGGACTGCGGTTCATCACCAATCACGCCCGCGTCCGCTTGCCGCCCAACGGCCGGATGCCCGCAAGGGAAACGCAACGACAATGACGGCGGATGTCATGGACAAGCCAGCAACCCACTCGTTCCAGGCCGAAGTTTCGCGCCTCCTCAATCTGATGGTGCATTCGGTCTATTCCAACAAGGACATCTTCCTGCGCGAGCTGGTGTCGAACGCCGCCGATGCCTGCGAGAAGCTTCGCTTCACCGCCGTGGAAAAGCCCGACCTGCTCGGCGACGATCCGGACTTGCGGATCACCATCGAACTCGCCGCCGATACGCTGACCATCGCCGACAACGGCATCGGCATGACCGCCGCCGAGCTGATCGACAATCTCGGCACCATCGCCAAATCCGGCACCAAGGCTTTCCTGGATGCCATGGGCGAGGGCAAGTCCGACGCCAGCCGCCTCATCGGCCAGTTCGGCGTCGGCTTCTATTCCGCCTTCATGGTCGCCGACAAGGTCGCCGTCACCTCCCGCGCCGCCGGCGCCGGCGAGGCGAACCTCTGGGTTTCCGACGGCAAGGGCGCCTTCACCGTCGAGCCGATCGCGCTGGACGCCGCGCCGGCGCGCGGCACCCGCATCTGCCTGCACCTCAAGCCCGATGCCCTCGACTACGCCAGGAAGCCGACCGTCGAGAAGATCATCCAGACCTATTCCGCCCATGTGCCGGTGCCGATCGTCATCGTCACCCCGGCCGAGGGCGATGCCCCCGCCACCACCGAGAACCTGACCGACGGCGCCGCCCTGTGGACCCGCCCGAAGTCGGAAATCTCCAAGGAGGCCTATACCGAGTTCTATGGCACCGTCTCCGGCCAGTGGGACGAGCCGGCGGTGACGCTGCACTATCGCGCCGAGGGCCGCACCGAGTACACCGTGCTCGCCTTCGTCCCGACCATGAAGCCGTTCGACCTGTTCGATCCGGCGCGCAAGGGCCGCATCAAGCTCTATGTCCGCCGCGTCTTCATCTCGGATGAGGCCGAACTGCTGCCCGCCTGGCTGCGCTTCGTCCGTGGCGTGATCGACAGCGAGGACCTGCCGCTCAACCTGTCGCGCGAAATGCTGCAGTCGAACCCGATCCTCGAGGCGATCCGCAAGGGCGTCACCTCCAAGGTCCTCTCCGAGTTGGCAAAGCTCGCCGACAACGACGCCGAGACCTTCCTCAAGGTATGGGAATCCTTCGGCGCCGTCATCAAGGAAGGCCTCTACGAGGACGCCGACCGCCGCGACGACCTGTTCAAGCTCGTCCGCTTCCGCACCACCAGGTCAGGCGACGGCTGGCGCTCGCTCGCCGACTACATCAAGGACCTGCGCGAGAACCAGACGCGGATCTTCTACGTCCTCGGCGAAACCCAGGACAAGGCCAAGGCCAGCCCGCATCTCGAGGGCTTCCGCGCCCGCGATGTCGAAGTGCTGCTGCTGTCCGATCCGGTCGACGCCTTCTGGGTCCGCACCGCGCTCGGCTTCGACGGCAAGCCGTTCCAGTCGATCACCCAGGGCGCCGCCGATCTCGACCTGATTCCACGCAAGGACGCCGATCAGGCGCCGAAGGAAGAGGCCGAGGCCAAGCTCGGCGCCAGCCATCTCGTCGACCTGATCAAGGCCGAGCTCGGCGACAGCATCGCCGATGCCCGCATCTCCAGCCGGCTGGCGGAAAGCCCGGTCTGCCTGGTGGCGCCGGATTTCGGCCCCGACAAGGAACTGGAGCGCATCCTCGGCAAGCATCAGGGCGGCGCCGCCTCCCGGCCGATCCTCGAGGTCAACCCGACCCATCCGCTGATCGCCGCCCTCGCCGCCCGCCTCGACAGCCTCGATGCCGATGCCAAGGCCGACGCGGCGCAGCTGCTCTACGGTCAGGCCCGCATCCTCGACGGCGAGGCCCCGGACAATCCGGCCGATTTCGCCCGCCGCCTTGGCCGCCTGATGCAGAACGCCTTCGGCTGATGCCATCGGGCATCCACCATCTCCGATGGTCGTCCTGACGCGAGTGTCTCCCGCCTCGGATGCGGATGAGACATCCGCCCGCCCCGAAGGCCGGGTGCGTCAGCGCCTACGGCCTTCGGTTTGATTCCCGCGTCAGCGCCAGGCTGTCTCGTCACGAAAGAGGCCCGGCCGGTCATCCGGTCGGGCCTCTTTCACCTCAAGCCTTGAAATCCTGGTCGATGTCGATGTCCGGCCCGGCCGATTACTGCGCCTTCACGCCGGCCGCGTCGCCGACCAGGATCGTGTCGAAGTCGATCTTCGACACTTCGATCACCGCCTGCGTCCGGCTGAACACATTGAGCTTGCGCAGGATCTCCGAGACATGCGCCTTGACGGTGGTCTCGCCGACGTCAAGCTCATAGGCGATCTGCTTGTTGAGCTTGCCCTGCCGCAGCATCTGCAGCACCCGCAATTGCTGCGGCGTCAACGACGCCAGCCGCCGCACCAGATCCTCCCGCGCCGGATCGACCTTGAGGTTGGCGGCCGCCCGCATCTCCCGCGGCAGCCAGATGGCGCCGTTGATGATCTCGCGGATCGCCTCGGCCAGCTCCGCCTTGCGCGACGATTTCGGAATGAAGCCGGCGACGCCATAGGCCAGCGCCTCGCGCACCACGCTCGGGTTTTCCAACCCGGAAACGATCACGATCGGCAGGCGCGGATACTTGGTGCGCAGTTGCAGCAAGCCCTCGAAGCCCTTGGTGTCGGGCATGGTCAGGTCGAGCAGCGCCAGATCGAAATCCGGATTGGCATCGAGCGTCTCGACCGCCTCGCCGATCGACGTCGCCTCGGTCGTGCCCGCGTCGGGATAGGCAAGCTGGATCGCGCTTTGCAGCGCTTCGCGAAACAGCGGGTGATCGTCGACGATGAGAAAGCGGATCATGTCAGTCTGCACGCTGTCATCGGCCGGGCGTCTGGCGCCGCGCGCGACCTGTCGCGCGTGTGGCTCCGGGCGTGGCAGGACCGGGGACGGAACACCGGTGGGCGGGAATACCGGCCTGGGCTTCAGGCTCCCATGTCGCATAACCAGGGGCAAGGCGCGTGTCTCCCATTCTTTCGTTCTAGAAACCGCCGCGTTTGGCGGACAAGCCGGTGTTCCGGTCTTGGGCGTGCCGGCGCGCTCGCGGCGCCTCCGACTACAATCGATTCATATCACAAGACGCCGAAGGGGGCCGGATGATTCCGACCCCTCCCCGTCCGCCCCGATCACGTCGGCGCAAGCCGCGCCGGCGCTTGGCATCTACGGCCAGGCGCGGACGTCGGTCGCTTCACGACCGCCATCCGCGCCGAACGTAGTCTCACTTCGCCGCGAGGTTCTTCGGCAGGCGGAAGGCCCAGAAGGCGCCGCCTTGATTGAGGAACTTCACCCGCTTGGCGACTTCGCCGCCCCACAGCGGCACCGCGCCGCCCCAACCCGAGGCCACGCCGATCCACTGCTCGCCGTCCTGTTCCCAGGTCACCGGCGAGGCGACGATGCCGGAGCCGGTCTGGAACTTCCAGACTTCCTCGCCCGAGGCCGCGTCGAACGCCTTGAGATAGCCTTCCGGCGTGCCGGTGAACACCAGACCGCCGGCGGTGGTCAGCACGCCGCCCCACAGCGGCGCCTTGTTCTTGTATTCCCACTTCACCGCGCCGGTGGCCGGATCGATCGCCTTCAGCGAGCCGACATAGTCCTCGAACAGCGGCTTGATGGTGAAGCCGGCGCCGAGATAGGCCGCGCCCTTCTTGTAGGTGATCGGCTCGTTCCAGATGTCCATGCCCCACTCGTTCGAGGGGACGTAGAACAGCTTGGTGTCCGGCGAATAGCCGATCGGCATCCAGTTCTTGCCGCCGAGGAACGACGGCACCGAATAGACCGTGTCGCCCTTCTTGCCGTCCGTCGACTTCGACGGATCGCCCGGACGGTTGGCCGGATCGTAGATCGGCCGGCCATCGGCGCCGATGCCCTTCGCCCAGGTGATGTTCTTCACGAACGGCGAGGCCGAGATAAACTTGCCGTTGGTGCGATCGAGCACGTAGAAGAAGCCGTTGCGGTCGGCGGTCGCCGCCGCCTTGACGGTCTTGCCGTCCTTGGCGAGATCGAACGACACCACTTCGTTGACGCCGTCGAAGTCCCAGCCGTCGTTCGGCGTGGTCTGGAAACCCCACTTGATGTCGCCGGTGTCCGGATCGATCGCAAGCCGCGACGCCGTCCACTTGTTGTCGCCCGGGCGCAGGTGCGAATTCCACGGCGCCGGGTTGCCGGTGCCGAAGAAGAGCGAGTTGGTCTCGGCGTCATAGGTGCCGCCAAGCCAGGTGGCGCCGCCGCCGGTCTTGTAGAGGTCGCCCGGCCAGGTCTCGTTGGCCTTGCCGGTCATGGTCGATTCCTTGCCGAGCAGCGTGCCCATCAGGCCCTCGAGCACCGGACGGATCCACACCGTCTCGCCGGTTTCGGCGCTGCGCGCCTCGACCCGGCCGACGACGCCGAATTCACCGCCGGACACGCCGGTGACCAGCAGCGCCCCGTGCTTCGACGGCACGATCAGCGGCGCGGCGGTATAGGAATAGCCGGCCTTGAAGTCGTCGATTTCCTTGCGCCACACCACCTTGCCGGTCTTGGCCTCGAGCGCCACCAGCTTGGCATCGAGCGTGCCGAAATAGACCTTGTCGCCATAGAGTGCGGCGCCCCGGTTGATCACGTCGCAGCACGGCAGGATGCCTTCCGGCAGGCGCGCTTCGTATTCCCAGATCTTCTCGCCGGTCTTGGCGTCGATCGCCCACATGCGGCTGTAGGAGCCGGTGACGTAGATCACGCCGTCCTTGACCAGCGCCTGGCTCTCCTGCCCGCGCTGCTTTTCGCCGCCGAACGAGAACGCCCACGCCGGCACGAGGCCCTTGATCGTATCCTTGTTGATGGTCTTGAGCGGGCTGAACCGCTGGCCCTGCGTGCCCAGGCCATTGGTGACCACGTCGGCGGTCGTCTTGGCGTCGTTGAGGATGTCGTCCATCGACACCGGGCCGGCCTGCGCGACCGAACCGCAGGCAAGGGCGAACGTCATCGCGCTGGCGGTCGCCAGCAACTTCCAATGGGCTTTCATGAATTCCCTCCCAATACCGTCTTGGCTCCAGCCTGTGCGGGCTGGCTCGGACATGCGCTGCCTCCCCCCGGACGCTTCGCATCTCCACCCGCTTGCATCGTAGTGAACCGGATCAGATCGTTTTATTGCCTTTTAGTACAAGGTCGCCGGAAAAGGCCAAGTACTTACAATTAAAAGCAAATCTTGTTCCGATGGATATTGCGGCGCAATAGTTTTAAAGCCCTGCTTCTGCAGTGCGTCAAAACCGGATGATCAAATTCGCGCCGATCAATACTGACATTTTACGCTCACGCGAGCCTTTTTCCGCCGCGAGCCACATGTCGATCATCAGTTCTCCGGAGGCTCGAAGGTCACCCCTTCCGCCGCGAACAGTTCCCCCATTCGACCCGAGCGCCCCAGCTCCGCCAGGACATCCTCGATGGCATAGGCGAGATCACGGGAATTCTCCCGAACCGCGATCCCGATCGACCAGACCCGCCGCACCGGTCCCGGCATTTCCGGCCGGGTGACCTTCGCCGGTCCGCCGGCTTCGCGCCGGCGCTTCGCCGCCCACTCCACCTCGCCGCGCGTCGCCATCACCGCCGGCAATTCCCCGGCCGCAAACGCATCCGCCGCCGGCA
Organism: Hyphomicrobiaceae bacterium; assembly: GCA_016793065.1. Lineage (GTDB taxonomy): Bacteria > Pseudomonadota > Alphaproteobacteria > Rhizobiales > Ancalomicrobiaceae > JAEULV01. Next base: position 21,154 of record JAEULV010000035.1, read on the forward strand.
TGAAGCCGTTGAAATGCACGATGTTGTCGCGCAATGCCCCGCCGAACGCCCCCATCAGCGACAGGTCGGCCGCGCTGTCGGTTTCGACCCCGACCTTCGCCTCCTCGAAGCTCTGCACGTCCTTCAGGTTCGGCAGCTTCTCCGGATCGTAGGCCACCGCCCAGCCGTCCTGGTGATAGGGCGCATGCACCACCACCAGATCGTTGCGCACCGACAATTGCCGGTCATAGGGCACGTGCAGCATCACGTCGGCAGGCGCCTCCTGCACCGCCGTGCCCTTCCAGATGTTGAAGCGCAGGTCGTCGTCGATGGTCTCGCCGGCGCCGCGCACGACGAACCGGACCTTGACCCCGAGCTTGCGGCCAATCTCCCGGCCGATCTCGGCATCGATGCCGCGCACGCTGTCGCCGTCCAGGTCCGACCACGGCATGAAGTCGTCATAGAGCGCCACGGCGATCTCGCCCGAGGCGATCACGTCGTCGAGCGGCCGCGCCGACGCGTTGCCGTTCGCCGCCAGCACCAGCGCGGCGGCGACGGACAGGCAACGGCTGCGGAGCGCGAACACCTGCGGCAATGGCTCAATCCTGCGGCTGAATTTCGATATAGGAGCGGATCGCCCACATCGCTTCCTGGCTGAGCGTGCCTTCGAACGCCGGCATGCGGGTGGCGCCGTTGAAGGTGTAGCCGTGACGAATGCGGGTCATGAACCACTCGTCGCCTTCCTTGCCGGCTTCGAGATAGCGCAGGTCCGGCGCAAGCCCGCCGGAGCGCACCTGCAGGCCGTGGCATCGGGCGCAGTTCTGATTGTAGCCGCTCGAGCCGATATTGATGGCGATCTTGTTGCCGCGATACGGGTTCTCGCTGCGCCAGTCCGCGCCGAGCGGGTCGAGGCCGGTGGTGTCGACCGGTTGCGGGGTCACGTCGCCGTGGCTGAGGCCTTCGGTCGGAGCGAGCATTCCAGCGCCGAGCAGGCCGACTGCGACCAGAATGGCCGGCAGGGACTTCTTCATGGGTTGTTCCTCCGTGGCCGCGACACCGGAGCATCGCGGCGAATTCGTGGGTCCGTCTTGAGAGCGGGCCTCTTGCTGCATGTCGGTGCCGTCGGCGGCGCCTGATTGTCGCCGGCAAGCGGCAGTGTCGCCGCCACGCCGGACTGGATGTGGCGCGACCGTAATCATCTCGTTCGTCCCCGTGGAATTGTCCTTTGGTGCAAACGATTGAAAGCGACACAAAATGCCGAGTGAAACTGTTGAAACTTTGCACCAAGGTACAATACCCGCCTCGCCCCCATCCGGTCAGGCTGCGCCGCAACGCAATGAAGGCAGCCGGAACAACCGGCGCCACGGGAGGCGAAACGAATGGGACTGCGCCGCGCCGCGTCGCATATCGGACTGTTGTCGGCGGTCGTCGGCGGCCTGACGCTGGCCGGATCGCTCCTTGGCGCACCGGCCCTCGCCCAATCCGCCAGCAAATTGACGGTTCGCATCGACATCCTGGTCAAGGAGCGCCCGCCCGAGGAAGGCCTCGCGGTCGAGGAAGGCGTCGCCGAACGCTTTGCCGCCCCGGCCGACGCCGGCCTGCAAGGCGCCCGCCTCGCCCTCGCCGACAACCGCACCACCGGCCGTTTCGTCGGTCACGCCTATGATCTGGTCGAAACCGCCCTCGGCGAAGCCGACGACGCCGTTGCCGCCGCCCGCCAGCGCCTCGCCGAGGGCGCCCGCCTGCTCGTCGTCGATGTCCCTGCCGCCGAACTGCTGGCGATCGCCGATCTGCCCGAGGCCAAGTCGGCGCTGATCTTCAATTCCGGCGCCGAGGATGATGCGCTGCGCGCCGGCGACTGCCGGGCAAACGTCGTTCATGCCGCCCTCAGCCGCGCCATGATCGCCGATGCGCTGGCCCAATTCGCCACATCGAAGCGCTGGTCCAAGTGGTTCCTGATCGTCGGTCGCACGCCCGAGGATCGGGCCCTCGCCGAAAGCTACCGCCGCGCCGCGAGGAAGTTCGGCCTCAGGATCGTCGCCGACAAGCAATGGCTCGACGATGCCGAACTGCGCCGGGCCCAGGGCCAGGAAGTCCCGGTGTTCACTCAAGGAGCGGACTACGACCTTGTCGTCGTCGCCGACGAGCACCACGGCTTCGGCCATGTCGTGCCCTATGCCACCTGGCTCGCCCGCCCCGTCGCCGGCTCCATCGGCCTGCGTCCCGTCACCTTCCACCCGACGGTCGCCGCCTGGGGCGCCGCCCAGTTCCAGAACCGCTTCGTCAAGCAGGCCGGGCGCCCGATCGGCGAGCGCGACTTCGCCGCCTGGACCGCCATCCGCCTGATCGGCGAGGCCGTGACCCGCACCGGATCCGCCGACCCCGCCGGCATCGGTGCCGCGCTGGAGGCGCCCGGGCTGGAGATCGCCGCCTTCAAGGGCCGCAAGGTCTCGGTGCGCCCCTGGGATGGTCAGGTCCGCCAGCCGGTCTACCTCGCCCATCCCGAGGGCCTCGTCGCTCAGGCGCCGTTCGAGGGTTTCCTGCACCAGCGGACCGAACTCGACAGCCTCGGCTTCGACCAGCCCGAAACCGCCTGCAAGGCCCGTCGGCGCTGACCCGACATCAATCGGAGCTCCCCATGACACCGAAGCTTCTCGCCGCCGCGATCATTGGCGCCACCCTGGCCGCCGCCTCGCCGGCAGGCGCCCATCTCGTCTATGTCAGCAATGAAAAGGACAACACCGTCTCGGTGATCGACACGAAGACCAACGAGGTGGTGAAGACGCTGAAGGTCGGCAAGCGCCCGCGCGGTCTCACCTTCTCCCGCGATTTCAAGCGCCTCTACATCTGCGCCTCCGACAGCGACACCGTGCAGGTGATGGACGTCGCCACCGACCAGATCCTCCACGATCTGCCCTCGGGCGCCGACCCGGAGCAGTTCGCCCTCGCGCCCAACAACCGTCACCTCTACATCGCCAACGAGGACGACGCGATCACCACGGTCGTCGACACCGAAACCCGCACCGTCGTCGCCCAGATCGAGGTCGGCGTCGAACCCGAGGGCATGGCCGTCAGCCCCGACGGCAAGACCGCCATCACCACCAGCGAGACCACCAACATGGTCCACTGGATCGACACCGAGACGCAGAAGCTCGTCGACAACACCCTCGTCGGCCAGCGCCCCCGCGACGCGGTGTTTTCCGCCGACGGCAAGGAACTCTGGGTGTCGTCCGAGATCGGCGGCACCGTCGCGGTGATCGACACCGCCACCCGCCAGATCCGCAAGACCATCGAGTTCGACATCAAGGGCGTCGCCAGGGACAAGGTCCAGCCCGTCGGCCAGAAGCTGACCAGGGACGGCACGCTCGCCTTCATCGCCCTCGGCCCGGCCAACCACATCGCCGTCGTCGACCGCAAGACCTTCGAGGTCAAGGGCTATGTGCTCACCGGCCGCCGCGTCTGGCACATGGCGCTGACCCCGGACGAGGACTTTCTCTACACCACCAACGGCGTTTCCGGCGACGTCACCGTCATCGACGTCAAGGCGATGAAACCGGTGAAGACCATCAAGGTCGGCCGCTTCCCCTGGGGCGCCGCCGTCCTGCCGACCCCGTGACCCGCTCGAAACACCCGCCAACGACAGACTTGAGGAACGACCCCATGCGCATCGCTCTCGCCATCGCCGCGCTGATTGCCGGCACCACCCTCGCCCACGCCGAGGGCGACCTGTCGCGCAAGTGCGACGAACTCCCCGCCCTGGTGCTCGGCACCGACGATGCCGGCTACGCCGTCTCGCAGAAGAGCTACAAGCTCGTCACCGGCAAGTGCTACGCGCTGACGATCAAGAGCACCGGCAAGAAGGAATACGCCTTGCAGGGACCGGTATTCTTCCGCAACATGTGGCTGCGCAAGGTCGAGGCGGGCGGCATGGAAATCAAGGCGACCCATCTGGTCGAACTCGAATACGAAGACGCCGCTGAGGCGGAGATCTTCTTCGTGCCGATCGTCGCCGGCAAGTCGACGCTCGCCGCCAAGGGCCTTGAGGACAAGGGCGTCGTCATCGAATTCGACGTGAAATGATCCCCGACACTGCCGTCCCGCTGGCGATCGCTGGCGTCAGCCACAGCTACGGCGCCCGGCAGGCCCTCGACGACGTGTCGTTCGAGGTCCTGCCCGGCCGCGTCACCATGCTGCTCGGCCCCAACGGCGCCGGCAAGACGACATTGTTTGCCCTGATCACCCGACTGTTCGACATGACGGCCGGGTCGATCTCGATTCTTGGCCGCGACCTTGCCGCGACCGGCGCCGCCGCCCTGGCGCCGCTCGGCGTGGTGTTCCAGCAGCCGACCCTCGATCTCGACCTCACCGTCACCGCCAACCTGCGCTATTCCACCGCCCTCCACGGCCTTGCCCCCGCCGAGGCCCGCGCCCGCATCGCCGCCGAGCTCGCCCGCATCGGGCTTGAGGCCCGCGCCGACGACAAGGTCCGCGCCCTCAATGGCGGTCATCGCCGTCGCGTCGAGATCGCCCGCGCCCTGCTGCACCGGCCGCGGCTCCTCGTGCTCGACGAGCCGACCGTCGGCCTCGACCTGCCGACCCGCAAGGCCTTGGTCGCCCATCTGCACGGCCTTGCCCGCGACCACGGCCTCGCCGTGCTGTGGACCACCCACCTGATCGACGAGGTCGAGGCCGACGATGCGCTGGTGCTGCTGTCGCGCGGTCGCATTGTCGCCACTGGCCGTCGCGACGAGGTGATCGCCGCCGCCGGCGCCGCCGACCTCGCCGGCGCCTTCGCCGCCCTCACCCGCGCCACGGAGGCGGCATGACCCCCGTTCATGCCCTGCGTGCCCTCAACGGCGTCGTCGCCCGCGAGCTGGCGCGGTTCCTCGGGCAATACACCCGCCTCGCCGGCTCGCTCGTACGGCCGCTCCTGTGGCTCGTCGTCTTCGCCGCCGGCTTCCGCGCCGCCCTCGGCCTGTCGATCACCGAGCCCTATCAGACCTACATCACCTACGAGATCTACGTCGTTCCCGGCCTCGTCGGCATGGTGCTGCTGTTCGCCGCCATGCAGGGAGCGCTCTCCATGGTGTTCGACCGCGAAATGGGCTCGATGCGCGTGCTGCTGCTGGCGCCGCTGCCGCGGCCCTTCCTGCTGTTTGCCAAGCTCGTCGCCATCACCATCGTCGCGGTTGCCCAGGCCTACGCCTTCCTCGCCATCGCCTGGCTCTGGGGCGTCGACTTCCCCGCCGCCGGCTTTCTCACCGTCCTGCCGGCGGCGATCCTCGCCGCCCTGATGCTCGCCGCCGTCGGCCTGCTGCTGTCGGCCCTGATAAAGCAGCTCGAAAACTTCGCCGGCGTGATGAATTTCATCATCTTCCCCGCCTTCTTCCTGTCGAGCGCCCTCTATCCGCTGTGGAAGATGCAGGAATCGAGCGAGGCCCTGGCGCTGGTCTGCCGCCTCAATCCCTTCACCCACGCCGTCGAGCTGATCCGCTTCGCCCTCTACGGCCGCGTCGATGCGCTCGGGCTCGCCGTCACCACCGCCACCCTCGCCATCGCCTTCGCCCTCGCCTGCTGGGCCTACGATCCCGGACGCGGCTTCCGCCCGGCGCGTGGCGGCGATTGACGGCGATTGAAGCCGGCGCGCAATTTCCCCTGCCCCCGCCTGCCGGCTTCCCCCACGCCGCTTCCGCTGCTACAAGTCCCGGCCGATCCCCTTGCAGCCGGAACCCCAGCCGATGCGCACCGCCAGCGTCAGCCGCAACACCACCGAAACCCGGATCTCCGTCACCGTCGATCTCGACGGCACGGGGCAATACGACGTCAAGACCGGGGTCGGCTTCTTCGATCACATGCTGGAGCAACTCGCCCGGCATTCGCTGATCGACATCACCGTTCGCGCCGAGGGTGACCTGCACATCGACGACCATCACACCGTTGAGGACACCGGCATCGCCCTTGGCCAGGCCATCCGCCGCGCCGCCGGCGACCTCAAGGGCATCACCCGCTATGCCGACTGCCTGCTGCCGATGGACGAGACGCTGACCCGCGCCGCCATCGATGTCTCCGGCCGGCCCTATCTGGTGTTCAAGTGCCCGTTCCCGCGCGAGAAGATCGGCAGCTTCGATACCGAGCTGGTCGAGGAATGGTTCCGCGCTTTCGCCTTCAATGCCGGCGTCACCCTGCATGTCGAGACGCTGCACGGCGCCAACGCCCACCACATCGCCGAAAGCGCGTTCAAGGCGCTCGCCCGCTGCCTGCGCGCCGCCTTCACCATCGATCCCCGCAAGGCCGACGCCGTGCCGTCGACCAAGGGCACGCTCGGAGGCTGAACCCGATGGCGATCTATACCGTCTATTCGCCGCCCGACACCGATTCGGTCGCCGGCGCCGAGCGCGCGGTCTTCATCCGCGACGATTTCGCGCTGTTTGCCTTCATCGCCCCGGTGCTCTGGCTGCTTTGGCATCGCATGTGGCTGGTGCTGGTGCTCTATCTCGGCCTGTGGACCGTGGCGGCCTTCGCCGCCGCCCTGACCGGCAATGTCGTCGCGTTCATCGTCGTCACCTCGCTCGCCTCGCTCTGGCTTGCGATCGAGGCCCGCGGCCTGCGCGGCTGGACGCTGTTGCGTCGCGGTTGGCGACTGGCCTCGCTGATCGACGCCGATGATGTCGACGCCGCCGAGATCCGCTACTTCGCCTCACTGGCCGGCCGGCTTGCCCCGCCGCCACTGCCGCTGCCGCCCGGCGCCCCGGTCTTCGAGGCGCGAAAGCCCGCCCCGGCGTCGGTCGTCGGCCTGTTTCCCGCCGCTGGAGGTCGCCAGTGACTGTTGTTCTGATCGATTACGGCGCCGGCAACCTGCACTCCGCCGTCAAGGGCTTCGAGCGCGTCGCCCGCGAGACCAATCACGAGCAGCCGGTGGTGCTGACCCGCGATCCCGACGTCGTCGCCCGCGCCGACCGGCTGGTCCTGCCCGGCGATGGTGCCTTCCCCGATTGCCGCCGCGGCCTTGCCGGCATTGACGGCATGGAAGACGCCATTCGCGGCTTCGTCGCCTCCGGCAAGCCCTTCCTCGGTATCTGCGTCGGCATGCAGCTGATCGCCAGTCGCGGCGTCGAGCACGAGACCGCCGACGGCTACAGCTGGATCCCCGGCGAGGTCCGCCTGATCGAGCCGACCGGCACCGATCTCGTCGGCCGGCCGCTGAAGGTGCCGCACATGGGCTGGAACACTCTCGACATCGTCAACCCCCACCCGGTGCTGAACGACATCCGCCTCGGCCCCGACGGCCTGCACGCCTATTTCCTCCACTCCTACGCCTTCCACGTCGAGGACCGCGCCCACCTGGTCGCCACCGCCACCTATGGCGACCCGGTCACCGCCATCGTCGCCCGCGACAACATCGTCGGCACCCAGTTCCACCCGGAAAAAAGCCAGGCCCTCGGCCTGAAGCTGCTGGCGAACTTCCTCTGCTGGACCCCGTAAGGGACGCCACGAGCGCCAACGTCCGCTCTCTTTTCCTTCTCCCACGCCGTAGGCGTCTCATGGAGACCGTTGTCTCCATGAGCGGGAGAAGGTGCCCCGAAGGGGCGGATGAGGGTTGATGGCGAGGCCCCCGCGACGGCATTCCCCGCCACCCATCCCGCGCCCTCATCCGGCCTTCGGCCACCTTCTCCCGCAAGCGGGAGAAGGGAGAGGTGACGCTGGGGCTGGCGCGTTTCTTCTATCTCAGCGCTCATGGATCGGTGGAGTTTGCCAAGTAGCGCCCATGTTCCCCACCATCGACGCCGATGCGGGCTCCACCCTGCCCCCCAGACACGCAGAACGGCCCGGATCTCGCGATCCGGGCCGTTCTGTCTCAAGTCATTCGCCGAAGGCCGAGGCCTTGGCCGGAGCGACAGGCGCGCCGGCCGGGGAGGCTCAGTCCTTGTCCTGGGCGCGCTTCAGCGCGGCGCCGAGGATTTCGCCGAGCGAGGCGCCCGAATCGGACGAACCGAACTGGGCGATCGCTTCCTTCTCTTCGGCAACTTCCAGCGCCTTGATCGACACCTGGACCTTGCGGGTCTTGCGGTCGAAGGCAATGACGCGGGCGTCGATGCGCTCGCCGGCGGCGAACCGCTCCGGACGCTGCTCGCCGCGTTCACGCGACAGCTCGGCCCGCTTGATGAAGGTCGCCAGGTCGGTGTCGACGATCTTCACTTCCAGACCGCCGTCCTTCACCTCGAGGATCTCGCAGGTGACGATGGCGTTCTTGCGGACTTCGCCGGCGGTCTCGAACGGATCGCTGCCGAGCTGCTTGATGCCGAGCGAGATGCGCTCCTTCTCGACGTCGACTTCGAGCACCTTGACGCGAACCTTGTCGCCCTTCTTGTACTCTTCGATGACCTGCTCGCCCGGACGGTTCCAGTCCAGGTCCGACAGATGCACCATGCCGTCGACATCGCCGTCGAGGCCAACGAACAGACCGAACTCGGTCTTGTTCTTGACTTCGCCTTCGAGCACCGAACCGGCCGGGTACTTCTCGGTGAAGACTTCCCACGGATTGGCGAGGGTCTGCTTCAGGCCGAGCGAGATGCGGCGCTTGTAGGGGTCGACCTCGAGGATCATCACTTCCACTTCCTGCGAGGTGGAAACGATCTTGCCCGGGTGGACGTTCTTCTTGGTCCACGACATTTCCGAAACGTGGATCAGGCCTTCGATGCCCGGCTCCAGCTCGACGAAAGCGCCGTAGTCCGTGATGTTGGTGACGCGACCCTTGAAGCGGGCGTTGACCGGGTACTTGGCGACGATGCCGTCCCACGGATCGGTCTCGAGCTGCTTCATGCCCAGCGAGATGCGGTGCGTCTCGTGGTTGACGCGGATGATCTGGACCTTGACGGTCTGACCGATGTTGAGCACCTCGGACGGATGGTTGATGCGGCGCCACGCGATGTCGGTGACGTGCAGCAGGCCGTCGATGCCGCCGAGGTCGACGAACGCACCGTAGTCGGTGAGGTTCTTGACGACGCCCTTGACGACCGTGCCTTCCTGCAGCTTCTCGAGCAGCTCGCTGCGCTCGGCGCTGTATTCCTGCTCGACGACGGCGCGGCGCGACACCACGACGTTGTTGCGCTTCTGGTCGAGCTTGATGACCTTGAACTCGAGCGTCTTGCCCTCGAGGTAGCTCGGGTCGCGCACCGGGCGCACGTCCACGAGCGAACCGGGCAGGAACGCGCGCACGAAATCGATCTCGACGGTGAAACCGCCCTTGACCCGGCCGTTGATGAGGCCGGTGACGACCTCGCCCTTCTCGAAGGCGGTCTCGAGGCGCTCCCAGGTGCGGGCGCGCTTGGCCTTTTCACGCGACAGGCGCGTTTCGCCGGAGCCGTCCTCGACGCTGTCGAGGGCCACCTCGACGTCGTC
>JAEULV010000054.1 GCA_016793065.1 Hyphomicrobiaceae bacterium
TCACCGGCACGCTCCAGCCGGCGACCGCCGCCTCGACCTCGGCGCGGACATGGGCCACCACCGGCAGGGTGACCTCGATGGCGCCAAGGCGGCGCGCCACCAGCTCGACCGCGCCGCCGAAGGGCGCCAGCAGCCGCGACACTTCCGAATGCCGGCTGCCCGGCAGCACCACCAGCCGCACCGGCCCGTGCTCGCCCGGCACCCCGGATCGCTCGCCCGGCCCCGGGCGCATCTCGTCGAGCCGCGTGATCAGCTGATGGCCGACATAGGTCGTGCGCGGCCCGCCGAGCAGCCGGTGCGCCTCCGGTTCGAACGGCAGGATCGCCAGCAGATGGTCGCACCAGCGCGCCATGGCCGGGGCGCGCTTCGCCCGCCACGCCCAGACGGTCGGCGACACATAGGCGACGGTGGCGATGCTCGGGTCCATGGCGCGCAGCTTGCGGCCGACCCGGTGAGTGAAGTCGGGGCTGTCGATCAGCACCGCCACGTCGGGCTTTTCCAGCAAGGCCGTGCCGATGGTCAGCTTCAGCCGCTTCAGGATGGTGGGCAGCCGCTTCAGCACCGGCCCCAGCCCCATCACGGCGATGTCGGACATCGGAAACAGGCTTTTCAGCCCCTCGGCCTCCATCAACGGCCCGCCGACGCCGGAGAAGTGCACATTCGCCCCGAGCCGCGCCTTCAGCGCCTGCATCAGGCCGGCGCCGAGGAAATCGCCGGAGCTTTCGCCGGCGACGAGAAACACCTTGATCGGCCGGGGGGCGGGAACGCTCACGTCGGGGTCTCCGCCATCAGCGCCGCCGCGTTGACGCCGACCACGTAGAGGCCGGCGAGATCAGCGGCCCGCGCCACCTCATCGAGGTTCAGCACCAGGGTGCCACCGGCCTCGACGGCGATGCCCTTCAGCCCCGCCCGCGCCGCGCCGTCGACGGTGCGCGTGCCGAGCGCCGGCATGTCGAGGCGACGATCCTGCTGCGGTTTCAGACACTTGACCAGCACGCCGCCGCGCGGACCACGGCCATGGGCGGCCTCGTGATCGGCAAGCATCGCGTCGGTGCCGCGCCGGTCCTCGCGGCGCGCCACCGTGCCGTCGACGGCGATCACCCCTTGGCCCAGATCGCGGGCGCCGAGTTCCTTGGCGGCGGCGAAACCGGCGGCGATGTCGCGCCAGTCCGCCCCTTCCGGCGCGATCTTGCCGATCGGTCCGGCCGGCATCACCAGGTTCGGCGCCACGTCGGCGGCGGCGACCACCTCGAAGCCGCCGGCCTCGATCAGCTTCGCCACCCGCCGCAACGTGGTGTCGTCGCCGGATTTCATGATGTCGCGGTTTTTCCACAGATGCATCAGGCCGACGAGATCCAGTTCCCACGGACGCGGCAAGCGTCGCGACACGATGGAGCCGATCATCACCAGCCGGCTCAGCTTGCGCTTGCGGGCGGCGGCGAACAGATGCCCGATCTGCCCGAGCGCGATCCAGGTGTGGGGATGGGTCTCGATCGCCGGATCGGCCTCGCCGCGAATGCCGATGAGGAACGCCCGGCCGCCACGCGCCTCGACTGCCGAGGCGACCGCCAGCGGAAAGGCGCCGCCGCCGGCGAGGATGGCCACCTCGTCGCCGCCGCCGGCGATCATGCCTTCTCGCGGGTCCGGGTTCACGTCGCGCCCGCCGTCAGCGCGGCGTGCACAGGGCGCGGTCGCCGCCCGTGCGGATGAAGTCGACGACGGTCATCACCAGTTCCTCGCCAGCGAAGCGGCTGGCGACGTCGGCCACGCGCTCGCTCAACGTGCCCTCGTCGGCAAACAGCATGCGATAGGCGGCGCGCAGGGCGTGGATGCGTTCGCGCTCCAATTGGCGGCGCTTCAGCCCGACGAGGTTGAGGCCGCCGAGGCGGGCCCGGTCGCCGATGGCCGAGCCGAACGGGATGAGGTCGTTCTCGAGGCCGGAGAGGCCGCCGAGGAACGCCATCGGCCCGATGCGCACCCATTGATGCACCGCCGACAGGCCGCCGAGAATGGCGTGGTCGCCGACATGGACATGGCCGGCCAGGGTCGCGTTGTTGACGAGGATGACGCCATTGCCGACGCGGCAATCATGCGCCACATGGGCGCCGACCATGATCAGGCAATTGTCGCCGATCGAGGTCAGCATGCCGCCGCCCTCGGTGCCCGGGTTGATCGTGACGTTTTCGCGGATCATGCAGTTCTTGCCGATGACGACCTTGCTCGCCTCGCCCTTGAACTTCAGATCCTGCGGCGCGTGACCGATGGAGGCGAACGGGAAGATCCGGGTGCGCTCGCCGATCTCGGTGTGGCCGGTGACGACCGCATGCGAAATCAGCTCGACGCCATCCCCCAGCACGACATTCGGACCAACGATCGAAAACGGGCCGACAACCGTCTCGGCGCCCAGTACCGCGCCGTCCTCGACAATCGCGCTCGGGTGTACCTTGGCCATGATCAGTCCTTTACAAGCATTGCGCTGAGTTCGGCCTCGCAAACGAGCACGCCATTGACCTTGGCCTCGCCGCGGAACCACCACATATTGGCGCGGCTCTTCAGTTTCGACATGTGATATTCGACGGTGTCGCCGGGCATCACCGGCTTGCGGAACTTCACCTTGTCGATCGTCATGAAGTAGACGACCTTCGGCGCCGCGCTGCCCTCGCCCGCCGCCACGCACATGGCGCCGGCGGTCTGGGCCATGCCCTCGATCAGCAGCACGCCCGGGAATACCGGCCGGCCGGGGAAGTGCCCCATGAACTGCGGCTCGTTGATCGTGACGTTCTTGATGCCGACACCGGCCCGATCGCCATCGATATTGATGATCTTGTCGACCATCAGGAACGGATAACGATGCGGCAGAAGCTCCATCAGCCGCAGGATATCGGCGCTTTGCAGCGTCTTGCCATCGGTTTCCGACATGCGTCCCATCACCCTTTTCGAAATCGCCCTTCAGCCGCGTCTCTTACCCGAGACGCCCGGAAAATCAAACCTCTTCGCCACCCGCCGGCTTGCGCTTGGCCAATGCCTTCAGCGCCGCCAGTTCGCGGGCGAATTCGCGCAGCGGCTTGGCCGGGGTGCCGCCCCAGCGGGCGCCGGCCGGCACGTCGTCCTTGACGCTGGCGGTGCCGGCGATCTGCGCGCCCATGCCAATGCGGATATGCCCGACGGTGCCGGACTTGCCGCCCATCACGACATAATCCTCCAGCGTCGTCGAGCCGGAGATCCCCACATGCGCCACGATCACGCAGTGCCGGCCGATCACCACGTTGTGGCCGATCTGCACGCCGTTGTCGATCTTGGTGCCCTCGCCGATGACGGTATCGCGCGTCGCGCCGCGATCGATGCAGCTGTTGGCGCCGATCTCGACGTCGTCCTGGATTATCACCCGGCCGATCTGCGGCACCTTCAGGTGGCCGCGCGCGCCCATGGCAAAGCCGAAGCCGTCCTGCCCCAGCCGCACGCCCGGATGGACGATCACGCGGTTGCCGAGGAGCGAATGGATGATCGACGCCGTCGCGCCGATGTGGCCATCGCGGCCGATGCGGACGTCATGGCCGATCACCGCGTTGGCGCCGACGATGGTGCCGGTGCCGATCTCGACCCGGGCGCCGATGACCGCGCCGGGCTCGACGGTGACGCCCGGTTCCAGCCGGGCGCTCGGGTGCACATGCGCCGCCGGCGAAATGCCCTCGTCGCCGCCGAATGCCCCTTCAAGCCGCACCGCCGCCGGATAAAAGCGGCCGCCGACCATGGCGAATGCCCGGTAGGGCTCGCGCGCCTCAAGCGCCGCGATCGCCTCCGGCACGCGCGACAGGAACTTCGGCGCCACCAGAACGGCGCAGGCCTTGGTGAAGGCGAGGTCCTTGGCGTAGGCCGGATTGTCGAGGAAGGCGAGATCGCCCGGCCCGGCTTCCGACAGCGGCGCGATGCCCGAGATCAGCAGCTCCGCCTTGCCGGGATCGACCAGCCGCGCCCCGGTCAGGTCGGCGACTTGCGCTAGCGTCATCGGTTTCGGAGAGGCAAAGAACACCGGATCGGACATTGCGTCACTCTTCCCTTGTCACGCCGCCGATCCATTCGTCGCCGCGCGCTCAAATCATGCCAAGGGACGGAGGCGCTGACGCGCCCGGCCCTTGAAGGTACGCGAATTTCCCATCTGCATCAGAGGCATGGGAAATTCGCGTGATGCATATCATCGGTCATTTTCAAGGCCCGATGACATCAGGTCCGTCACGGCCCCGTCACAACGTCGGTTCCGGTATCACGACCGCCGATTCCGGGCAAACCCTATCGCATGGCCGCGACCGCCGCCGCAGCGGCGAAATGTCCGCAACCGGCGCCCGCCGGATCGCCGCCGACGCGGCGTTGGGCGGCCGCGCGCCGGGGGCAAACCCGGTCGCAATCCCGACGATGCGCGTCGCAAAGCCAACGCGGAACGTCGGGATTGGTTCTAACGTACTGGGATTTCGCGTGATTTGGCGCGGCATGGTGCTTGCGATGGGCTGATCACCCCTTCGTTCGCCTGCAACAGGCGGCGATAGGTGAACCCGGAGAGTCTGACCATGGCTACTGTTACCTTCTCTTCGCCGCTCCTGCACAAGGACGTGACGGTCTATGCCGTCGCCGGCGACACCGGCACCATCCTGGCGCTGGCGGAAAAGAACAAGATCCCGCTGCCGTTCGAATGCCGCGACGGCGAATGCGGCTCGTGCCTCATCGAGGTCACGTCGCTCGACGACAAGAAGATGGCGACCGCGCTGACCGAAAAGGAACGCGCGGCGCTGAAGGCCCTCGGCAAGCTCACGTCGAAGGAACTCGTCGACGCCGAGGTCAACGACCTGCCGCCGAAGTACCGGCTTGCCTGCCAGACCATCGTCCGCGATCAGGACATCCTGGTGAAGTTCTCCGGCACCCCGGGCGGCGCCGCCTGATCGAGGCGCGTCCGTCGCCGTCCCGGCGGCGGATAAACGCCTAGCGATCCCGGTCGGGCCGTCACGGCCTGACCGGACGTTTGGCCGTGCCCGGAATTCCACCAAACTAGCGGCTCGCCCATGCGGCGATCCGCGCCCGCATCGCCGGCGAGGCCCAGTCGGCCGGGCCGGTGATCCGGGCGATCTCGCGGCCGGCGGCATCGAGGATCAGCGTCGTCGGCAGGCCGACCACGCGCAGGTCGCGGACCGCGACCATGTTGCGGTCGTGATAGATCGGCAAGCTCGTTGCGGCGCGCGCCGCGTCCAGCCGGTCGATCGGCATCCAGCCGAGGCGGTCGACCGAGATCGCCGCGATCTCGACGCCCGTTGTCTTGTCGGCGGCGAGCGCGTCCAGCGTCGGCAGTTCGGTGCGACACGGCCCGCACCACGTTGCCCAGACGTGCAGGATCAACAGCTTGCCGCGCGCCGCATCGGTGCGAAACGGCGTCCCGGCCCGCGTCTCGACCTCGATCACCGGCACATCGCGCGGGGCGAATTCGGCAATCGCCGCCGGGGCTTCCGCCCGCGCCGCCGCGCCGGAGGCCAGCATCAGGATCGCCGCGAGGATCGAGCGCAACAGCATGGTCACACCATCAGGGCAAGGGTGACGACGATCGCCAGCGCCAGCTGATACAGCGCCGTCAGCGCCAGCAGCCGGTTGAGGCCGATGCCGATCGGCGTGGTGGTGAAGCGGAACATCAGAAAGGCGGCCGGCGCCAAGAGCAGGATGACGGCGACGAAGCCGACCGCTCGCAACAGGTCGGCAACGACCGGCATGATCAGGATCGGCGCGAGCAGCATCACCGCATAGGCGAAGGCCGACCAGTGCGGCCCGATGACGATGGCGAGGGTGCGGCGACCGTTGCGTTGATCGGCGTCGCGGTCGCGGTGATTGTTGACCATCAGCACCGCCGCCGCCGGCAGCCCCAGCGCCACGCCGAGCAGCACCCCGGCGGCGCTGAGGCCGGCGCCGGCGAGCAGCGCCGTGCCGACCACGGCGGCAACCCCGAAGAAGGCGACGACGAAGGCTTCGCCGAAGGGGGTAAAGGCGATCGGTCGCGGCCCGTTGGAATAGCAAAGCCCCGCCACGACCGATGCGATGCCGATGGCGAGGATTGGCCAGCCGCCGACATGGACGGCATGGAGCCCGGCCAATCCGGCGACGGCAAAGGCGATGAACCCGGCGCGGCGCACGTCGGCGAGGTCGAGGAGGCCGGCCGCCGTCACCCGCAGCGGCCCGAGGCGGCCCGGGCCGTCATGGCCACGGGCGCCGTCGGCGGCGTCATTCATCAGGTTGGTGCCGATCTGGATGGCGATGGCAACGACCAGCGCCGTCAGCACCGGCAGCCAGGCGATGGCGCCGACCTCGCGCCAGGCCAGCGCCGCGCCGACGATCACCGGCGACACCGCGATGGTCAGCGTGCGCGGCCGCGCCGCCCGGATCCAGAGGCCGAATTTCGAAATGGGGACCACGGGGACCGCCGAAAGGGTTGCAAGGCTCATGGCAGGTCCGCCCGCCGGAAGATCCAATAGCCCAAGCCAGCGGCCATCGCACCCAGAAAGATCGGATAGGCGAAGGCCCAGACGACGAAGCCGGTCCGGCCGAACAGGTCGAGAATGACATAGGCCGTCGGGCCGAGCAGCACCAGTTGCGGATCGAAGATCAGCATCGACGCGGTGCGAAACACCTGCAGCGGATTGGCCAGCGCCACCCCGACGATGGTTTCGACCGGCGCCTGCCCCCGGATCATCAGTCCGAGCAGGACGAGGTCGAGGGCGAGAACCAGCGTCAGCCAGATGAGGAAAGCCGCCGTCTGCGCCGTATCGGTGGAGCGCGACAGGGCGGAAATGAGGAAGGCGATGCCGACGAAGCACCAGACCAGCGTCACCAGCAGCCCGAGTTCCAGCCCGAGTTCGCGCCAGGGAACGGCGACGCCGCGCGCGGCGCCATAGCCGATGGCGATCAGCACCGCCAGCACCACCGGCAGCGCCGTCACCAGGAACCGGCCGATCAGCCGCCCGCCATACCAGGCGCCGATCCCGACCGGCAGCGCCAGCATGTATTCGAACACGCCGGCCTCGCGATCGCCGGCGAGCGAGCGCACCGTCGAGATCAGGACGAAGACCGGCAGGATCGCCATGGCGAGCTGGGTATAGGTGACCAGCAGGCGCGACAGGCCGGTGAAGCCCATCACCCGCGATTCCGTCAGCCCAAACACCAGCATCACCGCCACGAGGCCGAAGAACACCAGCGAGTAGAACAGGAACCATTTGGCCCGCAGCGCCTCGGCGACCTCCAGCCGCATGGTGGCGACAAAGCCCGACCGGCGCGGCGCGCGCCGCCCGGGTGCCTCGACAAGGCTTGCCTCGAAGCCGGGGGATTGCGGAGAGAGCATAGGTTCGGCCTTCACGCGCGCTCCCCTTACGGGCAAAGCGCGATTGCATCGGACACGGGACCGCCGATCAAGGCGACGGGATCGCTAACCGGTGGTCGGGATTTCACAATGGGCGCGCTTTTGCGCCGAGGCCTTGACGGTTTTAAAGTCGAGCCGGCCCTCGCCCGGCGGCTTGGCGGCAAAGCCGTAGCCCATTGGCGAGTTGACGCCGTCGTCGTAGCTGGCGGCGCGGGCATCAAGCCAGGTCGTGCCGTCGCGGTGGCTGGCCACCCAGAGCCGCGTCTCGGCCTCGTCGATGAGCCGCCGCTCGCTGGTCCAGGCGACCATGCAGCCGACATCGTCGAACCTGTGATGCTTGCCGGTCCTGGGCGTGAAGCACTGCGCGGCGAACTTTCGCTCGGAAATCAGCATGGCGCAGTGGTCGCAGGTGTCGCGGTCATAGACGATCCGCGCCGGCTGCGTCCCGTCGACCTGTCCGCAGGCAAACAGCGGCTGGGCGGCGAGGACGACGACCGCGCCGCCCAACAGCCGGCGCCGGGTGAATTCGATCGGCATCGCCCTCACCTCCCCCGCATCTCGAAGCCGGAAATCACGCCGGAATGGCGGGCGACGAAGCCGAGGAAGCGCAGCCGGTCCGGTCCGGCGATCTCGCCCTGCCAGCTTGTGTCGCGATCGGCGCTCGACAGGCCCCATTCGACCGCGCCGCGGGCGAAGGCCGGGTCGGCACCGGCGAGTTCCAGCCGCGCCAGGAAGCCGGAGCCGAGGGCGCCGGCATCGGTGACGACGTCGTCGAGCACCACCTTGCCGCGCTCCAGTTCGACCACGCGGTTGACCAGCGGCGCGATTTCGTCGAGCCGGTGCGACGAGACGATCATCGTCGTGCCGATGCGGTCGGCCAGGAGATCGAACAGCGCGTGGCGCGCCGCCGGGTCGAGATTGGCCGCCGGCTCGTCCATGATCAGCAGCCGCACGTCGCGCCCCAGCGCCGTGGCGATCATCAGTTTCTGCTTCATGCCGCCGGAGAGCTTGACGAACGGGCGGGCGCGGATCGGCCGGATATCGAGGCCGAGCCGATCGGCGATCTCGTCCATGCGCGCTACCGAGGAGCCGGTGAGATCGGCGACATAGGTCATCAGCGCGCCGACGGGCATCCGCAGCGGCGGCGGCAATTGCGGCACGAAGCCGACGAGACCGAGCACCGCCGCGCGGTCGCGGCGCGGATCGCGGCCCATGACGCGGATCTCGCCGTCATGGACATATTCGCCGAGCAGGCAGCGAAAGAACGTCGTCTTGCCGGCGCCGTTGGAGCCGACGAGCGCGATGCGCTGGCCGGTCGGGATGTCGAGATCGAGCCCGTCCAGCACCGCCTGCGGGCCGAACGTCTTGCGCACGCCCTTGAGGGTAATCATTTCCGCCTCCTGCGTCGCGCCGGTCTGGTCCTCAGGCGCGCTTGGTCAGGCCCTGGATGTCGAAGCGCAACGCTCCGGTCGGGCAGGCATCGAGGCACATGCCGCACCGGGTGCAGTCGGGTCCGACCGGCGTCAGCACTTGCGTGCCGTAGCCGAGCTTGGTCATGTCGAGCACATGCGGCACCAGGCAGACCTGACGGCACTTGCCTTCGTGGAAGCAGTTCTCGGCGACGTGGACAATTCTGACCGGCGCCACCGCGCCCGCCATGCCATATGTCAAGCCGATCGGGCAGACGTAGCGGCACCAGAACCGGCGCGAATAGAACACCTCGACCAGCAGCAGCACGCCGACCCAGGCCAGCGCCAGCGACGTGCCGTAGGTCATCGCCCGCGACAGGATGCCGACCGGCGAGATGGTCTCGAACACGGTGAAGCCGGTGGCGAGCGCCAGCAGCGCGAACACCACGAACATCACCGTCCGCAGCGAGCGGTGCATGGCGTGGTCCTTGACCCAGCCCTTTTCCACCAGCTTCAGATGCGCCATTTCCGCCCATTCCGACACGAGGTGATAGGGGCACACCCACGAGCAGAACGAGCGGCCGCCGACCAGCATGTAGAGCACCAGCACGGTGCCGACGCCGATCAGCAGGTTCACGAGGATCTCGCGATGGGCGAGCATCACCTGCAGCGACGAGTTCAGATCGGCGAAGTGGAAGCCGAGCACGCGGCTCGCCGTCAGCGCGCCCTCGACCAGCTGCACGTCGAGCTGAAACGAGATCACGAACAGGAGGTTGATGACGATGATCGACGCCCAGCGCCGGCCGCGCCATTTCCAGCCCATGGCGTCGTGCTCACGCTCGGCCATGATCGCCGCCTTGCGCCGGGCGCGTTCGGCCGGGGTCTTCTTGAACGCCAGCAGGTCGCGTGCCGCCGGCGACACCTCTTCCGGGGCCGGTTTTGTCGGCGCCTTGCCGAGCATCTGGGCGATGGATTGAACGAGGCTCGCCATCACACTCTCCTGACGCCGCGCGGACCGGTCTCGACATCGATGACAATCGCCGGCTGGTCGGTCGGACACATCATTTCGCACACCCCGCACCCGACGCAGCCGGCCTTCACCACCGGGGTGCGGCGGGTGTCGCCGGCCTCGGCCGACAGCGGCTCCAGCGCGATGGCGCCGGGGATCGGGCATTCGCGGACGCACAGGTCGCAAAGCGACAGGTCGTAGTCGTGTTCGGCTATCGGCAGCGGCGTCCAGCGGTCGATGTCCTCGTAGCGCAGCATGGCGCCATGATCGGCGCCGCGCGCCTTGCCCTTGAAGCCCTTGCCGGCGCGGGCGAGGCACTTGTCCGGTGCCGCCAGCCGCGCCTTGCCCATGGTCACCTCTTCCTTCCTGGTGAGCTTGTGGGTCAGCGCTTCCGTCGGGCAGGCGAGCACGCACTGGGTCGCGTCGCAGGAGAAATCGCAGGCCTGGTCGCGGGCATTGATGAACGGCGTGCCGATGCCGACGCCGTCGGTGGCATCGGCGAGCTTGATCGCCTCGACCGGGCAGACCTGGACGCACTGGCCGCACTTGATGCAGGCGGCGAGGAAATCCTCTTCGAAGATCGCGCCCGGCGGCCGCAGTCGCGGATTGGCCCGCGCCGCCATCTGCGGCAGCAGCCCGGCCAGCGCCAGGCAGGTGATCGCCGAACCGGCAACGACCGAGCGCAGAATCTGCCGCCGCTCCTCGCCGCCCTTGGTCAGGCGCTTTTCCGCCGCCGGCCGCGCCGGCTTGTCGTTTCGCCCGTCGATCGTCATGGTCTGGTTCCCCGCGCCAGCAGAGCGCCGGCGGCGCTCGCGGCCTTGGCTTGTCCGCGCGTCGTCAGCCGCGCCGTCGCCGGTCTTGCATCACGAAACAGCAGTCGCGGCTCGGTGACCGGCGCCAGCCGCTCGACGAAGTCGAGGGCCTCCAGCGCCGGCGAGGCGCGGAAGAATTGCGCTTCCTTCAGGTCCATCCACAGCCGGTCCGACCAGGCCCACGCCTCGAACGGCGTGTCGCCGATGCCGTCGCGATCGCGGTCGAAGCCCTCGAAGCTGTCCCAGTAATTGCCGGTCCAGTCGTTGCGCTTGGCCGTTCCGGCGCCGTTGACCGCGACTTCGAGGTGATTGCCGATGAAGTCGTTGCCCTTGAAGCGATTGCCGGTCCAGTCGGAGTGGAACAGCACCGAGGTGCCGTTGAAGGCGATGCGGTTGCCCTCGAACAGGTTGTCAACGTCGGGATCGTAGGGCGAGGCATCGAGATAGATGCCGGTGGCATTGGCGAAAAAGTCGTTGCCGACGATCTTGGCGCCGGACGTCTCCTTGAAGCCGAGGCCGATGCCGGACGGGCCCTGGCTGTAATGGATCTCGTTGTCGACCACTTCGATGTCGTTGGAATACATCAGGAAGATGCCGACCGTATTGCCGACGATCCGGTTCTTGGACACCAGATTGTAGTGCGAATACATGAAGTGGATGCCGTAGCGGCCGTTGTCGATGCGATTGCCGACGATGCGGTTGTTCTTCGAGTACCAGATCGCCGTATCGCGGGCGTCGTGGATGTGGTTGGCCTCGATTAGGTTGTCGTCGGAATACCACAGCCGCACGCCCTCGCCGCGCTGGCCGATATCGGCCTCGACCGAGTCGATGTCGTTGCGGCGAATGATGTTGTTGGTCGACTGGGCGAGGTCGACGCCGAACAGGCAATCCTGAAAGCGGTTGTCCTTGATGATGTTGAACTTGCCGCGAACCTGGACGCCGGCATCGAGCTGCTCGTGATCGTCGCCGGAGCGGCGGATCGTCAGGTTCTTCAGCGTCGCGCCATTGGTCTCGAGCTTCAGCACCGTGCCCTTGCGGCCGCCGTCGATGATCGCCTTGTCGCCGCCGTCGAGCGTCAGCGGCTTGGCGATCACCGCCGGCCCGGCATAGAGGCCGGGTTCCAGCAGCACCGTCGCGCCGGGCGATGCCGCGTCGATGATCGGCTGCAGCGGCCGGGCTTCCCCGGCGAGGGCAACGGTGGCGAGCAGCAGCGACGACAGGGCCGCGAGCCCGACAAGGGTGAACGCATGCCGCATGGTGGCGTCCTCCGTTATCCTTGGCATCGCCGCCGTCATTTGCCGGCGGCGATCAGGGCGTTGCGCCGCAGGATCAGGGCGAGCGCCATCGCCAGTCCGGCCGCGACCATCAGGCCGAAGCCGATGTGCGGGTAGGAATAGGTGGTGAACTGCGCCACCTTGCCCTGACCGAGCACTGTCGGCATGAACGGCTTCAGCGTGAAGGCGCCCATGGCGTTGAGGCTGTGGCCGTACCACCAGAGCCAGGCAGAATATTCGGCGAGGAAGGCGACCGGCAGGATCATCGGCACCAGGCCGACGAACCAGAACCAGCCCTTGCGGTCGTCGCGCGCCATCCAGAGGAAGGCCAGCATCGCCGCCAGCACCGAGGCAAACAGGATGTTGGCGACACTGGTCATGATGGCGATGAGGCGATTGTTCTTTTCCGGCTCCATGAACCAGCGGTTCAGGCTGCGGTCGTAGTGCCAGGCAAACAGCTGCATGCCGGTGCCGGTCCATTCCTGACGGTCGGCCAGGCGGTTGGCCTGATCCTTCTCGAAGGCGCCCTTCAGCACCGCGATCAGCTCGGACCTGGAGCCGGCAACGCCGGGCTTGACCGCCGGCGTCTCGTCGACGATGCCGCTCTTGGCGAGGGATTCCTTCAGCTGGCGGACGATCGGGTGCATCGATTCGTCCTCCTTGGTCTCCTCGGCCTGACCGAGGCTGGCGACCATGGAGCGGATATAGGAACCGCTCTGGTACTTCACGCCGCCCGGCATGTAGAGCGTCACGCCCATCCAGACCGCGACCGCGGCAAAGCCGGTGCCCATCACCACGACCCGCGTCCGGTTGCCGGGAATGGCAAAGCCGAGCGCCAGCAGGCAGAGGAAGCCGAACAGGAACGGCGAGAAGGTCTTTTCCACCGGACCGCCCGAGGCGATCGGGTACATGCCGACGAAGTGGTTGATCGTGTCCATTTCATGAACGCAATCAAGCCCTTCCTTCTCTTCCACTTCCTTGCTCTTCTGCAGCACGCAGCCGTTCTGCACCCCGTCCACATGGAAGTGAATGCGGATGCCGTCGGGAAAGGTGTGCTCGGGATAGTTCGGCGCCTTGAGGGAAACCCACCAGGTGGGAAAGAAGAACGCCGCGCCGATCAGGACGACGGCGGCAAGCGCAAGCAGGCGGAAAGCGGCGAAACCGCCGGCCCGCGCGGCCTTGTCGGCCGGGGCGGATGCGGTTTCAGCGGTGGTCACGGCGGTCATGGCGGCCTCTCCGGCATTCGGGTTCGGGCCGGAATGGGCACACTCCGACCCGCGCCGGCGCGGGGAATGCCGTGCCGGGCGCTTGGTATTGGTTCGATGGTGGTGCGCGTCGAGGTTCGGTATAGGAGCGCGGTGCGACGCAGGCCTTGAATTCGGTCAAGGGCGGGCAGCGCCGTCCCCTCCCGTCGCGGATGGACGGAGGGGACGGGATCGCCGCGGTCAGGTCACTGGAAGTCCGGGTTCTTCCAGCCGGCGGGCGCGACGAGGTCGGCCGGCGGCTTCAGGCGCGAGACGTAGTCCAGCACCGCCTTGGTGTCCTTGTCGGTGAAGTTCTTGATCTGCTCCACCATTTCCGGATTGGAGTTGCGGCGCTTGCCTTCCTTGATCCAGCGGTACTGACGGATCAGGTATTCGTAGTGCTGGGCCTGGATGCGCGGATAGAACTTGGCGGCATCGCCCTCGCCGGCCTCGCCGTGGCAGCGGACGCAGTTGTCCTTGTAGAGCTTAGCGCCGAGTTCGAGGTCGGTGCCCTCGCCCTGGCCGTTCTGCGGGTTCATTTTCAGCCCGGCGATGTATTCCGACACGTCGGCGATCGCCTGGGTGCCGCCGATCTCGGAGGGCAGCGCGAACGGATACATGGTCGGGTTGTCGCGGTGGCCGTCGCGGATATCGGCAAGCTGCTTGATGATGACGGAGCGATGCTGGCCGGCGAGCTGCGGGAAGGTGCCGTCGACAAGGCCCCAGCCTTCCGGCATGTGGCAGGCCGAGCAGACTTCATAGACGTCGCGGCCGTTGTCCTTGTTCGGCTTCAGCGTCAGCGCTTCCTCGCGCTCGCCGCCCTGGCTCATCCATTCCTTCTTGTTCTTGTTGGCCTCGACGGTGGCCTGATCCGGACCGCCGGCGGCGGGACCGGCGGCGAGCGCCGGGCCGGCAAGCATGGTGGTAGCGAGGGCGACGATGACCCATTTCATCGACATGAGAGTAGCTCCTTGATATCCTGCGATAATTCGCGTCACTTCGGCGAACGCTCGATCTGCGAGAGGTAGTCGGCGATGAGATCGATCTTGGCGTCGTCGAGCTTCTTGGCGAAGGCCAGCATGGTCTTGGTCTTGCCGTTGACGCGGACGCCGTCGCGGATCTCCTTCAGCTGCAACACGAGGTAGTCGCGCTTCATGCCGCCGATGACGGGGTAGGTCGCCAGCGGCTTCAGGCCGTCGGCGCCGTGGCACGTCTGGCAGCCGTTCTGGGTGTAGGCCTTCTTGCCGTCGGCGAGGCGGGCGGCGTCGGGCGCCGGATCGAGCGGGCGCGGCTTCGGCGCCGGCACGCTCGCCAGATAGGCCGCCAGCGCGGCGCGCTCCTCGGCATTCACCAGATGCATGATGTCCTTCATGCCCTGGGTACGCGGATAGCCGCGCGCGTCCGGCCCGGAAACCCGCTTGCCGTCGGCGATGTCGTTCATCTGTTCCAGCATGTATTTCGCGTCCTGACCGGCGAGGTCAGGATACATCTGGATCGCCTTGGCGCCGTCCTTGCCGTGGCAGGCGACGCAGGTCTTGGTGCGGAACAGCGCCTTGCCGTCAAGGGCGGCCGGCGCGGCCGTCTCGGTCGCAGGAGCCGTCGCCGCCGGCGGCGCGGCCTCGGGGGCCGGGGCGGTCGACTGGGCAAGGACGGGAGCGGCGGCGATCAGCGCGGAGGCGAAAAGGCCGGCTCGAAGCATGGAGAACATCGGTTCGTACTCCTTGGAAATCATGATGACGGCCGGCGTCGCTGGCGGCTTTGCGTTTTGGTAAGCGGTGAAAAAAGATGAGCGGGGGGAAGGCTTTGCCGGCGATCTCCCCGCCCCGTCGACGTTTGATGAGGATGCGGGCCGCCGCGCCTGGCGGCGGCCCGGGCGGTCAACGCCTCACTTGGCGACGACCTTGGCGCCATGCTCCTCGAGGTAGGTCTTGACGCGCAGGCCGATGTCGGCGGCCTTGACCTGGTACTGCCACCACTGGCCGGCCCACAGGGTCGCCTGCTGCCAATCCTGCTTGGCAGCGGCATCGTCGGCCTTCTGCTTGGCCTCACCGGCGAACTTCAGCTGATCGGTCGCGTCCTCGACGAGGGCGACGACGGTCGGGAAGTCCTTGAAGTTTGTGGAGGTGATGTACTTGACCACCGCGTCGATAACGGCCTGCGTCTCGATGTTGGTCTTGTACTGCTTGTCGAAGTCGGCCTTGGTGTAGACTTGGCCTTCCTTGCCGGTGGCGGCGGTGTCCTTGTAGCCCTTCGGCTTGACAAGCAGGTAGCCCTGCATCTCGAGATGCAGCGCCGAGCAGAACTCGGTGCAGTAGTACGGATAGACGCCGGCCTTCTCGGCCTTGATCTTGGCGGTGGCGGTCTTGCCCGGCTCCAGCGACAGGTTGATGTCCTGGCCGGAGATGGCGAAGCCGTGGACTTCGTCCTGGGCGCGTTCCGAATTGGTGATGTGGAACGTGACCTCGTCGCCTTCCTCGACCTCGACGATTTCCGGCGTGAAGTGCGAGCGGATCGCGGTGGCGAACACCGTCACCTTGCCCGGCTCCTTGACGATCTTCTCGGCGCCCGGACGCACGGCCATCTTGTGGGCCTCGCCGGTGCGGCTGTCGGTGCCGTACTTGTAGCGGACCAGCGGCTGGATCTTGTCGGCAGAGATGGCGGTGACGTAGTGCGGCTCGCCGAGCGGGATCGGCAGGTCGTACAGCATTTCCATCTTGTCGCCGCTGATGTCGATCAGCTGATGGTTCTGCGGATGCAGCGGGCCGACCGGGTTGAAGCGGTCAATGGCCAGCTTGTTGAGGGCGATCAGGTACTTGCCCTTCGGCTTGACGCTCTCGCCTTCCATCGCCACCAGATGGCCGATGTTGTAGTGCACCGAGATCTTGTCGAGCACCTTGCCTTCGCAATAGTCCCACTTGGCCACCTGGCTGTCGACGTAGAGCGAGGTGTAGACAATGCAGTTCTTCGAGTCGAACTGGCTGTGCAGCGGGCCAAGGCCGAGCGGAACCTGCTTGTGCAGGGCGTCCTTCAGGGCGATGATCGGCAGGCCGTAGGGGTCCTTGCCGGAGAAGTTCTTGGCATCGATCGCCGCCTTGATCTTCTCGAACGAGTAGACCGAGGCCTGGGTGTCGAGCTTGCCGCCGACGACGATGAACTTGCCGTCCGGGGAGACGTCGACGCCATGGGGCGACTTCGGCTCGGCGACGAGGGCGACGATGCCCTCGGCGGCGGCGGTCTCGAGCGTGATCACGGCGTGGCCGTTGATCTTCTTGACCTTGCCGGCCTTGAAGACGGCTTCCGCCTTCTTCCAGTTGAAGATGTGCAGGTAGTCGACGTCATTGGCCGAGCAGCCGGCCTCGAACGGCGGGCGACCCTTCTCGATGCCGCCGACATAGCGCTCGGCGCAGAACGAGTTGGTGAACGACCAGCCGTCGGAGACGAGCTTGCCGGCGTCCGAGAGATCCTGGCTGTAGGGCGGCAGTTCGATGGTGAAGGACTCTTCCGGAACGATCCGGCCCTTCTCCTTGTTGAACTTCCAGTAGGTCACGCCGCCGCGATACTTTTCGTTGAACTCGCTGAGCGGGGCATATTCGCCGCCGAGCGGCGCGGCATACTGCGCGGCCTCGATGACATATTCGCTGTTCGGCGTGACGAAGGCGCCGCCATGTTCCGAGGCCATCACCGGATTGACGACGATCTGCTGGGTCTCGAAGTCATGCAGGTTGATGACGGCGATGCGCGGGTTGTTCTTGTCGTTGATGAACAGGAACTTGCCGTCCGGCTCGCCATTGGTCTCGGAAATCGCCGGGTGATGGGTGTCGCCCCAGTTGATGTCCTTGCCGTTCATGCGGCCCTGGGCCAGCACCGCCTTCGATTCCTCGTCGAAGCCGTAGCCCTGCCACGGCTCGGGCGTGAACACGGCGATGTACTTGAGGATGCGCATCGACGGCACGCCGTAGACGATCACCTGACCGGACTGGCCGCCGGAGGAAAACGCCAGGAACTCATCGCGACCACCGGTCGGCGTATAGGTCTTGGCCGCCGCCATCAGGTCCTTTTCGGTGAGATTGCGGCGCTTCATAACGTCCTGAAGCGTTTCGGCATAAGCGGCGGTCGCACCCAGTCCAATCAGCGCGGTGAGCGCGACGGACGCCTTGAACAGTGATTTCATGATGGGTCTCCTGCATTCCATCCCATCGGGGACACTCTTCGCGATAGGCCTGCCGGACCTCCCGATCAGCGGGTCCGGCAAGTTCGATCGAGACGCCGAAAGCGCCCTGGCGTTGCCCCGTCGCGGTTGGTTCACCCGGACACGGCACGGCCCTGCGCGCCCAGGCCGAGCCCAGGCACGTTCGATCATCGCGGCGAGAAGCGCGAAGCTGTTGCGGCCGGCGATGGCGGGGTTGGCGGGGTGAGTCGTGGATCGCGGACTCACAGCGCAACGACGGATCGCCGAACCGTGGCAAACCTTTACGCGCCCGCCCCGCGCCCCGTCTTGACGGCAGTCAAGCGGTTTGATCGCCGGCTTGATCGACGCCAACCGATGCCGTTGGATGCGGCGACGGCGCCCGCGATGCCCCCTTCGGCGCGACGGCCGGCGTCGAGCGCGTTCCACCCGGCATGCCGGCCGGCAACCTGATGATGAGGGAGGAACGCGGCGACCGCGCCCCGGCCTCGCGCCAGAGGGAGCGGCCGTGAACCGCGACTGGCGGGAGCCCCGGGCGATGCGGCGGCTGGTTCGACGGCGCAGGAGAAGCCGGACCGAAGCGCGCAACGACGGGGACGGCCGCGAGCCGCCTTCCCCGGATCGATCGCCGATCCGGGAACCAGCCGGATCGGATCACGACAGCGGGGCGTTCACGTCGAGCTGGATCGGCGGCGCGCGCGACCGGGTCGAGCCGGCGCGACGGCCGACCCGCGCGATCAGGCGCGGCCTGGCGGCGCGGCCGCCGAGCGTCACCCGGCGCGGCGCCAGCATCGCGGCATGGGGCGGCAGCGTCGGCACGAAACCGGGGCTGAGGCAATGGTCGCAGCACTGATGATGGAAGGCGCCGTCGCCGCCATCGCCGCCCGTGCCGCCGCCGACCGTTCCCGACATCGAGTAGCACATGTCGTCGCCGCCCATGGCATAGGCGGCCTCGTAGGCGCGCAGCACGCCGGAGAAGACGAAGGCAAACGCGAACACCAGCCCGATCAACGGCCGCAGGCGCGACCGGAGGCGGAGACGGGCGAGGGCGAAGGCAGCAGCCATGGTGCATCGCGTTTGGTGGGCGACGGACAATCCGCGCGACCGATGCGCAAGGGTAGCGAGGACGCGGCGCCGCGACTTGACTTCGGACAGGGCAATGGCCGGATTGCGCGGGCGACGGCCGGCGTCAGTCGGCCGCCTTGGCGGCTTGCGCCCGGTTCAGGGCGAGGATCAGCGCCAGCGCCGAGAGGTTCATCACCAGCGCATAGACGGTGGCGACGCCGCCGAGATCCGGGCGGCGCAGGATCGGGCCGGCGACCAGCAGCGCCAGCGCGACGTTCTGCAGCCCGCACTCGATCAGGATCGCCCGCGCCCGCGCCGGGCTCGCCCCGGCCAGCCGGCCGATGCCGTAGCCGAGCGCCATGGTCGCGAGGTTGAGCAGGACGACCGCCAGGCCGATGCGCGGCGCCTCGGCCGCGATCGTGCGCCACTCGCCGGCGATGGCGACGCCGATCAGCGCCAGGAACACCGCGACGCCGATGCGCCGCAGCGGCTGGCGCGCCCGGCCGGTCCAGCGCGGCCAGCGCCGGGCGACGATCAGCGCCGCCGTCAGCGGCACGATCACCGTGACGAAGATCGCCGCGACCGTCCGCCCCAGCGGCAAGGCGAGCGCCGTCTCGACGCCGGTGAAATGCGCCAGCGCTGCGCCGACCACCAGCGGTACCGAGACGATCGCCGCCAGGCTGGTACCGACCGTCAGCACCACCGACAGGGCGACATCGCCGCGCACCATCGCGGTGACGAAACCGGAGGTGACGCCGCCCGGCGCCGCGGCCAGGATGATCAGCCCGACGGCAAGATCACCCGGCAGGCCGACGACGAGCGCGATCGCCACCGCGATCAGCGGCAATCCCAGCATCTGCGCCGCAAATCCAGCCAGCACCACCGCCGGCGCCGCCGCCAGCGCGCGGAAATCGCCCGGCCGCACGTCGAGGCCGACGGTGAACATCAGATAGGCAAGCGCCATCGGCACGACGAAATCGAGCGGCATCGGTCTCTCCGGAAGCCCCAACCGAACCCGATCGGCACCCGCCCCGCCTTCACGGAAATCAAGGGGAATGCGGGAGGGGGTGAGGCGATGGTGTGCGTTGGGATTGCCCCCCTCCCTGTCCCTCCCCCAACTACCCCCCTCCCTAACCCTCCCCCACAAGGGGGGAGGGAATATCGGGGGTGGGCATGGTCGGCGGAAAAAACGCCGATGCGGGCCTCTCGGATTCCCCCCTTGCGTTCCCTCCCCCCTTGTGGGGGAGGGCTAGGGAGGGGGGTGGAGCGCCGCGAGTGAGCGGCTCAGATTTCGCCGCGCAGGCGCTCGACGTTGTCGACGGTGACGATCTGGCGGTCGACGGTGACGCCGAGCTTGCGGAGTTTGGCCAGCGCGCGGGAGAAGCTCTCGGGTGTCATGCCGAGGCGGCCGGCGACGAGGTTCTTTTCGTAGGGAAGCTCGATGCGGGCCGAGCGCTCGCCGCGCTTGACGAGGCCGGCGAGGAAGCGGGCAACGCGCTGGGTGTTGTCCAGCGCCTTGAGGTCCTCGACCTGATCGACCAGCGTCCGCAGCCGCATCGAGGCGGAGGCGAGCATGGCGTAGGCGAGCTTTTCATCGCCCTTCACCGCCTCGATGATCCGGGAGGCGTCGATGCGCTGCACCCGGCCGTCGCTGACCGCCTCGGCGGAGACATTGTGCACACCGCCGAGCAGCACCGGTGCCTCGGCGAGGCTTTCGCCGGCCGAGATCAGCGCGATCACCGCGTCGTTGCCATCGGGCGTCTGCCGCACCAGCTTGACCCAGCCGTCGATGACGATCTGGAAGCCATCGGCGCGGTCGCCGCGCAGGAACAGCACCTGCCCCTTGGCAAACGGTGTCGGCCCGCGTCCGCCGACCACCTGCCGGGCCAATTCCTCCGGCAGGGCGCCGAAGAACGGATTGCGACGCAGGGTCGCCCAGATCGCCTGGTCCATCGACTGCCTCACGCGACTTCGTCTTCGCTCAGGAACGCCCTGAGCCGCGACAGTTCGGCGATGTCGACCACCTCGCGCTCGACGGCGACGCCCTCGGCATGCAGCCGCGCGAGGGCGCGCGAGAAGCTCTCCGGGGTCATGCCGAGGCGCTTGGCGATCAGATGCTTGTCGTGGGGCAGCACGATGCGCGCCGGGCCGCGATGGCCGGTTGCCTGCGACAGGAAGAAGTCGGCGACGCGTTGCGGCGCCGTCAGCACCTTCAGGATCTCGACCTGACCGGTCAGCATCTCGGTGTGGCGGGCGATCGAGGCCATCATGGCGAAGGCGGTCTCGCGGTGTTCGCTGATCAGCCGGCGCAGGTGGGCCATGTCGATCCGCAGCAAGCGGCACTTCGAGGCCGCCTCGGTCGAGGCCGGGAACCGGCCGCCGAGGAACACCACCGCCTCGGCGAAGGTCTCGCCGGCGGCGAAGACGTGCAAAACCGCCTCGTCGCCGTCGGGGGTCAGGCGGAACAGCTTCACCCAGCCATCGAGGATGAGATAGAACGCCTCGGCCCGGTCGCCTTCCATGAAGATCGACTGGCCGCGCTCGTAGTGGCGCACCGCGCCTTCGCCGATCAACCGCTCGGTCAGCGCCTCGCCCATGTCCATGAACATCGGGCAAGCGGCGATCACCGCCCAGTCGCGTCGATCAAGCCCGCCGACGCGGGTCACCTTCGGTTCCATCCTGCCTCACCGTCCCGAACGGCCTGCCGGCGCCTGACGCGCCCTGCCCGCTCCCCGCAGCGTCGATCGAGCCCCCTCAGACCGTTCGACGCCACCTGATTGATGATGTGATCCAGTGCTCGGCCCGGGTCAAGGGCGGGAACCGGATTTGGCCGCGACCAATCCGGCCGATTCAGGCCTGCGCCGGCTGGCGGGCAAACAGCAGCGCCACGCCGGCGGCGATCAGCGCCGATCCGGACACCCGGTTGACGATCGCCAGCCCGCGCGGCGAGCGGGTCAGCCGGCCGACATGGCTGCCGCCATAGGCGTAGATCAGCACCGTGACGAATTCGAGCCCGAGCGTCACCGTGCCGAGGGTCAGGATCTGGCCGAAGGCCGGCTCGGAGAGGCTGACGAATGGCGCGAAGAACGCCGAGAACACCAGCATGCCCTTTGGATTGGTGATCGCGGTCAGGAATTCCCGCCGCACCAGCACCCACAGCGCGCCATCGGCGGCAAGCTGGCCGGGCACCAAGGTGCCGGAGCGGAACATCTGCACGCCGAGCCAGACGAGATAGCCGGCGCCGATGATCTTGAGCAGGTTGAACAATTCGGCCGAGGTCGCCAGCAGCGCGCCTAGCCCGACGGCGGCGCCGAGCACGAACAGCGCGAAGGCCGGGAACCGGCCGGAAGCCGCCATCACGGCGGTCGAAAAGCCGTGGCGCGCGCCGTTGGTCAGCGCCTGGACGTTGTTGGGGCCGGGAAACATCGTCATGGCGAAGGCGGCGGGAACGAAGATCGTCCAGGTCTCGAAGGTCATGCGGTCCCCTGTCGCGGCGCGCCGAAGCATCACGGCGACGCCATGCGGGCGCCGCCGTTTCCGCCGGAAGAGGAGCGGAATCGACGGCGGAGCGCAAGCGCCCCGACGCCGGGCCGGCCATGCGCGGAGCGCGGTTGACCGGGGCTCACATGCCGACGAACGGCCGGCAATACATGCCGCCGGCCTGGCAATAATAGGTGCGCATCTTGCCGTCCTTGCCCTTGCGCTCGCTCTTCACCCAGCCGTCGATCGGCTTGGTCGTGGCCTTGCCGATGCGGGCCTTGGGCGACACCTGCGGGGTCGCTTCCTCGGCAAGGGCGGGCGAGAGGGAAAGGGCGGCAAGCGCGGCGGCGCCGAACAGCAAGCGAATCATCGAATGTCTCCATCTTGAAAACAGGGTCTGCGACCGACGGACCCGGTCCGACCGGCCGGCAGATGCATCGTGCCGCTGGAAACAGGCGGAAACAATGGTTCAATCACGGCGATTTCGCGAAAAATCGCGCGAAATCGCCGCTGATGGCCTTATCGGAAATTGCCTTATCGGGCAGGGGCAGGCTCCGGTACCAGCCGGCTTGCCAACGTTTCGAGCAGCATCTGATGGGCGCGCTCGACGATGTCGTCGAGCGAGGGGGTCTTCGCCAGCATCGCGGCGGCGCGGGCGCGGATGTCGTCGCGGGTCGGGATCTGCGGCATTTGCAGCCCGGCGAGATAATCGGCGGCGCGCTGGCCGGCGTCGGCCATGTCGCGGCGCAGGTCGTCGAGCGACGGCGTCGCCGGCAGCGCGCTGCGCAGGTTGGCGGCGATCGTCTCGATGTTGAAGCTGGCGGCGAGATCGGCGGCGACGCGCTCGATGGTGCGCATGCCGAGCGGCTTCTCGTTGCGCAGGATCGCCTCCGGCGGCAGGCGCAGATCCCGGACGATGCCGAGCGCGGCAAGCCCCCGCAGGATGTAATAGGTCGGGTCCCATTCCCACCAGAAGAAGCCCTGGCGGACGCTGGCCTGATAGGCGTGGTGGTTGTTGTGCCAGCCCTCGCCCATGGTCATGATCGCCAGCGCCCAGTTGTTGCGGCTGTCGTCGCCGGTGACATAGCGCTTGCGGCCGTGCACATGGGCGAGCGAGTTGATGCAGAACGTGCCGTGATAGACCGCCACCGTCGACCAGAAGAAACCGACGATCAGCCCGGACCAACCGCCGACGAGGAAGCAGAACAGCGCCAGCAGCGCCGGCGGCACCAGTTCGAACCGGTGCAGGAACATGATTTCCGGATAGCCGGTGAAATCGGCGACCTTGCTCAGGTCAGTGCCGCCGTGGCGGGGCGCGAAGATCCAGCCGACATGGGCATGGAAGAAGCCGTCCTGACGCGGCGAATGCACATCCTCCGGCGTATCGGAATAGAGGTGGTGGTGGCGGTGCTTCGCCGCCCACCACAGCACGCTCTTCTGCGCCGTCGACTGGGCGAGGAACGCCAGGATGAACTGGAACAC
Source organism: Hyphomicrobiaceae bacterium (assembly GCA_016793065.1). Classification (GTDB taxonomy): domain Bacteria; phylum Pseudomonadota; class Alphaproteobacteria; order Rhizobiales; family Ancalomicrobiaceae; genus JAEULV01. Next base: position 23,346 of record JAEULV010000054.1, read on the forward strand.
CCGGCCGGTGCGGAAGGCCTTGTGGGAGAAATAGCGGTGATAGCCGGCGCCGATGCCGAACATCCTCAGCCAGTAGAGGCTGACCGCCAGCACGATCGCCGTCGGCGTGATGCCGGTCCAGAAGGCACCAAGACAAGCCAGATGCACCAGCACGAAGGGAATCGTATCGGGATAGACCACGTCCTTGTCGGAGACGGGCGCGCCGGAACGGGACCCGGAACCGATCGGGGCGACATTTGGCGGGTCATTGCGCCCCGGCAGGCGGATCTTGGTCGACACGTCGTTTCCTTCCCGGTGTTCTGATCCGTGCGTGATTGATCGAGGCGCGGATGGGCGGCGCAGCGTGATGTGAACGCCGCTCGCAAAAATAGACACCATCCTCAATCGGTTTGGAAGCCTAGGTCGGGATTTGCCGGAAATCAAATCGTCGCACCCGGATTCATGCCAATGAGATGTGGATCGGGACCGGACGCGGCGACCGAGCCCATCCTGCCCTTGCGATCGTTGGCGCGGCGGTGATACGACCAAGCTGCGGGGAGAACGACAGACATGGCACGGGCGGCGGAACGACGGGGGGCAATGGCGCTGTTGATCGCGCTGGCGCTCGCGTTGCAGACGCTGCTGTCGCCATTCCTCGCCGCAGAGGCCCGCCAGCGCGCCGATGTCGCCCTGGCGCTGGGCGTCATTTGCGCCACCGACGGCGCGATGGCGATGGCGCCCGACGGATCATCGATGCCGGACGGGCACCAATGCCCGGATTGCTGCACCGCCGCCTGCCTGCGGCTGGCGCTCGATATCCCGCCTGTCGTCAACAGCGTATTGCCGCTGTTGACCGCGCCGACGCGGCCGGTCGCCGTTCGCGGATTCGAAATCGCCGACCTCGTCGCCGCAACGACGCTCGCGCATCGACCGAGCCAACCGCGCGCACCACCCTCCCTGACGGTCTGAGCCCCGAATTCACCGGACCTGGCAACCTCGACGGCGTCCATGTGCCCGTCGCGCGGTGTCGCCGGCCGGATTTCCCGTTCAAATCCAGGAAGGAGCGCGCCCATGCGCCTCGATCGTCGTTCGTTTGTCGCCGCCCTGTCGGCTGTCGCCATCTCGGCCTTTTCATTCGCCACCCCGGGGTTCGCCGCCCCGGCCGAAGTCACCGATGCGATCGGCCGCAAGGTGATGGTCGACCTGCCGGTGAAGCGGGTTGCCCTCAACTTCAACTACGAGGAATTCACCGCCGTTGCCGGCAAGGACGGCTGGGAGCGGGTCGTCGGCATTTCGCGCGCGCCGTGGGAAGGCTGGCGCCCGGTAATCTTCAAGCGCTATTCGGCGGTGATCCCCAACCTCGCCGCCATGCCCGACCTCGGACACACCGATGACAACTCGTTCTCGGCCGAGAAGGTGATCGCGCTGAAGCCGGACGTGCTGTTTATGTCCGAGTGGGGTTTCACCGCCCTGAAGACGCAGAAGGACCAGATCGAGGCCGCCGGCATCCCGATCGTCGTCATCGACTACAACGCCCAGATCCTCGAACGCCACATGGCCTCGACCCGGGCGCTGGGCAAGGTGATGGGCACCGAAGCGCGCGCCGAGGAACTCGCCAGGCTCTACGAGAGCAAGTACTCCGACGTGCTCGCCCGCATCGCCAAGGCCAAGGCGGCGGCCAAGCCCAAGGTCTATGTCGAACTCGGCCAGGCCGGCGCCGATACCTATGGCAACACCTATAACGGCACGATGTGGGGCAAGATCCTCACCACCATCGGCGCCGAAAACATCGCCACCGGCAAGATCCCCGGCCCGTGGGGACCGCTCAACGCCGAAGCGGTGATCGCCGCCAACCCGGACTTCATCTTCTTCGCCGGATCGTCCTGGGTGAACAAGCCGAAGGCGGTGAAGACCGGCTACGACTTCGACGAAGCCACCACGCGGTCGAGCCTCGAACCCTATGCCGCCCGTCCGGGCTTTGCCGATCTCGCCGCCGTCAAGAACGGCGAGGTGCACGCGATCGAGCATGGCCTGTGCCGCACGCTGTTCGACTTCGTCGCCATGCAGTACATCGCCAAGCGGCTCTACCCGAACGAATTCAAGGATATCGATCCGGTCCAGTCGTTCCGCGACTATCACGCCAAGTATCTCCCGGTCGCCTTCTCCGGCACCTGGATGCTGCCGGTCAAGCCGTGAGCCCGACCGACACCATCCACCACGCCTATGGCCAGCTCGCGGCGCGTCGGGCGCTGGTGCTGGCCGCTGGGCTCGGGGCGCTCGTGGCCAGCGGGCTCCTCGACATCGCCACGGGACCGGCCTTCCTGCCGGTCTCGGAGGTCGCCCGGTCGATCCTGCGCTTGTCGCAGGATCGCACCGTCGACGCCATCGTCTGGACCATCCGCCTGCCCGTGGCGCTGATCGCCATCTTCGTCGGCGCGTCGCTCGGCCTCACCGGCGCGATCATGCAGACGATCCTCAACAACCCGCTGGCGTCGAGCTACACCCTCGGGGTCTCGGCCGGAGCCGGCTTCGGCGCGGCGCTGGTGATCGTCATGGGCTCGTTCCTGCCGGTTCTCGGCGATCAGGCGATCCCGGTCAGCGCCTTCGTCTTCGCCGCCATCGCCTGTGCCGGCGTGTTCGCCATCGGCCAGACCCGGGGAGCGTCGGCCGAGATGCTGGTGCTTGGCGGCATCGCGCTCCTGTTCCTGTTCCAGGCGCTGTTGTCGCTGCTGCAGTTCATCGCCTCGCCAGAGGCGCTGCAACTGATCGTGTTCTGGCTGTTCGGCAGCCTGCAGAAGGCGACATGGACCAAGGCGGCGATCGTTGCCGGCGTGCTGGCGCTCGCGGTCCCGGTGCTGGTCGCCGACGTCTGGCGCCTGACGGCGCTGAAGCTCGGCGACGAGCGCGCCCGCGGCCTCGGGGTCGATGTTCGCGCCCTGCGCCTGCGTGCCTTCGTGCTGATCTCGGCGCTGACCGGTACCGCCGTCGCCTTTGTCGGCACGATCGGCTTCGTCGGTCTGGTGGCGCCGCACATTGCCCGCATCTTCGTCGGCGAGGACCAGCGCGGTTTTCTACCCGCCTCGGCGATCTTCGGCGCGCTGCTGTTGTCGCTGTCGTCGGTCGCCAGCAAGACCGTGCTGCCAGGCGCCATCGTGCCAATCGGCATCGTCACCGCGCTGATCGGCGTGCCGTTCTTCATCTGGCTGATTGTCGCCAACCGCAGGAGCTATTGGTGAAGATCGAAACCGAGGGCGTCAGCGTCCACTACCGCGCCACCCGCGCGCTGAACGCGATCGACATCGCCGCCCATCCGGGCGAGGTGCTGGGCCTGATCGGGCCGAACGGCTCCGGCAAGTCAACGCTGGTCAAGGCCATCGCCGGCATCGCGGCCGCAACCGGCCGGGTGCTTTTCGGCGGCGAGCCGCGTCGCCCCGAGGTGCTCGGCTACATGCCGCAGGACATTGGCGCGCGCACCGCCCTTACCGTACTCGAGGTGGTGCTGCTCGGCCGCCTCGGCCGGCTTGGCCTGCGGGTCGACCAGCGCGACCTCGCGGCCGTCGGCGCGACACTGGAGGAGCTTGGCCTCTCCCGCCTCGCCAGCCGCTTCATCGGCGAATTGTCGGGGGGCCAGCGCCAGCTGGTCTATCTCGCCCAGGCGCTCGCCGCCGAACCGCCGGTGCTGCTGCTCGACGAGCCGGTCAGCGCCCTCGACATCCGCCATCAGCTGGAAGTGCTGGAAATCATCGGACGGCTGACGCGCGAGCGCGGCCTCACGACCATCGCCATCCTGCACGACCTCAACGCCACCGCTCGCCACGCCGACCGCGTCGCCCTGCTGAAATCCGGCGACCTGATCGGCCACGGCCGCCCGGCCGACATCCTGACCGCCCCGTTGATCGCCCGCGCCTTCGAAGTCGAGGCGGCCGTATCAACCGGCGCCGACGGCCACCCCATCATCACCCCATTGCGCGCCCTCGGCCGAAAGGCGGCTTGACGAGGAGGGGGAGAGGTTTGGGGCGGAAACACTGCCCGCATTTCCCACACCATCACCTTCGCCATCCTCTCCCACCTCCCCCCCCCCCGTCATTCCGGCCCCCGAGTTGGAACCCAATCCACGCCTGTGCGGAGCGAGGAGATCGGGGCGGCGATGGTGGCGGCATAATGGCGGGGGGCGAGCGGCGAGGTGGATTAGGTTCCGGCTCGGAGGCCGAAGTGACGAAGGGGGAGAAGTGGGGGGCAAATCCAAAATCCGCTTCCCCACGCCATCGCCTTCGTCGCGTTCTCCCACCTCCCCCCCCCGTCATTCCGGCCCCCGAGTTGGAACCCAATCCACGCTGATGCGGAGCGAGGAGATCGGGGCGGCGATGGTGGCGGCACGGGCGCGGAGGAAGGGGCGAGGTGGATTAGGCTCCGGCTCGGAGGCCGAAGTGACGAAGGGGGAGAAGTGAGGGGCAAATCCAAAATCCGCTTCCCCACGCCATCGCCTTCGTCGCGTTCTCCCACCTCCCCACCCCCCGTCATTCCGGCCCCCGAGCCGGAACCCAATCCACGCTGATGCGGAGCGAGGAGATCGGGGCGGCGATGGTGGCGGCACGGGCGCGGAGGAAGCGGCGAGGTGGATTAGGCTCCGGCTCGGAGGCCGGAGTGACGAGGGGGAGAGGTTTGGGGCAAACGCACACCCGAATTCAGCCGAGTTCGTCGAACAGATCGCGCCAGTCGGGGTTGGTTGCCTCGATCAGTTGGATCTTCCATTCGCGCTTCCAGTTCTTGATCGCCGATTCGCGCGCGATGGCGGACTGGATGTCGTCGAAGCGTTCGTACCAGACGAGCCGGGTCAGCTGGTGGGTGCGGGTGAACCCGGCGATGGCGCCGGTGCGATGCTGATGGGCGCGCGCGCCGATGTTGGCGGTGACGCCGGTGTAGAGCGTCCCGTGCCGGCGGTTGGTCATCAGATAACAGAATCCACCCTTCATGCGGGCAATGTACAGCCAATGAGTGCGAAGCGCGAGCGCGCACCGCCCTCCGTCACGCCGGCCGGGACAGCCGGATCCAGCAGCAGCCGTCGAGGCCGTCGCGCCAGGTGCGGTTTTCGAAGCGGACGCCGGTCGCCTCGAACAGGCCGCGGTCGAAGGCGCCGGCGATTGCGCAGAGCTTGGCGAGTTCCTCCGGCGCGACGCCGGCGGCGATCCAGCCGTCCTTCAGCGGGCAGCGGCGGACCTGAAAGGCGATGCCGCCGTCGAAGCGCTCGACGTCGGTCGGGTACATCCGCCCGCCATCGGGGCTCGCCTTGAGAAAGGCCTCGCCGATGG
>JAEULV010000070.1 GCA_016793065.1 Hyphomicrobiaceae bacterium
TTCACCGTCTCGACCTGTTCGGATGCCCCGTGCCGCACCGCCTTCAGCGGGTTGACGCCGGAATGGTACATCGCCGTCGACAAAGCCATCGGCGAGGGAAGGAACGTCTGCACTTGATCGGCGCGATAACGGTTCTTCTTCAGCCACATCGCCAGATGCATCATGTCTTCGTCCGAGGTGCCCGGATGGGCGGCGATGAAATACGGGATCAGGAAATATTCCTTGCCCGCCGCCTTCGCCGCCTTGTCGAACAGTTCCTTGAACTTCTCGTAGGCGCCGATCCCCGGCTTCATCATCTTCGACAGCGGCCCGGTTTCGGTGTGTTCCGGCGCGATCTTCAGATAGCCGCCGACATGGTGCGTCACCAGTTCCTTGATGTAGTCCGGGCTTTCCACCGCCAGATCATAGCGCACGCCCGAGGCCACCATCACCTTCTTGACGCCCGGCACCGCCCGCACCTTGCGATAGAGCTGGATCAGGTGCTCGTGGCTGGTGTTGAGATTGGGACAGATCTCGGGATAGACGCAGGACGGCTTGCGGCACATCGATTCCGTCGCCCGGTCCTTGCAGGCGATCCGGTACATGTTGGCCGTCGGCCCGCCGATATCCGAGATGATGCCGGTGAAGCCCTCGGTCTTGTCGCGGATATCCTCGATCTCGCGCAGGATCGAGCCCTCGGAGCGGCTCTGGATGATCCGGCCCTCGTGTTCGGTGATCGAGCAGAACGAGCAGCCGCCGAAACAGCCGCGCATGATGGTGACGGAAAAGCGGATCATCTCCCAGGCCGGGATCTTGGCGTCGCCATAGGCGGGATGCGGTCCGCGCGCGAACGGCAGCGCATAGACCGCGTCCATCTCCGGCGTCGTCAGAGGGATCGGCGGCGGCGTCACCCACAGTTCCCGGTCGCCGTGGCGCTGCACCAGCGCCCGCGCATTGCCCGGATTGCTCTCCCGGTGCAGCACCCGCGACGCCCGCGCATAGGCCTCCGGCTCGGCCTGCACCTGCTCGCAGGACGGCAGCCGCACCACCACCTTGCCCTCGACCCGGCGCGCGCCCTCGTCGCCGGAATCGAGATCGTCGGCGGCGGCGATCGTCCAGCCCTCGGGCACGGCGGACTTCATCAAGGCGACGCCGCGCACGTCGTCCATGCTCTCGGCCGTCTCGCCCCGGGCGAACCGGTGCGCCACTTCCACCACCGCCCGCTCGGCATTGCCGTAGAGCAGGATGTCGGCCTTGGCGTCGACCAGGATCGAGCGGCGCACCTTGTCCGACCAGTAGTCGTAATGGGCGATGCGCCGGAGCGACGCCTCGATGCCGCCGATGACGATCGGCACGTCCTTGTAGGCCTCGCGCACCCGCTGCGAATAGACGATCACCGCCCGGTCCGGCCGCTTGCCGCCCTCGCCGCCCGGCGTGTAGCTGTCATTGTGGCGGATGCGGCGGTCCGACGTATAGCGGTTGACCATGGAATCCATGTTGCCGCCGGTGACGCCGAAGAACAGGTTGGGCTTGCCCAATGCCTTGAACGGCGACGCCGACTGCCAGTCCGGCTGCGCGATGATGCCGACGCGGAAGCCCTGCGCTTCCCACAGCCGGCCGATGATCGCCATGCCGAAGCTGGCATGGTCGATATAGGCATCGCCGGTGACCAGGATGATGTCGCAGCTGTCCCAGCCGAGGGCGTCCATCTCGGCGCGGCTCATAGGCAGGTAGGGCGCGGTGCCAAAGCGCTGCGCCCAGTATTTGCGGTAGGAAAAGATGTTCTTGGCGGTGTCCATGCGGCGGGTTTTAGGGCGGGACCGACTATTGTTCAATCGGTTCGGGCAAATTTCGCCGTTTTCCGTCACCGCGCCACGGAGAAATGCAGGCTCTCCCGGCCATTGACCGCGCCGACTTCCCCCTCCGCCGCCTGATCACCCGCGAGCCGCACCCGCTTTTCGACGCCCGGCGCCAGGTGAAACCAGTTGTCGGACGGCACCAGCCCGCCGGCGTCGATATGCACCGACTGGGCAAACCGCCGCGTCGACAGCACCAGCACGGCGCCCGCGTCGTCGGTCTCGACCGTCGCGACGAGGCCGAGATCGTGCCGGTTCGCGCCGCGCCCTTGCGGAAACAGCGCGTCCTCGCCGATCGTTTCGCCGGTTTCCGCATCAATGAGCCGTACGGTCACCACCTCATGCGACGGCGGCCCGAAGCGATAGGCGTAGGTGACATCGAAAAAGCCGCCGATCAGATCGGTTGCCGCCAGAGACAGGCTGCCGCGCGGCGCGATCTCGATGAGCCGCTCGCCCCGCGCCACCACCGTCTCGCCGTCCTTCAGGCAACGCAGTTCCACCCGCGCCCGCACCGCCTCGGCGCCGTCATTGACCACATCGATCCGCGCGCCGTTGACGCCCTCGTCGCCGAGCCGGATCCGCACCGGCTGGAACGCCCGCCGCAGCGCGTACCAGGCGGATTTCGGCCGAAAGAGTCCGTCGACGATGCCCCAGCCGCAGCCCGGCGCCAGATCCTGCCAGAACCAGACAAGCCCGCCCCGCGTCGGCGAGCCCGGCCGGCGCCATTCGCCGAAGGTCGCGCCCATCACCTCCGCCACCGCCGCCCGCGACAGCGTCAGATAGCGCGCCGGATCCTCGCGTCTGAGACGCGCCGGATCGACGCCGTAGAGCCGGCCGAGATAATGGTCGCGCGTATCCTCGAAATCCCACGACGCGCCGATGTCGCGCGGCACCCCGGCCTTCCAGCGCGGATCGTGCACGGCGGGGAAATCCAGCGCCGTCCGCGCCGTCACCGGCTCCGGCACATTGGCGAAGGCGAGGCATTCGGAGGCGAACCGCACCTCGGCCCGCCGCGCATCCTCCAGCGGCCGCTCATAGGCGCCGACGCCGTAATAGTGGCTGACGCCATGGTCGACCGAGAACGGCAACGGCCCGCCAAACGGCGATCCCTTGACTGAGGCAAGCCCAGGCCGATACCGCTCGATCGCCCGCGGCAGGATCTCGTCGGTGATGGCGCTGGTCCAGAACGACGGCGGCAGCCCCAGCATCGCCGCCTGCTGCGCCACCTCGCTGCCGCCCGTCAGCACCGCAAGCGACGGCGACAGCTGCGTCCGCTCCAGCAATTGCTCGATTTCCGCGCCGAAACTCGCCGCCCATGCCGCGTCGGTCGCCGGATAGTCGAAATTCGCCAGCATCGCGTCCTGAAACACCAGGATGCCCAGGCGGTCGCACAGCGCGTGAAACGCCGCGCTCTCATAAAGCATCGTGCCGCCGACCCGCAGCATGTTGACGTTCGCCGCCAGCGCCAGCGTCAGCGACGGCGCCAGCCCGGCCTCGTCGCGCCCCAGGGTGATGAGATCCGGCGGCGTCCACACCGCGCCACGGGCAAACACCGGCACGCCGTTGACGACGAGGCCGAACCCGGCGCCATCCGGCCCATGATCGATTTCGATCGATCGGAACCCGGTCTTGCCGAACCCGAGCCGCCGTTCGCCGAGCTGGATCTCGACATCGTGCAGATGCGGCGTGCCGTGGGTATGCGGCCACCATTTGTCGATGCCCGGCAGTCGCAGCTCGGCACTGACCATCCCGCCGTCGGCGCTGAAATGCGCCCGTCCGCCGGCGCAGCACAGCACGCCGTGCAGAAAGCCGGCGTCGACCGACCGCGCCGTCAAGATGCCGGTGTTGCCCTCGAGCCGCGCCTCGATCCGCACCGGACCCGGCGCCTCCGCCTGGCGTTCGATCAGGCTGACGCCGCCGATCGGTCCGACAATGTCGATCGACGGACACCAGCCGGGCATATGCCCGAGCAGCGTCGTCCGGATCAGCCGCAACCCCTGCCGGGCGATCATCCGCGGTCGCCAGCGCGCCCGCTTGCCGGTGCGACGCGCCAACTCGCCGTCGAGCGAGCGAAACACCATCGCCAGTTCGTGCCGGCCGGCCAGCGTCACCTCGATCTCGTGGTCGAGATACATGTTGTCGCTGGTCAGGATGCTCTCGCCGTCGAGAAACACCTCGGCAATCGTCGCCAGCCCGGAAAACCGCAGCAGCCGGGGGCCGTCGCCCTCGATCGTCGTCTTGTACCAGACGTCGCGGCCATGCAGCGGCGTCGGCCGCGCCGGATCGAACAGCCCTTCCGCCCGCAGGCTCGCCGCCACCGTTCCCGGCATGATCGCCGGCAGGAAGCCGTCGTCGCCAACCTCGCCCGGCCGATGAAACGCGCCGGCATCGCAAAGCCGCAGGCGCCACCCCCGCGCGAGCGGCGTCACGGTCTCGGCGCTGTCGTGGCGAATGCTTGCCATGGCGAAGGATCGTTCCTGGTTCTGGGGGCTTACGCCGCCGCCCGAGCGCCGAACGCGCCGTCGAGCGCCTGCATCACCCGGTCATGGGCATCGGCCAGGCCGGCAAGCGCGCCTTCCAGCGCGTCGAACTTCTTGCGCGCCATCGCCCGGGCGAGCTGGAACTGCATCGTCTTCGCCCCCGACGCGATCGCCAGCGCCGCCTCGCGCGCCTCTTCGAGCCCGGGATCGCCGAGCCAGTCGAGATGCGCCGCCAACAGCTCGAAATTCGCCCCGAGCTGGCGCAGCGTGTTGAAGGCATAGGTGTGGAAATAGTCGGGCGACCGCGTCGCCAGATCCGCCATGTGCGCGCCGAATTCGGCGCCATAGGCCCGGATCGGGTTCGTCGCCGGCCGCCGCGCCAGATGCCGCCGCAACAGCTCGCGCGCGGTTACCTTGACGCCGGTCGCGTCGAAGGCCGCCGGTGCCTTGACGAATTCGCAATAGGGAAAGAGCCGGTCCGCCCGCGCCTGCCCCGGCAACAGCCCGAACAGCCCGTCGAAATCCTCGGCCTCGAGCCGGAAGAATCCGCCATTGTGGAAATAGTCGAGCTGGCGCGCGGCCGGATCGAGCCGGTTGATGGCGATTGTCGTCTTGCCATGGGTCAGGCGATAGCTGACGCCGCGCGTATCCGGCAGATAGTGGCTGTCGACCTCCACCAGCACAAGCCGGCCGCGTTCGAGCTGCGTCGCCACATGCGCCTCCACCCGGTCGAAGATCGCCAGTTCCTGCACCTTCAGGTCCCACAGGCTTTCCAGATCCTCCAGCGGCACCTTGAAGAAGGTGAACTGGTCGCCTTCGAAATCCTGCGTCAGGGTGAAGCCGAGCATGGCGCGCGGCTCCAGCCCGAGGCTCGCCGCCACCTCGATCCACAGATCGACATAGCAGTTGGTCTCCGGCCAGATCCGCTCGGGATCATGCAGCGCATGCGGGCGATAGCTGGCGGGATCGAGCGGCAGCACGGCGGTCATGCGCCTCACCCCCACAGAACCTTGCGCACGCCTTCGGGCCACGCGTCGGTGTCCATGCCGTAGTGCTTGAACAGCGCAAGCGCCACCCGCTCCATGCCGAAGCCGACGCAGGCGGTGTGCGCCACCTCGCCGCCCTCGCCCTTGATCCCCCACAGCGAGCCGAAATGCTCCTGATGGTAGTTGAACGACAGGCAGGCGGTCGGGTTTTCCTCGCTGTTGACCGGGATCAGCAGCTCGAACTTCAGCCCGGAATCGCGCTGGTTGTTGGCGAGCATCTTGCCGGCGCGGCCGAAGAACGGATCGTTGGCGACGTCGACCGTCAGCGGCAGCCCAAGCAGGCCGATCATTTCCTGGCCGCGCGTGAGCCAGCTTTCGCGAAAGCCCCGCACCTGCTCCGGCGTGCCGATGCGGACGAATTCCCGCATCCGGAACAGCTGCATCCGGGTCGGTTCCTTCGACGGCTCGTGGCGGAAACAGTAGGAGGTTAGGTCGTAGAGCTTGCCGGCGTCCGGCAGCGCCCCGGCCTTCGCCACCGCCGGATAGAGCGGATAGCACGCCGCCGGCGTCAGCACGATGTCCGTCGGCTTCTGCCCCTCGGTCCAGTCCTCGCCCGCCTGCAGCTGCGCCAGCAGCCGGCAGTGGTCGGCATCGTTGCCGACGAACGCGTGCACCGTGCCGGCAAGCTGCGGGAAGCTCTTCATGTAGCCGGATTTCTCGAACTGCGTCCGCGAGATCCCCGGCGGAAAATGCACCCGCGTCGCGCCGTCACCGCCGCCGAAGCGGGTGATCAGCGCGTTGAACCGGTCGATCACCTCCTCGAACGCGCCGGAGCGGCCATAAAGGCCGTCGACGCCGGTTTCGATCAGGATGCCGGAGGAAAACAGGTCGTCGATCAGCGTCGCTGCGGTCATGGGGTCAGATCGCCAGGTTGGTGTCGAGCTTGCCGACCAGCAGCAGGTTCGAGGTGTTGCCAAGAATGCGGTCGTTCGAGATCATGATCGCGCCGGAAAGCGCGTCGCGCATCGCCCGCCCGACCGAGAACGGCGTATCGTTGCGATAGCCCGGCAGGCCGGTGATCAGCAGCGCATGCCGCACCACGTCCACCGACAATGACGCCGCCGCCGTCTTCACCGTGTTCATTTCCGCCGCGAAGCCGACGCCGAGCAGGCCGTCGGCCGCCTTGGCCGCCTCGAACCGGTGGATGCCGGAGACCACCACCGACTTCAGCCGCGTCAGCATGTCGGTCGCTTCCGCCAGCCGCAACGCGCCCGGGGGCACCGCGCCCGGCCGCTTGCGCGCCTCGGCCTTGACGAAGGCCTGCGCCTTGCCGACCGCGCCGGCGGCGATGCCGAACCACGTCGCCGACCACAGGCAATGGGTCGTCGCCAGCATCGATTGCGCCGCGATCTCGGCGAAGGGCTGCGGGAAAATCTGCTCGGCCGGCGCCCGGCAGACGAGCTTGAACCCCTCCGAGCAGGTGCCGCGCATGCCCAGCGTGTCCCAGCCGAGCGTCTGCTGGTCGAGGGTATATTGCCCCTTCTCGACCACCACCATCACCTGATCCGAGCTCGGCGCATCCGCCGCCCGCCGCGCCGTCACCAGAATGGCGTCGCAGTCGCGGGCATAGGAAATGACGCTGGCGTCCTTGGTCAGGTCGAACCAGCCGTCGGCCACCTCGACCGCGCAGATCGAATTGCGCAGGTCGCCGCCGATCCCGGCTTCCGTCGTCGCCGAACCAAGCAGCAGCTGGTCGCGGGCGACCCGGCGCATGAACTCGGTCAGCCAGGCGCTGCCGTCGTGATGGGCAACCAGGCTCGACAGCTTGATGTAGTGCATCGCATAGATCAACGACGACGAACCGCAGGCCTGGCCGAGCTCGGCGATGAGCGAGGCGACCTCGCCCAGCGACAGGCCTTCGCCGCCATGCTCGCGCGGAATGGTGACGGAGAGCAGCCCCGCCGCCTTCAGCGCCGCGAAGGTCTCGGTCGGAAACCGGCCGTCATGGTCGACGGCGTCGGCGAACTTCGTCGCCACGTCATGGGCGACCTTGGCCATCCGCTCGGCGGCCGGCTGGGCGAAGCGCACATTGGCGATCGGGTTTGCCTGGGCCATGATGTCAGACCGTCGTGCTGGTCAGTTCGCCGACGCAGGCCGCGATGGCCGCGATCGAGGCGAACGAGCGCCGGTTGAGCATCCGCTCCGGGAATTCGATGTCGAACGCTTCCTCCAGCGCCAGCATCAACTGCACCGAGGCAAACGAGGTGAGGCCCGCCTTGTAGAGATCGTCCTCGGCGCCGAGGGTGGATTCCGCCACGGGCAGGAACGAGTTCCTGGCGAAAATCTCGCGGATACGGTCTTGCATGATATGCCTCGTTGGTTGGTGATAGCCGGGATAGCCCAAACAGTTGAAACCGCCGTTACGTTCGGGCCGATCGACCGTCCGGCGCGGCCGGATTCGCCGAACAGCCCCAGCAAAAGCTTAATGCCGACGGCCATTGAAACTGACCGATGGTATTCCGGGCGCGCCGGCGCCTCCGGCCTCTGGCGTGATGTCACGCCCCCGCCGCGACCCGCGCCGTCGCGCGTCGCTCTGCCGGCAGGTCGGCGCCGATCGCCGCGATCGTCGCGGAAAGCAGCGCCGCGCGGGCCGGCTTCGGGGTCAGCGGATGGTCGGTTGCCGGGATGATCGCCAAGCTGACGCCGGGCAACGCCGTTGCCCGCGCCCCGTCCGGCCCCATGTAATGCGCCAGTTCCTCGCGCGCGCCGTCGGCTTCGCCATGCAGCATGACGACCCGCGTGCCGCGCCGGCTCAGGTGCTGGAACCAGTCGGCAACCTCGGTCTCGACCCCGGCCTCTGCCTCGATCGGCGCGTTGAGCCGGTGGCTGATGTCGCGGGCGATCGCCAGCACCGAGCGCGCCCCGGACTTGGCCAGCGCCACCGCCTTGGCCGTCAGTCGCGCCCGCAGTCGGGCGATGTCGGCGAGATCCTCGTCGGCGGCGCGTGCCTTCACCGCCATGTCGAACGCCTTCGCCCGCTTCCAGGCGGCGAGCGGCATGGCATGCTGCCGGTCCCAGACGAAACACAGCTGATTGACCAGGACGAGACCGTCGATCCTCGGGTCGTCGACCGCCGCGTGGAACGCCTGATACGCCCCGGCGCAGGCGCCGACGGCAAAGATCCGCTCATGCCCCCGCGCCGCCAGCACGTCGATGCCGAGGCTGACATCGTCGCGGCCGTCGCGGCGGTAATAGTCGACATCCGGCAGATCGAACTCGACGCGACTGTCGCCAAGCCCGGCAAAGTCCATCCGCAGGCTGGCGATGCCGGCCTCGGCGAGGGCGCGCGCGTGCTCGACCCCCATCCGCCCCCAGCCGACATGATGTATGCCGCCGGCATTGGTGATCAGCGCCGCCGGCGTCGCCCGGAACTTCGCCCGCTTCGGCTGGCACAGGATGCCGGCCAGCCGGCCTTCCGGTCCGAAACGGATCGATTCCTCTTGATAGTCCGGCCCCTCGACGCGGTGGCTGTCGATGCGCGGAATGACGCTCGGCATCGCCGCCCGCCCGGCGGCGCCGGCCGCGATCCAGTTGCCGATCTCGGCCAGCGTGTCGAGCGGCACCTGCGACGCGGTCGGATCGCACATCATCCGGTCATAGCCGGCAAATCCCCGGGTCTCGACATTGGCGCCAAGTTCGACCAGCCGCGCCCGCAACGGTTCGGCGACCGGCGTCGCCTCCCGTCCGATCAGCAGCACGCGCGGCGCCGGACGGCGCGTCAGCCGCGCCGGCTCATAGGCGCGGATCGCCACGCCGAGCGCCTCCGGCAATTCGAATCCGGCGACGCTGGTCACGCCCGCCGTCGGCGCGACGCCGTCGACCTGGCCGATGATCCGCCCCAGCGTCGACATCTCGCGCAGATAGGCCTTGCCCGACCCCGGCGGCGCCACCGCCACCACGGTTGCGATATCGTCGCGCGCCGCCGCGACCTCCATCGCCAGCCAGGCGCCGAAGCGCAGTCCGACCAGCGTGATGTCGTCGACGCCTGTCTGCATCCTAAGCCGCTCGATCGCGGCGTCGAGATTGCCGCGCCAGCGGTCGAGCCGGTCCGGCTCGCCGATGTCGCCGCCACTGTCGCCGGTGCCATGGAAATCGAAGCGCAGCGTCGCGACGCCCCGGTCCGCCAGCCGGTCGGCCAGGATCCGCAGCGCCCGCCGGCTGCACAGATCCTCGAAACCGTAGCCCGGCGCGATCACCACGCCCCGGCGCTTCGGCGCCTGCACCGCCCCGTGCAGCCAACCGGCGCAATCATCGAAATGGACAGGGATCACGGATCTTCTCCGAATAGATGAGAATTACGCGATCCTTTTAGATCAAAAGCGATGAGTCCATGATGAAAACCGACCAACCATCGACGACTTCAGCAATTCGCGGCAAATGAAACTTTATCCCGATAGCTCGGATTTGAACGGTTTCGCCAACCGCTTGTTGACCATGTCCGTCAAACGCCCCTACCACGCGCCGATCCTGGCGCCGAATGTTTACGCTCGCGGCGGTATCACGCTAGTGGTACCAAACTTGTCAAAGCCCCAACCTCGGGAGATCCGCCTTGGCCGCCGATGACGTCATCTTCGCCAGCGCCGCCGAAGGCCTGGTCGCCGCCCCGATCCGGCCGGAATGGATCCGCGCCGGCGCGCCGGTCGCCCGCGCCAGCGAATTGTCCCGCAGCCGCGACGGCACCGCCACCACCCATGGCTGGGATTGCACCGCCGGCGAATTCGACTGGTTCTTCGGTGGCGACGAAACCGTCTACATCATCGAGGGCGAGGTCTTCGTCGCCGATCCGGCGAGCGGCGGCGAACGCCGCCTTGGCCCGGGCGACGTGGCGCTGTTTCGCGCCGGCACCTGGTCGCGCTGGCGCGTGCCGGTCTATGTCCGCAAGCTCGCCTTCTGCCGCCACCCCCTGCCGGCGCCGCTCGGTCTCGCCCTGCGGGCCTGGCGCAAGCTGTGGTCGCTGGCGCGCGGCGGGGCCAATGGCGGACTCGCCGCCGCGCCGCAAGCCGTCAAGGCCGGCGGGACCTGATCCGGGCGCCTGATCGAGCTGGCCGTCATCGGCGTGTCATCCATCCCGTGAGACGAGGCGCAACGCCGTCATGCCGGGGCTTTGGCTTGCCTTGGCCTTGACCTTCGGCGTGATTCCAACGGGCATTGAAACTGACCGATGGTAATCCTGACGCGCATTGCTCATGCCGCTGATGCAGATGAGACATTCGCGTGTCCCCGGAGGACGGGCGCGTCAGCGCCTTCGGCCTCTGGTATGAATGGGCGGATGCCGGTTCCGGCAATGCCCGTCCTCTCGCTGTCCGGTTCCATGATCTCGCCCATGCTCGGCATCGTCACCGCCCTCGGCATCACCCAGATCATCTCCTGGGGGGCGATCTTCTACGCCATCTCGGTCCTCGCCGCACCGATCGCCGCCGATACCGGCTGGTCCGGCACCGTCGTCTATGGCGGATTCTCGATCACCCTGCTCGCCGGCGGCCTCATCGCCCGCCCTGTCGGCCGCTTCATCGATCGCCACGGCGGTCGCGTCACCATGACCATCGGCTCCGGGCTCGCGGCCCTTGGCCTCGCCCTGCTGGGGCTTGCTCCCAATCCCGTTGTCTATCTCGCCGCCTGGGCGCTGATCGGCGTCGCCAGCCGCTACACCCTCTATGATGCCGCCTTCGCCACCCTTGTCGAGGTCGCCGGCCACGGCGCCCGCCGGGCGATTTCCGGCCTGACCCTGTTCGGCGGCCTCGCCTCCACCGTGTTCTGGCCGCTGACCCACGCCCTCGAGGTCGCCTTCGGCTGGCGCGCCACGCTCCTCGGCTTCGCCGTGTCGGTGCTGGTCGTCTGCGGCGCGCTGCACTGGCTGGTGCTGCCGGCCAAGGCCGAAGCGGCTGCCGGCACCGTCGCGACCGCCAGTGGCGGCCCGACCGATCCCGAGCCGCTCATTCCACCCGCCCGCCGTCGCTTTGCCATGGCGCTGCTGGCGCTGGCCCTGGCGCTCAACAGCTTCGTCTTCACCGCACTGTCGGTGCACATGATCCCGGTCTTCGTCGGTCTCGGCTTTGCCGCCGGCGCCGTCGTCTGGATCGCCAGCCTCAAGGGGGTGTTCCAGACCGTCGGTCGCCTGATCGAACTGCTGTTCGGCCAGCGCATCGCCCCGACCAGCCTCGGCGTCATCGCCACCGGGTTCCTGCCGCTGGCCTTCCTCGCGCTCGTGCCGTTCGGCCTGTCGCAAGCCGCCCTGATCGCATTCGCGGTGTTTTACGGTCTCTCCAACGGCCTCGTCACCATCGTTCGCGGCGGCCTGCCGCTGGTGCTGTTCGGCCGCGCCGGCTATGCCTCGTTGCTTGCCACCATCGCCGCGCCCGGCCTGATCCTGACCGCCGCCGCCCCAACCGTCTTCGCCGCGCTGGTGTCGGCGACCGGCCCCATGGTCGGGCTCGGCCTGCTGTTTGTCCTGTCGCTGGTGTCGTTTGCCGCCACGGTGGTGCTGGCCCGCGCCGACTTCCGCTGATGCCGAGCCGCCGTCAGGCCCGGTGTCCGTGCCGCCGCCGCTCGGCGCCCAAGTGGTCGTCCGGCGTCAGCCCGGACAGCCTCGGTCGCGACATGTCGAAATCCAGTCCGGGCACGATCATCCCCGCCGGCGCCGGCCGGCCGAACAGATAGCCCTGGAACCAGCGGCAACCCTCGGCCTTCAGGCAGGCGAGTTGCTCTTCGGTTTCGACCCCTTCGGCGATCACGTCGATATCGAGATCCCGCCCCAGCGCCACCACCGCCCGCACGATCGCCGCGTTGATCCGGTCGTCATGCACCTTGGCGACGAACGACTGATCGATCTTGATCTTGTCGAACGGGAACTTCTGCACATAGCTGAGCGACGACTGGCCGGTGCCGAAATCGTCGAGCGCGATGCGGATCCCGAGCCCGCGCAGCCGGTTGAGCGTCAGCACCGTCAGCGGATCGCCCATCATCAGCACCGACTCGGTGATCTCGATCTCGATGCGGCCCGGCTCGATGCCCGCCGTCGCGATGGCCGCCGCGATCGTCTCGACCAGGGTCCGGTCGCGGAACTGCACCGGCGACAGATTGATCGAAACCGGTGTCCTGCCCGGCATCTTCGCCGCGATCGCGCAGGCGCGGTGTAGCACCCACTCGCCGATCGGCGCCATCAGCCCGGCTTCCTCGGCGACCGGGATGAACTCGGCCGGCGGCACGAAGCCCCGTCCCGGATGCCGCCAGCGCAACAGCGCCTCGTAGCTGCGCACCTCCCCGTCGGCGATGTCGACGATCGGCTGCAGGAACAGGTCGAGTTCGTTGTTGCCGAGGGCGTTGCGCAGGTCGAGCTCGACCTGGCGCCGGGTCATGATCTCGGCATTCATCCGCGCTTCGTAGAACACATAAGTGTGGCGGCCGGCATTCTTGGCCCGGTAGAGCGCAATGTCGGCATTGCGCAGCAGCGTGTCCGGCTCGCCGCCGCTGTCGGTGGTGATGGCAACGCCGATGCTGACGCTGACCACCGCCTGCTGGCCCTCGATGTCGTAGGGCGCGCTCAGCACGTCGACGATCCGCGCCGCCATCGATGCCATGTCGTAGGGCGAACTGGCATCGACGCACAGGATGGCGAATTCGTCGCCGCCGAGGCGCGCCACCAGGTCTCCAGCCCGCACGGTCGCCGCCAGCCGCGCGCTCGCCGCCCGCAGCAGCGCGTCGCCGGCCGGGTGGCCGAGCGAGTCGTTGACTTCCTTGAACCGGTCGAGATCGAGGCACAGCACGCTGACCAGCCCGTCGGCCGCGCGCGTCGCCAGCGCCGAGCGCAGCCGGTTGAGGAAAAGGAGCCGGTTCGGCAGTCCGGTCAGCGCGTCGTGGTGCGCCATGTGCTCGATCGCCGTCTGCGCCGCGATGCGCTCGTTCGCCTCGATCACCGTGCCCTCGAAGCACAGCGGCTCGCCGTTCGGCCCGCGCACGATCCACGCCGATTCCGACACCCAGGTCTTTTCCCGCGTGGCATGGCGATAGATTTCCGAGACGAAATCGGTGACGCGGCCGTTTTCCAGCATCCGCCGCACGAATTCGTCGCGCCGGCGCGGATCGACATACCACTCGACGGAAATGTCGTTGACCGCCGCCAGCAACTCGGTTTCCGAGGTGTAGCCGTTGAGCTTGACCAGCGCCGGATTGGCCCGCAACTGCCGGCCCTCGATCGAGGTGCGGTAGAGGCCGACGACCGAATTCTCGAACAGAGAGCGATACTCCGCCTCGGCCTGGCGGAGTTCAATCTCGCGCCGCCGCCGCTCGGTGATGTCGAGGATGGTGAACACCGTGCCGCCATCGGCAAGCGCGGCGGCGCGCACTTCCAACATGATGCCGCCCGGCCGTGTCAGCTCCACCCGCCGCGCCCCATCGGCGGCGATCGCGGCAAACGGAAAGTCGATCGGATCGAGTCGGTCGAAGCGACGCTCCGGATTCGAGCCGAGCAACTCGTGGGCGCGGTGGTTGCCGACCAGGATCTGCCCGGTGGCGTTGGTCATGATGATGCCCTGGTCGACATTCTCCAGGGTCGCCTCGAGCTGGGTCCGCAGCGTGCTGAGCTGGGCGGTGCGTTCGGCCACCAGCTGTTCCAGCCCGGAATTGAGCTGGTCCAGTTCCTCCACCATCAGCGCGATCGAGCGATCGGTGCGCCGCCGGTCGCGGTCCATCTCGTCATAGGCCGTCTCGACCAGCCGCAGCAGCGTCTCGATGTCGAGGCTGCCGTCGGCGCGGCGCGACTGGCGATTTGCGCGGAAAGCAGTCGGTTCATGGCACCGTCCCCGCTTCTCCCAGCTGCATCACCGTCATGGTCTGGTTGTGCAGCTGCGGCAATCCGGAATCCGGGTGCGGCGAGATCTCGCCATAGGAATAGAAGCCGATGGTGTGCGAACCGTCGCCGAGCCCGCGTTGCGCCGCGCTCAGTTCCTCGGTGATCCGCTGCCCCATCAACAGGCGTCGGCCGGTGCAGCTGATCAGGATCGACAGTCGGTCGCCGGCCGTATCGATTTCGGCCTGCCGGGCGGCGTCGGCGGCGCTTTCCGCCAGTCGGTGGAACTGCCCGCGCATCAATTGCGCCCACCAGCCGGTCGGCATGTCGCCGGCGAAGGTCATGGTGCCGCGCGTCCGGTCGATGCCCAGCACGGTGCGCACCACTTCGTGCCCCCGCTGTGCCGGATCGCAGATGCTCAGCGGAAACAGCAGCGCCGTGCCCGGCATGCCGGCGGCTTCGTCGCCGAGGTAGCGATCGTAAAGCTCCAGCGCCGGCTTGCCGTCGATCTCCGCCAGCACGTTGCCGCAGGCCTTGGTGATCCGCCGATGCGGACCGAACGCGTCCCAGCCGCCGCCGCTGCCGAAGCCGATGCGGATGCGGTTGCCGTAAAAGCCGATCGCGGCAATGGCGCCCGGCTTCGGACCCTCGCCGGCGTCGACCAGGGTCGTCTCGAACCGTTCGCCGTCGCCGGCGAGCCCGCCGGCGATCCGCACATGCGGCGGCGTCGAGGCCGCGATCCCTGCCACCAGTTCGCTGCCGTTGACGTTGAGTCCGTCCGACAGCACCAGGATTCCGGCGAGATCGCCGCCGTCGAGCGACCAGCCGATTGCCTCGCCGGTTGCCCGCGAGGCTTCGGCACTGTCGATGCGGCCGCGAAACAGCCGGATCGGCGTCGCCTCGAACTTCAGCGCCGCCGCGGTCATCTCCTGATCGACGATCCGGTCGCCGACGATCTGTCCGCCGGTGGAGCAGCCGATGACGATGGCGCGGGGGTGCAACCGCTGCAACTGAGCATGCCAGTCGTGCTCGACCATGCGGTGGCGTGCGCCGAAATAGATCACCAGATCCGCGTCCGCGATCGGACTGCGCCTTGCCCACTGGCCGTCGGCGGTTGCGGTGAGGATCTCGGTCTGCATGCGGTCCTATCGGCAAAAATCACGGTATTTGGGTTGCATTGCTGTAAAATTAGACTTTTTCCGTTAAAACTCGGTTTGCACCTTCGGTCGCCGCGGCGAATGTGACGATTCCGCCGTGGCATTCCTGCAAGGCAACAAGTGGGCGCATCGGCGCGCCTCGCCCGGTCCCAACCCGCCCGGATCTCTCCTCCGCTCAGCACCGGATCCCTGTGATAACCACCAGGCTTGCATCGTTTGATTGATGTGTGATAAATTTCAAAAATCATCAGTCATCATTAGACAGACATCATGCACTTCAAGACCAAGCCGACGGCGGAGGAAATCCGCGCCCGCATTCTGGAAGTGGCGGAGGAGATGTTCCGCCGCGTCGGCTATGCCAAGACGGCGGTCGCCGACATCGCACATGGTCTCGGCATGAGCCCGGCCAACGTCTACCGTTTCTTCGCCTCCAAGTCCGAGATCAACCAGGCCATCGCCCGCCGCATCCTGCGCGACTGCCATGCCCAGGTCGAGGCGATCGCCGCCATGCCGATGACAGCCGCCGACCGTCTGCGCCAGGCGGCGCTGGCCATCCACCGCTTCAACAAGACCCAGCTCACCGAGGAACGCCGCATCCACGACATGGTCGAGGTGGCGATGGCCGAGAACTGGGACGTCGTCCACGCCCACAAGCAGGCCCTGGCCGGCATC
>JAEULV010000133.1 GCA_016793065.1 Hyphomicrobiaceae bacterium
GGCCGACGGCAAGGGCAATGTCGATCTGCACATCGTCTACTTCGCCGAAAACACCTGTGTGCGCTTCGCCGATGTGCGCGACGGCTCGCCGGGCAATATCGAGACGCCGAAGCGGACGCTGGTGGTGACGGTGACGCTCGACCGATCCGGCAGCGACTGCCGGCCGGAGCTGCGCACGATCGAGCATGATCTGCGACTGGCCGACCGGGAGGGCGTGCTCAGCGTCGATATCTTCTTCGTCGATCCCGACGGTCGCTTCGTCCGCTCGGCGCGGCCGCGCATCTATCGGGCGGGCGATCTCGAAGAGTGATCGCCGGGGCATCAATCCGGCAGGGCGATGCGGCCGGCGGCATCGAGAGGCCAGAACGGGTTGTGAGCCACTTCCCACAAATGACCGTCGGGATCGGCGAAATAGCCGGAATAACCGCCCCAGAACACCGCCTGCCCGGGCTTGACCAGCCGGGCGCCGGCGGTGACGGCCTCGGCCAGCACGGCATCGACCTCGGCGGGCGAGCCGACGTTGTGCGCCAGCGTCACGGCGCGAAAGCCGGTGCCGTCGGCGGCGACGCCGGCGTCCTCGGCAAGGGGCTGCCGGCCGTAGAGCGCCAGCACGACGCCGCCGGCATCGAAGAAGGTGACGGCGTCCTGGCTCTGGCCGGAGCGGACGAAGCCGAGGCGTTGATAGAACGCGGTGGCGAGGGCTATATCGCGAACGCCGAGGGTCACGATTGACAAGCGCGCTTCCATATCGGTCTCCCGGAGCCCTGAACGACAACGATCAGAACAGGCTCAATTGCTCGCCCGGCAGGATCGGGCGCTGGAACAGGTCGGTGCGCAGCCGCGTCCGGCCGGCGCGGCCCATGTCGAGGCGTTTCAGCGCGATCTCGAAGCGGCGGGCGATCGTCCAGGCATACGGGCCGCCGCCCTTCATCCGCTTGCCCCAGGTGGCGTCATAGTCGCGACCGTCGCGCATGGAGCGCAGCACCGACAGGACATGCCGGTAGCGGTCGGGATAGTGCTGCAACAGCCATTCCTTGAACAGTTCCGACACTTCCTGCGGCAGCCGCAACAGGATGTAGCCGGCGTCGCGGGCGCCGTTGGCGCGGGCGGCGTCGAGGATGCGCTCGATCTCGCTGTCGTTGAGCGCCGGGATGATCGGCGAGGCGAGAACGACGGTGGGGATGCCGGCGTCGGAAAGTTCCTTCAGCGCCTCCAGCCGGCGGCCCGGCGTCGCGGCGCGGGGTTCCATGGCGCGGGCCAGCTTGGGGTCGAGGGTGGTGATGGAAATGGCGACCTTGGCGAGGCCGCGCTCGGCCATGCGCGCCAGGATGTCCTTGTCGCGGGTGACGAGGTGGGACTTGGTGACGATGCCGACCGGGTGGCCGCAGCGCTCCAGCACCTCCAGCACGGCGCGGGTGAGGCGCCTGGTCTTCTCGATCGGCTGATAGGGATCGGTGTTGGTGCCGAGCGCGATGGTCCTCGGCTCATAGCCGGGCTCGGCCAGTTCCTGCTCCAGCAGCCGGGCGGCGTTGGGCTTGACGAACAGGCGGGTTTCGAAATCCAACCCAGGCGACAGGCCCATATAGGCGTGGGTCGGCCGGGCGAAGCAATAGCTGCAGCCGTGCTCGCAGCCGCGATAGACGTTGATCGAGCGATCGAAGGAAATGTCGGGGGAGGAATTGCGGGTGATGATGCGCTTGGCGGCCTCGACCTGTACCTCGGTCTTCAGCGGCGCCGGATCCGGTTCGGGCGCCGACCAGCCGTCATGCACCGGCACGCGCGCCTCGGGCTCGAAGCGGCCGGAGCGATTGGAAACCGTGCCGCGACCGCGCCGCGCCGCCTCGTCGACGATCGCGGCCTCGAGCGGATCGACCGCGTCGACCTCGGCGAAGCCTTGCGCGACCAGATCATCGGTGCGCGAACGCGCGCCCCGCGCCGCGCCGCTGCCCATGCCGCCCGCGCTGCCGTCGAAGATCCGCGCCATCTCCCACTCCTTTCGCGTTCGCCGCCCAAACCCGACTCGCCAACGGTGTTCCTTATATGTTCACAAGACCACGACTTGAACAATGCCAAAATTTAGCGATTTCGCCTAAAGCTTCGACTCGTATGGCCTTGGCCGACATGATAAGGCCTCGCCTGACGATGGCCGATGCGGCATCGTGGCCGACGGCGGCGTGGTCCCGTTGTTTGCCGGGAATTCTCGACGAAGGCAGGGGCAATGAGGCCGGACTGCCGACAGCCGGCGGGTGAAATGACGGCATGCTGACGGTGATCATTCCCACGCTCGACGCCGAGGCGGGGCTTGCCCGCACGCTGGCCGCGCTGGTGCCGGCGGCGGCCGACGGGATCGTGCGGGAAGTGGTGGTCGGCGACGGCGGTTCGCGCGATGGCACCGAAGTGGTCGCCGACGCGGCCGGCTGCGGCTATGTCAGCACGCCCGGCTCCTGGGGCGCCCGGGTCAGCGCGGCGGTCCGCGAATCCCGCCGGGCGCCGTGGATCATGATCCTGCCGCCGGACGTGGTGCTGGAAGGCGACTGGTTTCGCGAGGTCGGGCATTTCATCGAGCGCGTCGAGCGGGCGGGGGAAGCCGACCGGATGGCGGCGGTGTTCTCGCTGGCGCTGGCGAGCTTCGGCTTTCAGGCGCGGCTGCGGGAATACTGGTCGGCATTGCGCACCCGCGTCCTCGGCCGGCCGAGCGAGACGCAGGGACTGATTCTGTCGCGGCAGATGTGGGACCGGCTGACGCGCGGGCGGACGCTCGACCGGCATGGCGACGCGGTCCGCGCCATCGGCCGGGGTCGCATTCACATGCTGCGGGCCCAGGCGGTCGCCAGCGACGAGCGCGATTGACGCGGGGCCGGGCGCTCAATAGCCGCCATAGCGGCCGGAGCGATGGTTGACCCACAGCACGACATTCAGCACGACGGCGCCGAGGATCGACAACAGCGCGTGCCGGAGGTCGAGCTGCAGGAACGAGCCGGTGAGGATGACGCAATCGATCGCCATCTGCACCTTGCCGGCGCGCCAGCCAAAGCGATCCTGCAGATAGACCGCCATGATGCCGACGCCGCCGAGGCTCGACTTGTGGCGGATGAGGATCAGCAGCCCGACCCCGGTCAACAGCCCGGCGCCGACCGCGCCGGCGATCGGGTCGACATGGGTGATGGTCAGCAGTTGCGGCAGGCCCCAGACCGCGAGTGTCAGCAGGCTGACGGCGATGAAGGTCTTGAGAGTGAAGCGCCAGCCCATCTTGAGGAAAGCGAAGGCGTAGAACGGCAGGTTGATGGCAAACAGCACCGGCGCGAACGGCAGCCCGGTGGCGAGATGCAGCAGGATCGCCAGACCCGGCGCCCCACCCGACGACAGGCCGGCGCGGCGCAGCAGTTCGACCCCGAGGGCGACGAAGACGACGCCGGTGGCGAGGGCGAAGGCATCTTCGAGCGTCGTATGCCTGAGGTCGTCGTCCGGTTCGTTCATCGAGGATCGGTCCGTTCGAGGGCGGCTTGCGGCGGCGGGGGGATCGTCCGACAGCCTATGCCGGCGGGCGGCGACAAAAAAGCCTCCGCCGAGGGGGGCGGAGGCGCTTTGCGGCAGGCGGCGCCGATCGGCGAAGGCGCGCGCCTGGTTGCGTCATGGCAGAGACCGAAGGCGCTTACGCGCCCGGCCTCTGAGAAGACGCGAATTTCTCATCCGCATCAGAGGCATGAGAAACTCGCGTCAGGAATACCATCGGTCATTTTCAATGCCCGATGGTATCACATGTTCGGATAGTTCGGCCCGCCGGCGCCTTCCGGGACCGTCCAGTTGATGTTCTGGTTGGGGTCCTTGATGTCGCAGGTCTTGCAGTGGACGCAGTTCTGGGCGTTGATGACGAAGGTCGGCTGGCCGTCCTTTTCCACCCACTCATAGACGCCGGCCGGGCAATAGCGGTTGGACGGGCCGGCGAACATGCCGAGTTCCGACGACAATTGCTTGGCCGGATCGGCGAGCTTCAGATGGATCGGCTGGTCTTCCTCGTGGTTGGTGTTGGACAGGAACACCGAGGAGAGCCGGTCGAACGAGATCTTGCCGTCGGGCTTGGGATAGGCGATCGGATCGAAGGC
>JAEULV010000116.1 GCA_016793065.1 Hyphomicrobiaceae bacterium
CGCCGCATGGTCAGCGATGCCCGAAATGGCCGAACACCATGCCGTGCTTCTTGAACACCTCGCGCCGGAACACCGGCGTGAACTGCCAGAAGGCCCGCATCCGCGTCAGCGTCCGCATGTTGGTCTTGAGGTCGGAGAAGCGCCACAGCATCGACGGGATGCGGTTGAACTCGCGCCGCGCCTCGTAGCAGACGTCGGTCAGCTGGTCGGGCGTCATCCTCGCCGGCACGAAGGCGCAGTCGTTGAAGCGGTATTCCGGGTGCAGCCACCATTTGCCGTCATAGAGGTGGCGGCCCTCGCGGGTCAGCCGGTCATAGAGCGGGGTGTTGGGATAGGGCATCAGGATGTTGAAGGCGGCGAAGGTGAAGCGGTGCTTCAGGGCGAATTCCAGGGTGGCGCGGACGCTGTCGACGGTGTCGTGGTCGTAGCCGAGGGTGAAGGCGGCCCAGGTCTGCAGGCCGTGCTCGCGCAGGATGGCGATCTGGGTGGCGTATTGGTCGAAGCGCGGCATGTTCGGCGCCTTGCGCGCCTCGCGGACGCTGTCGCGGGTGATGGATTCAAAGCCCATGATGTGACCGAGGCAGCCGCTGTCGACCATCAGCTTCATCAGTTCGGCGTCGGCGGTGACGTCGAGCGAGGCCTGGCTCACCCAGTTGATGCGCAGGGGGATCAGCGCCCGGCAGAGTTCCTTCAGCGCCTGGCGGTTGGAGGCGATGTTGTCGTCGACGAAGAAGACGAGCTTGCGCTTCTGGTTCTCGATCTCGGCGAGGGTCTCGTCGATGGCGCGGATGTGGTGCTTGCGGTCGAAATAGCGGGTGACGGCGCAGAAATCGCAGACGAAGCGGCAGCCGCGGGTGAACTGCATCAGGCTGACCGGCAGATAGCCCTTGCCCTCGAAGATGTCGCGGCGGGTCAGCACGCCGGTCTGCGGCCGTCCCGGCTCGCCGCGATAGACCGGCTTCAGCGCGCCGCGCCGCGCGTCGTCGATGACGCTCGCCCAGACGGTCTCGGCGTCGCCGATGAACACCGAATCGGCGTGCTCGGCGCATTCATCCGGCACGAAGGTCGGCTGGAAGCCGCCCATGATCACCGGTACGCCGCGACGGCGATATTCGGCGGCGATCTCGTAGGAGCGGCGCGCGGTGTAGGTCTCGACGGTGATGGCGACGAGATCGGTCGGCTGGTGGTAGGGGATCGGCTCGCAGCGATCGTCATACATCACCACGTCGACATCCGGCGGTGTCAGCGCCGCCAGCACGCCGAGATTGAGCGGCTCCATGCGGGCTTCGTCGACATAGAGGCTGTGGGTCGGCCGGCCGATGGTCGGCTTGATCAGGGTCAGTCTCACGTCGCCGCGTCCTTCACTTCGATCAGGGTCGGGAGAGGCTCGCCGCTGCTCAGCGCGCGCGCCTGCTTGCGGCGGATTTCCCGACGCGACACGAAATTGGCGGCGAGCATCATCGCGATGCTGCCGGGGCGGCGCCAGCCGAGGATGCCGCCTGCGGCGCGGGCGAGGATCGAGCCGAGCGCGTAGAACGCTGCGCGCGCCCGCATCGGCCCGTCGCGCAGCTCGGCGGCGGTCATGGCCCTGGGGGCGAAGATGGCATCGCCGTAGCGATAGGCGGGGTCGATCCACCAATCGGGCCGCAACAGCCGGCCTTCCGCCGCCAGCCGGGCATAGAGCCCGGTGCCGGGCATCGGCGTCAGCGGGTTGAAATTGGCGATCGCCATGCCGGTCGAGCGGGCGAAGGCGGCGGCGGCGTCGAAGGCGTCCGGGCGGTCGGCGTCATAGCCGAAGACGAAGGTGCCGTAGATCATGATGCCGCGCCGGGTCAGCCGGGCAATGACGTCGGCATAGTCGCCGGAGACGCCGTTCCAGTTCTTGCGCATCTGCTTCAGGTTGGCGCGATCGAGCGATTCAAACCCGATCAGCACCATGGCGCAGCCGGCGGCGGCCATGGCATCGAGCAGCTCGTCGTCGCGGGCGACGTCGATGGTGATCTGGCACGACCAGCGGCGCTTCAGCGGCTTCAACGCCGCCATCAGCGCCAGGAAGCGATCGCGACGCCAGAAGAGGTTGTCGTCGACGAAGAAGATCAGCGGCGTTCTCGGCAGGGCGGCGATCTCGGCGGCGACCTCGTCCGGCGGCCGTTGCTGGCGGTGGGTGCCGTAGAAGGCGTGGATGGAGCAGAAATCGCAGGCGAAGCGGCAGCCGCGCCCGACCTGCACCAGGGTGATCGGGCCGTAGCGCCGGCCGGCGAAGATCGAACGGTCGAAGCGGATCGGGCCGGGATCGGCGGTGCCGGGCCGGTGGCCGTAGCGGCGCTGGAGCCGGCCGGCGCGGGCATCGGCGACGACGTCCTCCCAGACGCCCTCGGCATCGCCGGTGACGACGCAGTCGGCATGCTGGAGCGCCTCGTCCGGACACATGGACGGGTGATGCCCGCCCATCACCACCGGGATGCCGCGCGCCCGGTAGATGGCGGCGATCTCGTAGGCGCGCCGGGCGGTGAAGGTCTCGACCGTCATGGCGACGAGATCGGTGGCGACGGGCGCGAACGGCTCGATGCGCTCGTCGATCAGGGTCGTGGCGATGTCGTCGGGGGTGCGGGCGCGCAGGATGGCGAACACCAGCGGCGCCATGGCATCGGCCGACGGGCCGGTGCCGAGGTTGGGGCGCACGAAGGTGATGTGCCTCATCTCACAGAAATCCCAGTTCAGGCGCCGGCAAGGCCGGTCCGAGTGCCGCGACAGCCTCGCGCGCCTCCGGCCAATGGGCCAGATAGAGCGAGGTGCGATAGGTCAAGCCACCGTAGCGGCGTTTGAGGGGCGCGCACCATGGGTGATCGGCGGCAAGGCCGAGGATAACCACGGAAAAACGCAGGCGCGCCGCCTCGGTCAGGGCGGCGGCGACCAGGTCGAGCGCCAGTTCCGCGTCGTCGGCCTCGGCGGTATGGAGCGCGGCGACGGCCTGGGCCAGCGGCTCGCCGAGGGGCGGCAGGGTCGGCAGGCGCAGCAGGGGCGCGAGGCGGTTGAGCGCCGGCCGCAGGGCGGCAACGACAGGCGGATAGCCGCGCATCACCGTCTGGCGGTGGGCGCGCTGGTCCCAGAGCGCGATCGAGCCGCGGATCTCGCCGTCGACGCGGGCAAGCAGGATGCGGTGCGGCGGCAGGCCGGCGTCGGCGAGCCGCGCCAGGTCGCCGTCGCGCCAATGGGGGGCGAATTGCCGGCGGCGGTTGTGGCGATCGAGGAAGGCGGTCAGCGCCGGGAGGTCGTCGAGGCAAGCCGGCGCGATCGCGGCGCGCGGGCGGCAGCGGCGCGGGCGCAGGGCGTGGGTCAGGAAATCGCCGACAGGGCGATAGAGCGGCAGGCCGTCGATGCCGGCGGTGAGCAGGCGGCGGGCGGCGTGGTTGTCGGCGGTGATCGAGGTCAGGGCGAAGGGGGCGTCGTCCGGCTGTTCGACGGCGCGCAGCGCGGCAAAGCCGCCGCGCAGGATGGCGATGCGGCCCCTGGCATCGGGGTGAACGCGCAGGGCGGCGAGATAGGGCAGGCGGCGCACCGCGCCGTCGACATGGGCGAGCCGCACCACCCGCTCGCACATGCCGATCGCCGCGCCGCTGTCGCCGTCGCGGGCGATGACGTAGGTCGCGGCCCCGGCGAGGCCGAAATCGGCGGCGAGGGCGTCGGGCTCGCGCTCCAGCGTCAGCCGGTAGCCGCCGCCCAGCGGTGTCTGACGTAATAGCCGGCGCAAGTCCGGCTCGTCCGCCGGGCCGGCGATGTCGAACCGCACGCGGCCCGGCGCCGGGCTCAGCCGACCGGGAGCAGCGGTCCCGGCCATTGCGGATCTCCGAGGGGGAAACGGTCGCGGGTGGAGAGTTCCGCCCGGTGCATGTAGTTGATCGGCAGGAAATTGCGCATCATCAGCGCGTCGGACCGGTTGACCGGATCGAGGAAGCGCCGGGTGATGCTCGGCCAGCCGTAGAAGCGGCGGCGGGCGTCGAGGCAGCCGCGGCGGATGTCGTCCGGCTCGGCGCCCTCGGGGCGGAACGGCAGGTCGTTGTAGCGATAGGCGTCGTCGAGCCACCAGGCCTCGTGCAAGAGCCGCCCTTCCGCCTGCAGGCGGGCATAAAGCGGCGTTCCCGGAAACGGCGTCAGGTGATTGAAGGCGGCGATGTAGAACTTGTGGTCGATGGCGAATTCGGCCGCCTCGAGGAAGGCCTCCGGCCGGGTCGGGCCATAGCCGAAGACGAAGGTGCCATAGACGCGGATATGGTGGCGGCGCAGGTTGGCGAGCGCCGCCGGATAGCCGCCCTTCATGGCGTTGAAGCCCTTGCGCATCGACCGCAGCACTCCGGGATCGAGGCTCTCGAAGCCGATCAGCACGCCGACGCAGCCGGCCCGGCGCAAGGCGGCGAGAAACGTCTCGTCATGGGCGGCGTTGATGCTCATCTGGGTGACGAAGCGGATGCCCAGGGGCGCGATGGCGTCGGCGAGGGCGCGGGCATGGGCGATGTCGGCGGCGAAATTGTCGTCGACGAAGAAGAACAGCCGGGCGTCGGCTCTCAGCGCCGCGAGTTCGGCGACGATGGCGTCGATCGGCCGGTGGCGGGCGGTGCGATCGAAAAACGTCTGGATGGCGCAGAAGTCGCAGGGAAACTTGCAGCCGCGCCCGGTTTCCACCAGCCGGATCGGCAGATAGCGCTTGCCGGCGAACAGCCGGCGGTCGGGTCGAACCCGGGCAAGATCGGGCAGGCGATCCGACCGGTAGCGCGGCTGCAGGCGGCCGTGGCGGGCGTCGTCGATCACCTCGGCCCATACTTCCTCGGCCTCGCCGATGACGACGCTCTCGGCATGGCGGCCGACCTCGTCGGGGGCGAGGGTCGCGTGGAAGCCGCCCATTACCACCGGCACGCCGCGACGGCGGAAATCCGAGGCGATCTGATAGGCGCGCCGGGCGGTGTAGGTCTCGACCGGAATCGCCACCAGATCGGCCGGGCGGTCATAGTCGATCGCCTCCAGCCGGTCGTCGTAGAAGGCGATGTCGACGTCCGGCGGCGTCAGGCCGGCGAGCGCCGCGATCGGCAGCGGTTCCATCTGCCAGGAGCGCATGTAGCGCGTGCCCGGCTTGCGGCCGATGGCCGGATGCACCAATGTCAGCCGCATCACGCCGCCTCGGCGCGGACCTGCGGCCAGTCGCAGGTGTAGTGCGTGTGCAGGTGGTGGGCATAGAAGCGGTAGCCGAGATTGGCGGCGAGTGACAGCGGCAGCTGCCTGCCGGCATGGGGCAGGCGCGACAGGATGCCCCGCCAGGAATAGGCCTTGCGCCAGGCGCGTTCGTGCCCGGCCTGCAGCGCGGCGACGCTCATCGCCTTCGGCTCGAACACGACGTGCTGGCCGTCATAGAGGTTCCAGTCGCGGGTGAGGATGCGGCCCTCGCGGGCAAGGCGCGCATGCAGCGGCGTGCCCGGAAACGGCGTCAGCAGCGCGAAGCGCGGCAGGTCGATGCGGGTTTCGAGAACGAAGTCGACGGTTTCGTCGAAGGTCGCTTCGGTGTCGTCGTCATTGCCGAAGACGAAACAGCCTTGGATCGAGATCCCGAGCCGGTGCAGGTCGCGGATCAGCTCGGCATAGCGGCCGGGATCGTTGAAGCGCTTGCGGATGGTGCCGAGCCCGGCGGAGGAGATGGTCTCGAAGCCGATGAGCAGGCCGGCGCAGCCGGAGCGGGCCATCAGTTCCATCAATTCGGGATCGCGGCCGATGAGGCTCGTCGACAGGCCGAACCAGCGGACCTTCAGCGGCACCAGCGCGGTGAACAGGTCGCGGGCATAGGCGCGGTCGGAAATCAGGTTGAGGTCGACGAACAGGATCTTCTTTGCCCCGACGCGGCGGATATCCTCGACGACATGGTCGATGGGCTTCTGGAACTGCCTGCGGCCCCAGGCCGACGGCGCGACGCAGAATTCGCAGTCATGGGCACAGGCGCGCGTCGCCTCGAACACGGCCTGGGTCAGATAATTGCGGCCGTCGAGCAGGTCGCGACGGGCGAAGGGCAGGTTGGTCAGCTGGAAATCCGCCGCCTGATCGTAGCGCGGCCGCATGCGGCCGGCGGCGAAGTCGCGCAGCAATCGCGGCCAGCTTTCCTCGGCATAGCCGACGCAAATCGCGTCGGCATGGGCCTGCGCCTCATCCGGCAGCAGCGTCACGTGCGGCCCGCCGAGGACGACGGTCTTACCGCGGGCACGGAAGGCGGCGGCGAGTTCATAGGCGCGGGCGGCCGAGCCGGTGATCACCGTCATGCCGATCAGATCGGCGTCGAGATCGAGCGGCACGTCGCCGGTGCCCTCGTCATGCAGGACGAAGTCGATGGCGAGTTCGGCCGGCGCCAGCGCCGCCAGCGTCGTCAGGGTCAGCGGCTGGTAGCGCAGGGATTTCTTGAAGATGCCGCCGCGATTGCGATAGAGCGGCCCCTTGGGGGAGACGAGGGCGACCTTCATGTTGCTTAAACCCCTCAAACTGGCCTCCGACCGGCCTTGACCGGATTCGCTCGATGCGAACATAGGGCCGGCCACCCCCTACGGCAATCGGCTCACGTTCCGGGCGGATCCCGCATATGCTCGACGATCAGCGCCTGCGGCTTGACATCGGCCAGGCGAATGCCGGCGCCGGCGCGGATCGCGGCCCGGGCGGCGGCGAAGCCGGGGCGGGGCTCGCGCGCCAGCGGGCCGAGCTGGCCGAGGTCGCGGGCATAGGCATATTGCGGATTGGCGCGCAGGCCGGCCTCGACGGCCCGCGCCGCCGCATCGGCATCGCATTCGGCGCCGGCGTCAAGCCAGAGCCGGTAGTGCGGACGGGGCAGGGCGCGCGCCACCAGCGCCGCCGGAACCGGCAGGCGCCTCAGCACCGTGCCGACAAAGGCGTCGTCGAGCTTCTCGCCGACCATGTCGCTGACGAGACCGGCCCGGCCGACAAAGGCGAGGCGGGGCACGGCGCCGACGTGGCCGAGGCAGGCGAGCCGGTCGCCGATGTCGTAGCGATAGAAGCCGGCGGGGGTGGTGACGACGACCCGGTAGGTGGCGCCGGCCTCGAGTTCGTCGACCAGCCGGGCCGCGCCGGCGTCGTCGACGAATTCGAGAAAGCCGCTGGTCAGCGCCGGGATCGATCCGGGCGCGGAGCCATGGGGAAGCGTGATCGCCGCCTCGGTCGCCAGCAACCCCTTCGGCTCGATGGCGGCCTGCGGACACAGCGCCGCCAGTCGGGCGGCGAAGGGGGCGGAACTGGCATCGCTCCAGCAGGAAATCGCCGCCAGGTCGGGCCAAAGCCGGGCGGTATCGATGACGGGACCGGCGAGCGCCCGCGCCAGCCGCTGCCGGGCCGGTGGCGTCAGGCGGACGGCGACGGCCTCGGCATGGGAGGGCAGTGCCTCGATCAGGTCGAGAAGGAAGGTCGGGCTCCAGACGGAAACGAAGGCGAGGTCGTCGGCCTCGACCAGGGCGGCAAGCGTCGCCAGGCGCCATTCGGGGATTTCGGCGATGGCGCCGACATCCGGCGGCACGGCCAGGATCGATCCCAGCGCCCGGGCGAGATCGGCGCCGAGATAGGCGGCTTCCGGCAGGCCGATGGCGATGCCGCCGGCGGTGACGGCCGGCTGGCGGGTGGCGGGGCTGATCGAGACATAGGCCCGGCCTTGGGTGATCGCCGGGCGGCGGCGGGCGAGATCGGCGAGCCAGGGCAGCACGGCGGCGCTGAAACTCGTGAGGCTCGAAGCGGTATAGGGCACCAGCTTGCCGCCCGACGCGGTGCCGCCGGTCTGCTCGAAGGCGATGACCGGATCGACGACCAGTTCGCTCGCGGCGCCGGCGGCCATGGCCGCGATGGCCGGGCGGAAGGCGTCGTAGGGGGCGATCGGCACGGCGGCGCGGTAGTCGGCGATGGAACGGATGGCGGCGAAGCCGTGGTCGCGACCGAAGCGGCTTTCGGCATTGGCGGCGAGGTGGGCGGCAAGCCATCGGGCCTGCGAGGCGCGCGGATCGGCCAGCGCGGCGCGCAAGGCCCGTTCGGGGGCCTGCGCCGCAGCGAGAAGCGCGGACCAGCCGGCAAGGGTCATTGGCCCGATCTCCCGGCCTCGAACAGCCGGCGCGTCAGCGGCCGCATGTTGTCCGGCGCGAGGGCGGCGAGGCAGACCAGTTCGTCGCCGCGAACGTAGCCGGGGTTGCGGGCAAGGAAGAACCGCACATCGGCGCGGCGGGCCTCGCGCTCGCCGGGCATGGCCCATTCGGCGGCGAGATGGCCGCGCGAGCGATCGAAGCTGACGATGCCGCGCGCCGGATCGTAGGCCGGGCCGAAACGGCGTGACGCGAGGGCGTGTTTGAGGGCGTCGAGGGCGGGATCGTCGGGCCGACGCCAGTCGGGGACGAATGTCAGGCCGAATGTCGGCAGATAGCGGTAGGTGCGGTGGCCCTTGACGATCAATAGCCAATAGAGCGGCAGGTCCGGCGCGGTGGCGGCGATGCGGCCGATTTCGCGGATCCAGGCATGGGCGAACACCTGCGAACCCCAGTGGGCGCGGTCGATGATGGTATCGCCGGAGAAGACAACAAGGAGCGGGCGTCCCTGGTGCTCGAGCCGGTCGATCGCCAGCGTCGAAAACCCGCAGAGCCGCCCGGTTTCGTCGTTGATCAGCACAACCCGGTGCTTGTCGGCCAGATCGGCGAGGAACCGGGGCTCGGAGGTGGCGTCATAGTAGCGCTGGAACAGGGCGTACATCCGCCGCCGGGTCGCCTCGTCCAGCCCGCCCACGTCCTCCACCGTCGCTTCAAGCATGCGATCGCCCGTCGTATCGCGCCCGTCGCGCGCCGTTGCCGCAGCTTTTCATCACCGAACGCCCGGACGCAAGAGGCAGGCGTGGACTTGGCGCCGGTTCGCCGGTTGCGTCAA